>DDUE01000076.1 GCA_002344625.1 Rhodocyclaceae bacterium UBA2346 | reverse complement strand
AGATCGAGATGGTTGGTCGGCTCATCGAGCAACAAGAGCCGGGGCGCCTGCGCGAGCAGGCACGCCACCGCGACCCGCTGCCGCTCGCCGCCCGACAGCGTCAACACATCGCGCGCCGCGAAGCCGGCAAGGCCGACTTCGCGCAAGGCATCGAGTGCGAGCTGCCGGTCATGCTCACCTTCCCAGCCCCAGCGGCCGAGATGGGGATGGCGCCCGACCAGCACGCTCTCGATCACCGAAGACGAGAACATTTCAGGGCGACTCTGTGCCAGCAGACCGCGAAAACGGGCCAGTGCGGTTCGCTCCCACGCCGGGCCGGCACGCCCCCCCAGCCGCACGGCGCCAACGGCCGGTGGGCGCAGCCCGGCAAACGTGTTGAGCAAGGTGGTCTTGCCGGCACCGTTGGGCCCCAGCAGCACCAGGCATTCACCCGCCCTGAGGCTCAGGCTGAACTCGCAGCACAGCCAGCGCTCCCCCGCCTTGAGCGCAAGCCGTTCCGCTTCGAGCAGGGGGGCGCCCGGCACGGCCTCCATGTCAGCCCGGCCTCCTGGCGAGCAGAATCAGGAACACCGGCACGCCGATCAACGCGGTGAGCACCCCGACCGGCAACTGCATCGGCGCAACCACGGTACGCGCGGCGGTATCGGCCAGCGTCAGCAAGGTTCCGCCGACCAAGACCGCAAAAGGCAGCAACAGCCGTTGATCGTTACCGATCACGAAACGCACCAGGTGAGGAACGATCAGCCCGACGAACCCGACCGAGCCGATCAAGGTCACCGACACCGCGGTCAGGAGCGAGGCGAGGCCGTAGACGGCGTAACGCAGGCGATCCACATCCACACCGAGCGCCCGTGCCGCACTGTCGCCGCGCGCGAGCACGTTGAGGTCGCGCGCAACCGGCGCGACGCATACCAACCCGAGCACCAGCAACACCAGTGCGGGCCATGGGCGGCGCGCGCCGCTGGCATCGCCCATCAACCAGAACAGCATCGACTGCAAGCGCGCATCCGGCGCGAGCGACAACATCAGCGTCACCACTGCGCCGCAACCGGCTGCAACGATTACCCCTGTAAGCAGCAAACGCGTCTGGGTCCAAGCCCCCTCGCCGTGCGCGAGCCCGAAAACCAGCAGCATCGCGGCGAGCGCGCCGGCAAAGGCCGCACCGTCGACCCACCATGCCCCCGCCCCGAACAACATGGCCGACAAGGCGCCGACCGCTGCACCGCCCGAAACTCCGAGAATATACGGGTCGGCCAGCGGATTCCTCAGCAACACCTGCATCAGCGCGCCGGCCAGCGCCAGCAGCCCTCCACAGGCAAACACCGCAGCAGCGCGGGGCAGCCGCAGTTCGCGGATCACACTGGCGTTCATACCCTCGGCACCACCGGCAAACACGGCCCACAGGTCTGCCGGACTCACCGCGATGCTGCCGGTGGTGAGCGCCCACACGAACGCCAGCACGGCCGCCGTCACCAGCACGACCGACATCCAGGCGACGTTGATCCGCGCTGGCATCAGCCTTGCGTCCCGCGCCGGCACCGTGGCAGCCAATTGCGTTTACCTCGGCGCGTAGCGCACCCCCACGAACACGTTCGTACCATCGGTTGCGTAGCCGCGCGACAGTTCGTAGTCCCGGTCGAAGAGGTTGGTGGCACGCGCCTCGATCCGCCATTCCGGATTCACCCGGTAGTGGGCGTAGGCGTTGACGAGCCCATAGCCGCCCAGTCTCACCGTGTTCGCCGCATCGTCGTAGCTGTGCCCGCTCCCGTTCACCTCGACGCCATAGTTCCACGCACCCGTCGCCCGATCGATCCGCGCGAACGCCATCTGCTCCGCCCGGCGCGGCAGGTTCTTGCCGGTGGCATCGTCCTCGGCCTTGAGCAGGTCCAGACCTGCCTGCACGTCGAACCCGGCCAGCTGGGTGCGATAAACCACCTCGATGCCCTCCAGGTTCGCGCGGTTGACGTTTGCCGGCGGCCAGTCGGCGATCAGATCGTCGACCCGGTTGTTGTAGTAGGTCAGCTCGACCGCGTGGGTACCGTCGTCCCAGCGCAATCCGATCTCGCGGCTGAGCGCTTCTTCCGGCTCCAGATTGGGATTGCCGCCGCCGAACCCGGTATCCGGCCAGTAAAGCTGATTGAAGGTCGGCGCATTGAAGGCCGTGCCGATGCTGGCCTGCAACGAGAGCGCGCGCGACACCTGATAACCGTACGCAAACAGGCCGGTGGCCTTGCTCCCGAACTGGGAATTGTCGTCATAGCGCGTGTTCACCTGCACATTGTGCGCATCGAAGCGGGCCGACCAACCAAGCAGCAGCGCGTTCACCGTGCGCCGGTCGACGGTGAAATCGGTCGTGCCGTCGACCTCGCTGCGAACATATTCATAGGCCGCCATCAGCGACCCCACCGGCAGCCGTACATCGTTCTGCCACATGAACTGGGTCTGGGTGCTGTCGAAGCGGCTGAACGAATACAGATCGGGCCAGTTGCTCAGCTTGTCCTCGGTGCGCCCGGCACGCAGCGTACTCGTCCAGCCATCCGCCAGTTGATTGGTCATGTAGACACTGTACGCGGACATCGACTTGTCGAGATAGGAGTCGAAGAAGTCGTTGCTGTCGTACCAGTTGCGGCCATCCGAGTGATAGAGATTCACCCCCACCTCGTCGCGCTCGCGCAACGCCACCGACGCCGCAGCGCTGACATAGGCATTGCGAAACCCGTCGCGGTCCGGGTGGTAGGAATTGCCCCACGGCAGATTCCAGAAATCGGGGTCGCGCTTGGCGTTGAAGCCATCGGTCTCATCCTGCCCGACGGTCAGGTTGTAGCGCACGCGGCCCGCCCCGCCCGCAAGCGAAGCGTTCGCATTCAAAGTGCTGTTGCTGCCGTAGCCGACGAACACCTCGGGCTGAAATCCGTCGACGCCCTTGCGCGTGAAGATCTGGATCACGCCGCCGATCGCCTCGGAACCGTACATTGCGCTGGCCGGCCCCCGCAGGATCTCGATCCGGTCGATCATCGCCAGCGGAATCGCTTCCAGCGCCGGCTGTCCGGTCGTCACCGAGCCCATCCGCATGCCGTCGATCAACACCAGGGTGTGGCGCGATTCGGCCCCGCGGATGAACACGCTCGCGTTTGCCCCCAAGCCGCCACTCATCGAGACCCGGATGCCCGGCTGCGCGCGCAGCAGTTCGACGAGCGAGCTCTGGCCAGCACGCTCGATCGCATCGCGATCGAGGATCTCGACCCGCGAAAGCACATCGCTGACCCGTTGCGGTTGACGGCTCGCGGTCACGACGACCGCTTCGGTGACGGTTTCCTGGGCAAGCACGGCAGGAATGGACTGCGGCAACAGCACGACCGCCGCGAATGCGGCGGTGCGACAAGGTGATTTCATTGGAGGCACTCCCTGTGCCAGGCGGTGCGACCCCGCACTGACCCGGCGGTCAAGCAAAATGAAGCACTTGCGAGGAGAACCAACCGAGCAGACCGAACCCGCACCGTTGCCGCCACCCCGCGGCACTTCGCCAATCGGTGTCCGGGCCGGTATCCGGGCTCATGGGCTGTACCGGCAGGTTTAGCTCGACCTGCCGGACTCGACGCATCGCCTTCCCGAGCCGAAACCCAGTGGCTTACTTGACGCGTCTTGCGTCCACTTACCGTTGCGGGGGCAGCACAGGCATGGCGCTTCGGGTATGCTCCGACACAGCGCGCACCTGTTTCCCGTTTAACCTTTCGGCGTGAGCCGCCGTCAGGCACCTGGAACACACTTCATCCCTCGGGATGAGGTGCGGATGATAGCCTGATTCGGCGCCGCTGCGCCATTGCCATCACCGTCCTGACCATGTCCATACACCTGATCCTCGGCGGCGCGCGCTCGGGCAAGAGCCGCCATGCGGAAGCGCTCGCCACAACGACCGGGTACCCGGTCAGCGTGATCGCCACGGCCGAAGGGCTGGACGACGAAATGCGCGCACGCATCGAACGCCACCGCCTCGACCGCCCGTCCGGCTGGCACACCGTGGAGTGCCCGCTACGGCTGGCCGACGCACTGAGCAGCGAGACCGCCCCCGGCCGCTGCGTGATCGTCGACTGCCTGACGCTGTGGATCGCCAACCTGCTCGGTGACGATGAACGCCAACATCCCCCCGCCAGCCCGGCGGCGCACCCGGCGCTGGTCCGCGAACACGCGGCCCTGCTCGCCACCTTGCCGCGCCTGCCCGGCGACATCATCCTCGTCGCCAACGAGGTGGGGCTTGGGCTGGTTCCGGAGACGCCGCTCGGGCGTCTGTTTCGCGACGAGGCCGGCCGCTTGAACCAGGCCGTCGCGACACTGAGCGACCGCGTGAGCTTCGTGGCCGCCGGCCTTGCGCTGACCCTGAAGTAAGCCCATCCCCAGTCGGCGCCGATTCCGCCTCCGGGCGGCTCGCACCGAACCCGCGCACGTGGCTCGCCGCCGCATGACGGCCGGGAACGGCTACACGGGTGCTGATATGATTGCCGCCCGCACATCGTCAGGCGCCCGCCGATGGAATTCACCATCCCCCCCCTCAATCCGGATCTGGCTCCGACCCTCCAAGGACTGATCGACGGCAAGACCAAGCCCACCGGCGCCCTCGGCCGGCTCGAACCCCTGGCGCTGCAGATCGGCCTGATCCAGCGGACTTGCACGCCGACAATCGTCCGGCCCCACATCATGGTGTTCGCCGGCGACCACGGTGCGGCGCGCGCCGGCGTGTCGGCCTATCCGCAGGAAGTCACCTGGCAGATGGTGGAGAATTTCCTCGCCGGCGGCGCGGCGATCAACGTGCTCTGCCGCCAGATGGGGCTCGGGCTGACCGTAGTCGATGCGGGCGTGAATCACGCCTTCGGGATCCGCCCGGGGCTCGTGGACGCCAAGATCGGACCGGGCACGGCCAGCTTCATCGAGCAGGCGGCGATGACCGAAACCGAGGCCCGTGAAGCGATCGCGCGCGGGCGCGCGCTTGCCCACGCGCTCGCCCACGACGGCACCAACCTGGTGGGTTTCGGCGAGATGGGCATCGGCAACACCGCCGCCGCCGCGCTGATCACCCACTGCCTCACCGATGCACCGCTGGACAGCGTGACCGGGCGCGGTACCGGACTCGACGATGCGGGCCTCGCCCGCAAGAAGGCCTTGCTCGCCCGCGCGTTCGCCCGCGCCGGCCGGCCCGCGACCCCCATCGCCACGCTCGCCGAGTTCGGCGGTTTCGAGATCGCGATGATGGCCGGCGCGATGCTCGGCGCGGCCGAGAAGCGCATGACCCTGTTGATCGACGGCTTCATCGTGACCGCGGCGCTTCTGGTCGCGCACGCCCTGAATCCGGCCGTGTTCGACTATTGCGTATTCGCCCACCGCTCGCGCGAACCCGGCCACGGCCTGCAGCTTGCGCATCTCGACGCGGAACCGCTAATCGAACTGGATCTGCGCCTTGGCGAAGGCACGGGTGCGGCGCTCGCGTTTCCGTTGCTGGCGGCCGCGGTCAATTTCCTCAACGAAATGGCGAGCTTCGCGTCCGCGGGGGTCAGCGATGGCTCGGTCTGAAACCCGGTCGCGATAAATGCGCCATCAAGTCGAACTCTTTTTCACCGCGCTCGGCTTCTTTACCCGCATCCCGGTCCCGGCCTGGGTGCCTTGGTCGCCGGAACGGCTCAATCACGCGGCCCGCTATTTTCCCCTGGTCGGCTGGATCGTCGGCGCCGTTGCCGCGGCCGGCCTCTATCTCGCATCGCTGCTGCTGCCGGTCTCGGTCGCGGTACTGCTTTCGATGGCGCTGGCGCTGCGCCTCACCGGCGCCTTTCACGAAGACGGCTGGGCCGACACCTGCGACGGCCTGGGCGGGGGCTGGGACAAGCTGCAGGCGCTGGCGATCATGAAGGATTCGCGCATCGGCACCTACGGCGCCGCCGGCCTGATGTTGATGCTCGCAAGCAAGGCCGCCGCGCTGATCGAATTGGCCACGCATTCACCCGGCCTCGCCGCGATCGCGCTGGGCGCCGCCCATCCGCTGTCGCGGCTTGCGTCGGTCAGCCTGATCCACACCCTGAGCTATGTGCGCGAAGACGAACTGTCGAAGGCCAGACCGCTCGCCCGGACGCTCGAAAGACATGAACTCGCGATCGCATGCGGCAGCGGCCTGCTGCCGCTACTGCTGCTGCCCGCCGATGCCGCCGCCGCCGCACTCGCCCTCGTCGTCGTCGTCACCTGGCGCGCACGCCAGGTTTTCCGGCGCCGCCTCGGCGGTTACACTGGCGACTGCCTCGGCGCTGCCCAGCAAGCCGCCGAACTCGCGTGCTACATCGGAATTCTCGCCGCATGGAACTTCATCTGATTCGCCACCCCCGCCCGGACGTTGCGCCCGGCATCTGCTATGGCCAGTCGGACCTCGGGCTGGCCGAGTGCCCCGACGAAGTCGCGGCGCGCCTGCGCGCATTCCTGCCCCCCACCTATCGCCTGCACGCGAGCCCGCTCACGCGTGCCCGCCTGCTCGCCGAGGCGCTCGGCGAACCGCTTCTCGACGAACGTCTGCGCGAGATTCATTTCGGCAGTTGGGAGATGCAGGCGTTCGACGACCTTGGCCCGGTGCTCGCGGCGTGGGAAGCCGATCCGCTCGGTTTCCGCGCGCCGGGCGGCGAATCGGTGCAGGATATGGCGCAGCGTGTGCGCGCCTGGCTCAACGACTGCCTCGCCGACACAGCCACCCCCGCAGTCGTGGTCGGGCATGGCGGGCCACTGCGGGTCATCGCCGGAACCCTGCTCGGCATTCCCCCCGAACGCTGGCTGGGCCTGGACTTTGCGTGTGGTCATGGCACCCGGCTGGATGTGCATGATTGGGGCTGCGTGCTCAAATGGTTCAATCGCTGAGCACCACACCGTCGACATGAGCCGCAACCTGGCTGGCACATCACCCCCCCACCACGCGGCGCATCCGCTGACGCTATGGCTGATCACCGACGACAAGCCCGGCCACCGCAACCAGCTCGAGGGCTTGCGGCGCGGCTTCGAACGGCGTGGCGGGGTCGATGCGCACTGGCTGAGCGCCGGCACGCCCGGCGCGGCGCTGCTCGACTGGAGCCTGGGTCGCTTTCCGGCCGGGCGGGCACTGCCCGACCCCGATCTCGTGGTGGTCGCGGGGCACCGGACCCACCTGAGCGGACTGGCTGCGCGCCGGGCGCGCGGTGGCCACCTGGTCGTACTGATGCGGCCCAGCCTGCCGACATGGCTGTTCGATGCCTGCGTGATTCCGCTGCATGACGACGCGGCGGGCGACGACCGCATCATTCGCACCCACGGCGTGTTGAACCCCATGCACCCGGGCGCGAAATCGCCGGGCAGTGCCGCGATTCTCGTGGGGGGCGTGAGCCGCCATTACCGCTGGGACGACGACGCCGTCGCCGGGGCGATCGAGACGCTGCTGGCACGCTGGCCCGGCGCCGTGCTGACCGACTCGCGCCGGACACCCGCCGGGCTACGCGGGCGGCTGGCCAGGCTGGCCGGCGCGCATTATCACGCCTGGGAGGCGTGCCCGCCCGGCTGGCTGGCGGCCACACTGGCCACCGCCGAAACGGCCTGGGTCACGACCGACAGCGTCTCGATGGTCTACGAGGCGCTGACCGCGGGCTGTGCGACCGGACTGATCGAACTGCCCGCCGCGGCTGGCAACCCCGGCAAGATCGCCCACGGGCTGGCCGGCCTCGAACGGGACCGGCTCGTCGTGACCTTCTCCAACATGCTCGCCACGGGGCATGCGCCCACGCCAACCGCTACGCCATTGGCCGAAGCCGACCGGGTCGCGGCGCTGCTGGCCCCCCTCGCCGCGAACACCCGGCCATGACCGCCAAGCCCTCGCCCATGCGCAACGCGATGCATAGCCGCCCGGTCGGCGAAGTGCTGATCTGGAGCCACAGGCACGTCGCTGCAAACGTCTACTCGCGCGACCGCGTCGTGTATCGCCTCCTGGAGCAATCCGGCATCCGTCTGCGCTTTTTCAGGCCGCGCAGTTCGGCACTCGCCGACATCGAGGCCCTGTTTGCGCGCCTGCCCCGCCCCGACGCGGTGTGGGTTCCGAGCTTTCGCCAGCGCGACGTCATCGCCGCCGCCCGCTACTGTCGGCGCAACGCGCTGCCCCTGATCTTCGACCCGCTGATCAGCGCTTACGACAAGCAGATCAACGAGCGCGCCAAGGTCACGGCCGGCAGTCCTGCGGGCCGGCGCCTGCTGCGACATGAGCGGGCGCTGTTCGGCCGCGCCGACATCGTGGTCGCCGACACGGCCGGCCATGCTGAGTATTTCGCCACCACGCTGGGGGTACAGCCGGCGCGGATCATCGTGCTGCCGGTCGGGGCAGACGAATCCGTCTTCCAGTTCCGGCCGCCAAACGCGCCTGCGACACGGCGGCCACAGGCGCTGTTCTTCGGCTCCTTCATCGGCCTGCACGGCGTGCCGACCCTGGTCGAAGCCATCCTGCGCTATGCCGGCCCGCCGATCGAAATCCGCCTGATCGGCGATGGCCCGGCACGCGCCGATGCCTTCTCGCGCCTGGCCCATCTCGACCGCGACGACGGCCTGGTCAGCGTGCGGTTCGAGCACTGGGTGGATATCGACACCCTCGCCACACGCATCGCCGCGGCCGACATCGTGCTGGGCATCTTCGGCACCTCGGCCAAAGCCCGGCGCGTCGTACCCAACAAGGTCTATCAGGCGCTGGCCGTCGGCCGGCCGGTCATCACCGCCGACACCCCGGCCTTCGATGCGCGCTTCCGGACCGACAACGGCGGTGCGATCGTCTTCAGCGAAGCCGGAAACCCACAGGCGCTCGCCCAGTGCCTGGCCACCTGGGCGCACGCGCCGGGCGCGCGCCACACCGCCAGCGCATACGCCGCGCGCCAGCTGTTCGACCGGCACTTCGCCGAACCCCGTTTGCAGGCCGGCCTCATGCAGGCCTTGGATGCGTGCGACTGGGGCCGTCGGCTGATGCGATAATGCCGACGCCCGCTCGCGCACCGGTCCCGAAGTCACACGCCGCGCGCCTCCGAAAACCACACATAGACGACAACACGTGACCCTCACCCGCATCAAGCTGCTCAGCCGCTTCGACCCGCGCGAATGGGCCCGCTATTTTCCCGCCGGCGATGGACGCTGGGGCGATTGCCAGTTTCTGTTCGAGCGCGATGCGCGCGATTACGACTGGCTGGCGGCCTACGACGACATACCGCCGCAACCCGATGGACGGCGTGACGAGGCGCGCGAAGCCCTCGCCTGCCCGGCCGCGAACACCCTCCTGGTGACCACCGAACCGTCATCGATCAAGGCCTACGGGCGCGGCTTCGCGGCCCAGTTCGGGCATGTGCTCACCACCCAGCCCGACTGGGCCCTGCCGCACCCTCGACGACATTTTCAGCAAGCCGCGAACCATTGGTTCTACGGCAGCGGCGCCGGCACCTGGATGAGCCGCGACGAACTGCTCGCGGGGCCGGCCCCCAACATGAAAACGGCGGCAATCTCCACCGTCTACTCGTCCAAGCGCCAGTGGCACACCCATCATGCGCAGCGCTTCGCCTTCATCGCGGCCATGCGTGAACGCCTGCCCGAAATGGCGCTCTTCGGCCGTGGCGCGACCCCCATGGACGACAAGGCCGAAGCGCTCGCCCCCTTTCGCTATCACCTCGCGGTCGAAAACCATATCGCGCCACACCATTTCACCGAGAAACTCAGCGATGCCTTTCTTGGCCGATGCCTGCCTTTCTACGCAGGCGCGCCGAATGCAGGCGACTACTTCCCGCCCGACAGCTTCATCCCGATCGACATCCGCGACCCGGACGGCGCCGCACGCACCATTCGCGCCGCGATTGCGACCAACGCCTGGCAGCAACGCCGCGACGCCATCGAAGCCGCGCGGCAACGGGTGCTGGAGCACCACCACCTGTTCGCCGTGATCGCGCGCATCGTGGCAGCCGCAGCACGCACCGGGGCAGGGTACACCCCCGCCACCACGACCATCCTGAGCCGGCACGCATGGCGCAAGGCGCATCCGCTGGGCAGCGGGCTGCACATGCTCGAGAAGGCCTATGTCCGGATTCGCGCGCTGTGGCACGCCCACCATGGCGACGGCACGACCGATGCGCAGGGAACCCGGCGATGAGCCCCCTGTGCGATCGCGCGCGCGCGCTGCGCACGCAGGCCACCACCCGATTCATCACTTCCGGGTGGTTGATGCCGGCCTACTTTCCGCTGGCGCTGATCGTCGGCCGGGGGGTGTTCAACAGCGCGCTGGCGTTGTACATCGTATGGGCGCTTGCCGCGGCGCCGGCGCTGCGGCAGCACGGGCATCGCACCTTTCTGCTGCTGCTTGTGGCGCTGCTTTCCGCCTACCTGGCAAGCGTCACGGTCGCGCTCGACCCTGCGCGCGCGCTCAAGCTGTGGGCCACCGTCGTGGTCTACGTGAGCATCGCGCCGATCACACTGTCGATCCTCGCCATGCATCCTGACAAGCTTGCCAGGCTGCAGCACACGCTCGGCCTCGGCGCCGTGCTGGCGCTGTTGGTCGCGTACGTCGATCTCGCCGTCGTTCGCCTGAACACCGACCATTTCATACCGCGCCTCGACCTGCGCGCGGTCGACCTCGCGTTCTGCCTGCCCTTCATGCTCGCCTGGCTTTGGCGGACGCTCGGCGAGGCATGGCGTGTCGCCGGCGTCGGCACGGCCTTGCTCGCACTGGCCGGGTTCGTGGTGCTATCGGACGAGCGCGGCGTGCTCATGGGCGTGCTGATGGCCTGCATGGTGATGGGCCTGCTGGTCCTCCGCCTGCGACTCTGGCAGGTGCTGATCGTCGGTGGTGGATTAATCGGGTTCGCCCTGTTCACGAATGGCGACTCGATGCTGCGCGGACTGTCGGGCGGCGACGAACTGTTCGGCCAACTCGATGCGCTCAGCAGTTCGCGGCTGACGCTGTGGTCGCAGGCGCTGGCCAACCCACCGGCCAATCCCCTGTTCGGCGTCGGCATGGGAAACGCGCAGTACTATCCGGCGGTCGTCAATCTGGGCGAAATCACCGTTCGCCATCTCCACAATCTGTGGCTCGACGCCTGGTACGAAACCGGCATGCTCGGCCTCGGTCTGCTGATCTCGCTGATCGGCTACGTCTTCGCGCGCAGCGCCGCCAGCTGGCGCAGGATGACGCCCGAGCAGCAAGCGAGCGCCGGCCTGTTCCTGACCGCGGCACTGGCGGTGATCGCGCAGACCCAGTTCAGCATCTCGTATGCGTCGCGCGAGTTCGGCCTGTATGTGTTCCTGTGTTTCGCGGTGCTGCTGCACATCGCCCGACAGGCCGCGCAGCGTCCGGCTGCGAATGCGCGGCCTGGAAGCAATGACAACGATGCCGGCGCAAGCCTGCGGCCACCCGACGGAACATCCCGTCAAATGAGCGCTGAAGGACAATGATCGAAAAGCATACCGACCGCATCCTGGTAATCAAACATGGCGCCTTCGGTGACCTGGTCCAGATCGACGGCGCGCTGCGCGACATACGCGCCGGCCATCCCGGCGCCGAAATCGTGCTGCTTACCACGCCGCCCTTTCGCAAACTGATGTCGCGCTGCCCGCATATCGACCGCGTCCTGATCGACACCCGGGCCCCGCTCTGGGCCGTGCGGCCTACGCTCAAGCTGATCCGGATGCTGCGCAGCGAAAGCTTTGCGCGCGTCTACGACCTTCAGAAATCGAGCCGCACCGAACACTATCGCAAGCTGATCCTGCGCAAGGTCGAATGGATCGGACGGCGGCCAGGCCCGCCACCGATCTCGAATCTGTCGAGTTTCGCACCGCAGCTCGCGGCGGCCGGCCTCGACACGACCCACTGCCCGCGGCCCGACGTAACCTGGATGGCGGACGACGTATCAACCCTGCTGGCGGCCGACGGTGTGCGCTCACCCTACGTGGCCCTGATTCCCGGTTGTTCGGCACGCCATCCGCACAAGCGCTGGCCACACTACCCGGCCCTTGCGGACGCCCTGCTGGCCCGCGGCTATGACGTCGTGACCGCACCCGGCCCCGACGAAATCGACCTGGCGAAAACCATCCCCGGCCATACGCTGCTCGGCCCGAATGGCTTCCTGAACTGGTTCGAGCTGGCCGGCGTGCTCCGGCAGGCCGCCTTCGTGATCGGCAACGACACCGGCCCGAGCCACGTCGCCGCCTGCCTTGGCAGACCCGGACTGGCGTTGTTCGGCCCCCACACCAGCGCCGAGCGCACCGGCATCCGCCGCCCCGGTTTCGACGCCCTCGAGGTGCCCGACCTCGGCGCGCTGACACCCGAAACGGTAGTCACCGAGGTCCTCACCCGGCTGGGGCGGGACCGGGTTTGAGTCCGCTCACGAAAAGTCGGTATACGACTTTTCCTCGACGATGGATGACCCGCACAACAGATTGATGTCTTTCTTGAGCGCCGCGCGCCTGTCGTTCTGAATGTAGACCGAACGTGCCAACTCAATGAAGCGCGGACCGAAATCGCGCTCGGCCTCGCAGGCACGGATGTCGTCCTCGATCACCCAGAGCGCCTCGTTCACCTCGGTGAGCGCATGCTCCAACCGGACCAGTTCATCCGACACGGGCAAGGCGCGCCTGCGTGCGGCATCGAGTACGTCGAACTCATGCCGAACGTTGTGCAGTTTGACCGGGTCCGTCATGCGTTTTGTCTTGATGTGCAGAATCGTGATCTTGTCGATCAGCTCACCGGCACCCACCTCGATGAGCACCGAGCTCCTTGCTTGCTTGTCGTTCATTTTCAATCCTGAAGTGTCGACCAAAAACCGCGCGATCGCCTATCGATCCGCGCCGCGGCGCTTCGCCGCGAGATCCCTATACACGTCCAGCGTATCGGCGCACATGCGCGCGCGCATGAACGCGGGCGGCAAGGCGCCCACCCGCGGGCGTTCCGCCAGCACCATGCGCACGCGCCCAAGCAGCGCCTCGAAGTCACCCGGCGGCACGGCCCCCACCGGGAACATTTCCTCCAGAATCTCGCCCACGCCGCCATGCGCCCATCCGACCACCGGCACCCGCAACGCCAGCGCTTCGAGCGCGGTGCGGCCGAAACTCTCGGGCTGACGCGACAGCGAGACTATCACGTCGCTCTGCGAAAAGACCTCGCGAATGTCAGCGCGCAGCCCGGTCAGGCTGATGTGCTCGCCCAGACCGGCGGCCTCGATGTCCGAGCGCAATTCATCCAGGTAAGCCTGCTTGCGCTGCTCGGCGCCACCGACGATCAGGCCGTGCACCGGCTCGCCGGCCGCCACCAGCGCGGCGATCAAGCGGATGAAAGCATCATGGCCCTTGAGGCGGGTGATCCGGCCCGGCAGCGTGATCACGCGCCGGCCGGCCAGTTGCGGATACTGTCTTCGCCAATCGGCGAGCCACGCCTCCGACGGACGGAAACCCGCCGGGAACTCCCGCGGATCGACACCACGGTGAATCACCCGGATCCGCTCCGGCGTGCAGCGCCGGTAGTTGTCTACGACATAGCGCCGCGCGGTCTCCGACACCGCGATCACCACATCGCCGCGGGTCATGATCTCGCTATAGGCGTTTACCGAATACAGGCCGTGCACGGTGGTGACGAAGGCAGGCCGCAACGTCGGCGCCATCGGTCGCAGCGCCAGCCACGCCAGCCACGCCGGCACGCGCGACCGGGCGTGCACCACATCCGGCGCGAGCGCCGCGATTCGCCCACGCAGATCGCGCACCCTCAGCAACGAAGTCAAGGACTTGCGGTGCACCGGCAGGGTGATGTGCTCGCTACCTTCGGCTTCGAGCTGCGCGACCAAGCGCCCCCCGTGGGAAATCACCACCGATTGATGCCCCTGCTCGACCAGGGCGCGCCCGATCTCGAGCGTGCCGCGCTCGACCCCGCCCGAATCGAGCGCCGGCAACAGCTGGACGACGGTCAGGCTCATCGCCGAGCCCGCCCCCCGGCACGCCGCGGCATGGTGTTTGCGCCCTGTCCCACGCACTCAGCCCGGCTGGACATCGGGCCCAAGCTGGGTCTGCGGCTCGTCCAGGCCGCTGGCGTGCAGGCGCGCATAGACACCGCCGCGCATGAGCAGATCCGCGTGGCCGCCCCGCTCGACGATACGGCCGCTCTCCATGACCAGAATCTGATTCGCCCGCTCGATCGTGGATAGGCGATGCGCGATCACGATCGTGGTCCGCCCGCTCATCAGGCGCTCGATCGCCGATTGGATCAGCCGCTCCGACTCGGTATCGAGTGCGGATGTGGCTTCATCCAGGATCAGGATCGGCGCGTTCTTCAACAGCGCACGCGCGATCGCGATGCGCTGGCGCTGTCCGCCCGACAGCAAGACCCCGTTCTCACCGATTTCGGTGTCGAAGCCCTGCGGCAGCTTGTCGATGAACTCGCGAGCATTGGCGGCCTCTGCGGCCGCGACGATCTCTTGCCGGCTTGCGCCGCTCAACTCGCCATAAGCGATATTGGCCGCAACCGAATCATTGAACAGATGCACCTGCTGCGAAACCAGCGCGATATGGCGGCGCAGGTTCGCCAGGCGGTAATCCTGCACCGGGATGCCATCGACGAGGATCTCGCCGGCGTGATGGTTGTAAAAGCGCGGGATCAGGCTGGCGAGCGTCGATTTGCCGCTGCCCGAGCGCCCCACCAACGCCACCATCTGCCCCGGCTCGACCGCGAAAGTGATATCGCGCAGAACCGCCGCATCGCCGCCCGGATAGCTGAACTCGAGCCCCCGCACCTCGATTCGCCCCCCGATCCGCTCACGCTCCACGCGACCGCGGTCGGACTCGGGCGCCTCGTCCAGCTGTTCGAAAATGCTGTCGGCGGCCGCGACTCCGCGCTGGATCTTGGGGCTCACGTCGCCCAGCAGGCGAATCGAGCGCGGCAGCAGGCCGGCCGCCGTCATGTAGGCCACCACGTCACCCGCACTGGCGTCACCGCGCACCTTCAACACCATGAAGAACAGTACCCCCATCGACGCATAGATGATCATGTTCATCAGCGCCGTGAACGTCTCCTGCGTCCGCACCATCTTGAGCTGGCGCCCGGCGTTATCCGCGCTTGCGCGCCGAAAACGCACCCGTTCGTAGTCCTCGCCACCGAAGGTACGGACCACCCGGTAACCCTGAATGGCTTCCGAGGCGACATGGGTGACCTCTCCCATCGACACCTGGATCGACTTGCTGATGCGCCGGAAGCGGCGGCTGGCATTCGACACCAGCCAGGCAACCGCCGGCAGTACCACCATCAGGGCCAGTGTCAGTTGCCAGTTCATCCAGAAGAGGTAGGCCAGCAGAGCGAGCACCGTCAGCCCCTCGCGAAACACCACCTTGATCGCCTCGGTCGCCGCGTCGGTGACCATGGTGACGTTGTAGGTCACCTTCGAGATCAGATGTCCCGAATTGTGCAGATCGTAAAAACGGTTCGGCAGTGTCAGAAAACTCTCGAACAGGCGCATACGCAAGTCGTGAATCAAGCCCAGCGAGACCCGCGAGATCGAATAGTTGCCGAGAAAGGTGCCTGCCGCCTGCCACACCGAGATCATGATCACCGCGGCCGGAACGGCAACGCTCAGATCTGCACCGTCGAGCAGCGGAACCCCGGGAAACATCGGCGCGTCGGGTATCGCCAGGCCATCGACGAAGAACTTGAACACGCTCGCAAGCAGCGCCTTGCCCGACGCCGCAATCGCGAAACCCAGTACCGCAAGCACGAAATACCCGAGGTACGGCCTGACATGACCGAGCAGGCGCAGATAAACCTTGAGGCTGGAGGCCCCCGGCGCCGATGCTGGCAGCGCTGGGGTGACGGCGGCAGGAGGAGCTGAACCGGCTTCCGGCATCGGGATCGGATTTTGACGGGAGGCGTCGATAGTAACATGCACGACATGCGGCTCGAATCACCCGAGACGTCCGGCCAGGCCTCCACCGGCCGCTATCGCCGCAACACTAATCGAGGATAATCGTCGCCACTTCATGGAACATGCGAAACCGCCCATGCCACCCAGCCGCTCCGTCCGCGCCCTCCTGATCCTGAGCATGTTCTCAGTACTACCGGCACATGCCGACAACTGGCTGGTAGTCTCCGGTGCCTCGTATCACTTTCGCCAGGACGAACGCGACTGGCGTGAGGACAATCCCGGTCTTGGGGTCGAACTGGGCACGCGCCACCCGGATCTCTATCAGGTAGTCGGCATGTTCAAGAACAGCTACGACCGGGTCGCGTTTCATGCCGGCGTGCGCTGGATGCCGGTGCACTGGGGACCGATGCGCTTCGGCGGCTACGCCCTGGCCTCCACCGGCTACCCGTCGGCGGTGCTGGTGCAGCCGGGGTTTGCGGTGGAACACAAACGGGTGGGTATGAACGTGGTGGTCGCACCGAACATCGGAGACTACAGCGGATATGTGGGGGTGCAGTTGAGGTTCAGGGTGGATTGAGCGGGCATCCGCGCCCTTCGCCGGGGCGGCGGTCCGGCGAAGGATACACAAGAAAAAAGGGCTAACGAATCAGCCCTTTTCCATGTTGCCGGCACAGATCGGATGCGTCAGGCGGCAGCCTGCTCCGCTTCATCGCCTTCCACCGCTTCCAGGTGCTCCGGACGGTCGAGCAATTCGATCAGCGCCATCGGTGCGTTGTCGCCGTTGCGGAAACCGAACTTCAGAATGCGCAGATAGCCGCCGTTGCGCGTGGCATAGCGCGGACCAAGCTCGTCGAACAACTTGACGACCATCTCGCGATCACGCAGACGGCTGAATGCCAGACGACGATTGGCAACACTGGGCTTCTTGCCCAGCGTGATCAGGGGCTCGACCACCCGGCGCAATTCCTTGGCCTTCGGAAGAGTCGTCTTGATCACCTCGTGACGGAGCAGCGCACCCGCCATGTTCTTGAACATGGCTTTGCGGTGACTACTCGTACGATTTAGCTTGCGAAGACCATTACGGTGACGCATTTTTCTACCTCACTCCACCAACCTGCTTAACCGAGCTTCTCGAGCCCGGCCGGCGGCCAGTTTTCCAGTTTCATACCCAGCGTCAGCCCACGTGAAGCCAACACTTCCTTGATTTCGTTCAGCGACTTGCGACCGAGGTTAGGGGTCTTGAGCAGCTCGGTCTCGGTTCTTTGGATCAGGTCGCCGATGTAATAGATGTTCTCGGCCTTCAGGCAATTCGCCGAACGCACCGTCAGCTCGAGATCGTCCACCGGACGCAGCAGGACCGGATCGATCGTCACGACCGCGACCTTCGGCTCCACGACATCGGTACCTTCCAGATCGGCGAAGACCGCAAGCTGATCCATCAAAACACGCGCGGCATAACGGATCGCCTCTTCCGGGTCGACAGCACCGTTGGTTTCGATGTCGATCACCAGCCGATCGAGGTCGGTACGCTGTTCCACCCGCGCACTCTCGACCAGATAGCTGACCCGGCGCACCGGTCCGAACGACGCGTCCAGCATGATATGGCCGATGGACTTGCTGTTCTCATTGACAGGACGGGCATTGGAAGGCACGTAGCCGCGCCCTTCCTCGACCACGATCTCCATGTCGAGCTTGCCACCCGGCGCCAGATGCGCAATCACATGTTCGGGGTTGATGATTTCGACATCGTGCGAACCCTCGATGTCGGCTGCCGTCACCACGCCCTCTCCCGACTTCTGGAGACGCAACGTCACGCTGCCGCGATTGTGCAACTTGAGTACGACGCCCTTCAGATTCAACAGCACGTCGACGATATCTTCGCGGATACCATCGAGTGTCGAATACTCGTGCAGAACGCCTTCAATCCTGACTTCCGTCGGCGCACAACCCGGCAACGACGAAAGCAGAATGCGCCGCAGCGCATTTCCAAGCGTATGACCAAAACCGCGCTCGAACGGCTCCATCGTCACGCGCGCCTGAACGGGCGATACGTTGTGGACGTCGATGATTCGGGGTTTCAGCAATGAATTGCTTTGCATCAGCACTTCCTCGGGTCTCAGTGTCAAACTGAAGACCGGTTAGCGGGAATACAACTCCACCACCAAGCCTTCATTGATCGTCGGCGGGAGTTCGGTACGTTGCGGATAAGCCTTGAACACACCCTTGCCGGCCTTCGCATCCACTTCGATCCATTCCGGGAACCCGCGTGCGGCTGCAGCCTCGAGCGCCGCCTTGACACGCAGGTGGCCACGCGAACGCTCCGTCAGCTCGACCACTTCACCCGGGCGCACGACATACGAGGGGATGTTCACCCGCTTGCCGTTCACCAGGATCCCGTTGTGGCGGACCAGTTGGCGCGACTCGGCACGCGAAGCACCGAAGCCCATCCGATACACGACCGAATCCAGGCGACCTTCCAGCAACTGCAGCAGATTCTCGCCGGTTTGGCCACGGCGGCGGTCCGCCTCGGCATAAACCTTGCGGAACTGGGTTTCGAGCACGCCGTACAAACGACGAATCTTCTGCTTCTCCCGCAGTTGCACGCCATAGCCGGACATCCGCTGTCCGGAGCGCTGCCCGTGCTGGCCGGGCGCATAGGCGCGACGTTCGATCGCGCACTTGTCGGTGAAGCACTTCTCACCCTTCAGGAACAGCTTTTCCCCTTCGCGACGGCACTGACGGCACTTGGGATCCAAATTACGAGCCACATTAAACTCCTTGTCAGATGCGACGCTTCTTGGGCGGCCGGCAACCGTTGTGAGGTACCGGCGTGATGTCGGTAATGCTGGAGATCTTGATACCGATCGCATTCAGAGCGCGGACGGCAGACTCCCGACCAGGTCCGGGTCCTTTGATTCGGACTTCGAGGTTCTTCACACCACATTCCTGCGCGGCCTTCCCGGCGGCCTCGGCCGCGACCTGCGCGGCGAACGGCGTGCTCTTGCGCGAGCCCTTGAAACCCGCGCCGCCCGAGGTCGCCCATGAGAGCGCGTTGCCCTGGCGATCGGTTATGGTGATGATGGTGTTGTTGAAGCTCGCATGCACGTGGGCGATGCCCTCGGCAACGTTCTTCTTAACCTTCTTGCGAACTTTCGCGGCAGTCTTAGCCATTCTTAACCCCTATCACTTCTTCTTGCCAGCAATGGCCTTACGCGGCCCCTTGCGGGTACGTGCATTGGTGCGCGTGCGCTGACCGCGCAACGGCAGGCCACGGCGATGACGCAAGCCACGGTAGCACCCCAGATCCATCAGGCGCTTGATGTTCATCGTGACTTCGCGACGCAAGTCGCCCTCGACCACGAACTTACCGACTTCGTCGCGCAAACGCTCCATGTCCGACTCGGTCAGATCCTTGATCTTGGCCGAACGAACCACGCCTGCTGCATCACAGATTACTTGCGCACGCATACGCCCGATGCCAAAAATGGCGGTCAGTGCGATCTCGGCATGCTTGTGATTAGGAATGTTAACCCCAGCAATACGGGCCATTCTTTTACCCCAAAAAGCGAAACATTAAATTTTAATCTCAGCGCCGCTGAGGATCAACCCTGACGCTGCTTGTGTCGCGGGTCCACACAAATGACACGCACCACGCCCTTGCGGCGAACGATCTTGCAGTTGCGGCACAGCCGCTTTACCGAAGCCTGAACTCTCATTTCCTTGCTCCTGTTTCTCGATTACTTTGTCCGGAACACGATCCGGGCCTTCGATAGGTCGTACGGTGTCAATTGCACGGTGACCTTGTCGCCAGGAAGAATACGGATGTAGTGCATGCGCATCTTCCCGGAAATGTAGCCCAGGACTACGTGACCATTTTCCAGCTTGACCCTGAAGGTCGCATTCGGGAGATTCTCGAGAACCTCACCCTGCATCTCGATGACGTCTTCCTTGGACATGGGTCACCTGCTGGGGAAACCTGAACCCTTGAAGTTGGCTTTCTTCAAAAGGCTCTCATACTGATGGGACATGACGTGTGACTGAACCTGGGTCATGAAATCCATCGTCACCACCACGATGATCAGCAGCGACGTTCCGCCGAAGTAGAACGGCACGTTCCAGCGCAGGATCAGAAACTCGGGTATCAAACATACCAGCGTGATGTACACCGCCCCGACCAAGGTCAGACGCGTGAGAATCTTGTCGATGTAACGCGCCGTCTGGTCACCTGGTCGAATACCCGGGACGAATGCACCGCTCTTTTTCAGATTGTCCGCAGTATCCTTGGCGTTGAAGACCAGCGCCGTATAGAAGAAGCAGAAGAAAATGATCGCGATCGCATACAGTAATACATAAATCGGCTGCCCTGGGGCCAGCGTCGACGACAGATCCCGCAACCATCCCAAGCCTTCCGAAGCGCCGAACCACTGACCCAGCGTTGCCGGGAAGAGGATGATGCTCGACGCGAAGATCGGCGGGATCACACCGGCCATGTTGAGCTTCAGCGGCAGATGCGAACTCTGTCCGCCGTAAACCTTGTTACCGACCTGGCGCTTCGCGTAGTTGACCAGAATCTTGCGTTGCCCGCGCTCGACGAACACCACGAACGCAGTGACGACGGCAACCAGCGCGCAAATCACCAGCGACGTGAAGGGGTGCATCGCCCCGGTCCGAACCAGCTCGAACAGCCCCCCGATCGCCTGCGGCAAGCCCGCAGCGATCCCCGCGAAGATGATCAGCGAAATGCCGTTGCCGATTCCGCGCTCGGTGATCTGCTCGCCCAGCCACATCAGGAACATCGTGCCTGTCACCAGCGTGGCAACCGTCACGAAACGGAACATCAGCCCCGGATCGAGCACCAAACCCGCTTGACCCTCCAGCGCTATCGACATGCCAAGCGACTGTGCGAGCGCTAGAACCACAGTCCCATAGCGGGTGTACTGCGTGATCTTGCGCCTACCCGCCTCGCCTTCCTTCTTCATGGCCTCGAACTGCGGCACCGCCACGGTCATCAACTGCATGATGATCGATGCAGAGATGTAGGGCATGATTCCAAGCGCGAAGATCGTGAACCTCGAAAGCGCCCCCCCCGAAAACAGGTTGAAGACACCGAGAATTCCGCCCGCCTGTGACTGGAACAACTCGGCGAGCCTCTCCGGATCGATACCCGGCACGGGAATGTGTGCGCCGATCCGATAAACGATCAACGCTCCCAACACGAACAGGATACGCCGCTTCAAGTCCCCGAAGCGGCCGGTTTTTCCCACAGCGGCAGCAGTATTCGCCACAGACTATCCTCAGGCTTACTCGGACGCGACCGATCCGCCAGCCGCCTCGATAGCAGCCTTTGCACCCTTGGTCGCCCCGACACCGCGCAGCGTAAGTTTCTTGCTGATCGAACCCGACAGCACGACCTTGGCCGACAGCGTATCGGCAGGCACGACGCCCGCCTGCATCAGCACCAGCAGGTCCACTTCCTCGACCGGCAGGCGCTCGAGCTCCGACAGACGCACCTCGGCATTGCGATGGTTGGTCAGCGAGACGAAACCGCGCTTCGGCAGGCGGCGTTGCAGCGGCATCTGCCCCCCTTCGAAGCCTACTTTGTGAAAACCCCCGGCGCGGGACTTCTGCCCCTTGTGGCCGCGACCGCAGGTCTTGCCGAGACCGCTGCCGATTCCGCGCCCGACACGACGCGCAGCCTTCTTCGCCCTTTCAGCGGGCTTGATCGAATTCAACCGCATATCAACCCTCTGCCTTGACCAGGTACGAGACCTTGTTGATCATTCCGCGCACCGACGGCGTATCCTCGAGCTCGACCGAATGATTCAGACGGCGCAGTCCAAGACCGCGTACCGTCGCCCGGTGGGACTCTTTGGTCCCGATCACGCTACGCACCAGCGTGACCTTGATTTTCTTGTCAGCCATCACTTACCCCAGAATCTCTTCGAGCGTCTTGCCACGCTTCGCGGCGATCTCGGCCGGCGTGCTGATCGCCAGCAGCCCGTTGATGGTAGCGCGCACGACGTTGTACGGGTTGGTCGAACCGATGATCTTGCAGATCACGTCGGTCACTCCCATGACTTCGAACACGGCGCGCATCGGACCACCCGCAATGATGCCGGTACCACTGGGCGCAGGCTGCATCAGCACTTCCGATGCGCCATGCTTGCCGATAACAGTGTGGTGCAGCGTGCCGTTACGCAACGCGACCTTGGTCAGCTTGCGCCGCGCCTCGTCCATCGCCTTCTGCACCGCGACCGGCACTTCACGCGACTTGCCCTTACCCATTCCGATTGCACCGTCACCGTCACCGACGACGGTGAGCGCGGCGAAGCCGAGAATCCGACCACCCTTGACGACCTTCGTCACACGGTTGATCGCAACCATCTTCTCGCGAAGATCGTCACCCCGCTCTTCCGGAGCCTGCGAACGCTTGGTTTGTTGCTTGGCCATCTGGAACCCCGTTTAGAACTGGAGGCCGCCTTCGCGGGCGGCCTCGGCCAGCGCCTTGACGCGACCGTGATAAAGGAAACCTGCGCGATCGAATGCGACCGTGTCGACGCCGGCAGACTTGGCTCGTTCGGCGATCAGCTTGCCGACCAGCGTTGCAGCCTCGGTGTTGCCACCATTGCTCACCTGGCTACGCACAGCGGGCTCGACCGTCGAGGCCGCCGCGATGACGCGCGAGCCACACCCGGATATCACCTGGGCGTAGATGTGCGAGTTGGACCGGAACACAGTCAGGCGCACCGCTTTGAGTTCTGCGATCTTCGCTCGGGTTTTACGAGCACGACGCAGGCGAACTTCTTTTTTGTTCATGTCGAACCGCCCTTACTTCTTCTTGGTTTCCTTGAGCACCACCACCTCATCCGCGTAGCGGACGCCCTTGCCCTTGTAGGGCTCAGGCTGGCGGTAAGCACGCACTTCGGCCGCGACTTGGCCGATCTGCTGCTTGTCGATACCCTTGATCAGAATTTCGGTCTGCGTCGGCGTCTCGACCTTCACGCCGACGGGCATCTGATGCACCACCGGATGCGAGAACCCGAGCGACAGGTTCAGCTTGTCGCCTTGCGCCTGCGCGCGATAGCCGACGCCGACCAGATTGAGCTTCTTCTCGAAACCCTTGCTGACGCCGGTTACCATATTGTTCAACAATGCACGCACGGTGCCCGACATCGCACCGGAATTCGCCACACCCGCGCGCGGCTTGCACAACAGCGCGTTGCCTTCACGCACTACTTCGACCGTCTGGCCGAGTTGCTGCGTCAGCGAGCCCAACGGGCCTTTCACCGTCACAGCACCGGCATTGATCGTCACATCGACACCGGCGGGAACCACGATCGGGTTCTTAGCTACACGAGACATGATTCCCCCTTAAGCGACGTAGCAAATGACTTCGCCGCCGACGCGACCAGCACGTGCTGCACGATCGGTCATGACACCCCGCGGCGTCGACACGATCGCCACACCGAGCCCGTTCATGACGGTGGGCAGCTTTTCGCTTCCCTTGTAGACGCGCAGACCGGGACGGCTGACACGCTCCAGGCGCTCGATCACCGGGCGGCCCGCATAATACTTGAGTGCCACGTCGAGTTCGGGTTTGCCGCCGTTCTCACGCACCGAGAACTCTTCGATATAACCCTCTTCTTTCAGAACCTTGGCGATCGCAATCTTGACTTTAGAACTCGGCATCGACACCGAGATTTTTTGAGCCTGCTGGCCGTTGCGAATCCGGGTCAACATATCGGCGATGGGATCGGACATACTCATCTGATATTCTCCTTACCAGCTCGCCTTGGTCACGCCAGGCACTTCGCCCCGGAATGCCAGGTCGCGAAGCTTGTTACGGCACAGTCCGAACTTGCGGAATACACCACGCGGACGCCCCGTCAGCTCGCAGCGGCGACGTTCGCGCACCGGACTTGCGTTACGCGGCAACTGCTGCAGCTTCAAGCGCGCAGCCATCCGCTCGTCGTCCGACAGCTTTGTATCGTTGATCTGTGCAAAAAGGTCGGCACGCTTGGCGGCGAACTTTGCCACCGTCTTGCGACGCTTTTCCTCACGATTGATCAGAGCCAGTTTCGCCATAACACCCTCAATTCTTAAAAGGAAACTTGAACGCCGCCAACAACGCCCGCGCTTCCTGATCGGTTTTGGCTGTCGTCGTGATGCTGATGTTCATCCCGCGGAGCACATCGATCTTGTCGTACTCGATTTCCGGGAAAATGATCTGCTCTTTGACGCCAAGGTTGAAATTTCCCCGCCCGTCAAACCCTTTGCCGCCGATACCGCGAAAATCCCGAATACGCGGCATCGCGATCGTCACCAGACGATCAAGAAATTCGTACATTTTCGGGCCGCGCAGGGTCACCATGCAGCCGATCGGATAGCCATCACGAATCTTGAAGCCTGCGATCGACTTCTTTGCCTTGGTGACAACGGGTTTTTGGCCGGCGATCTTGGTCATGTCGGAAACCGCATGCTCCAGAATCTTTTTGTCGCCGACCGCCTCGCCAACACCCATGTTCAACGTGATCTTCGAGATCCGAGGAACCTGCATGACCGACTTGTAACCAAATTGCTGAAGCAATCCGGGTGCGACGGTCTCTTTGTAAAACTGCTGCAAGCGCGCCATCACCACTCCTTAAGCGTCGACCAGTTCGCCGTTCGACTTGAAGAATCGCGCCTTGCGCCCATCCTCAAGCACCTTGATCCCGACGCGATCAGCCGACTGCGACACAGGATTGAACAACGCAACATTGGAAATATGGATCGGCATCGCCCGCTCGACGATACCGCCCGTCTCACCCTTGACCGGATTCGGACGCACATGCTTCTTGACGCGATTGACCCCTTCGACGAGCACATGCTCATCATCAACGCGCGCCAGCACCACACCGCGACGACCCTTGTCTTTACCGGCGAGAACGATTACTTCATCACCCTTGCGGATCTTGTTCATCTGAAACCCCTTACAGCACTTCAGGCGCAAGCGAGACGATCTTCATGAACTTCTCACCGCGCAACTCGCGGGTGACCGGCCCAAAGATACGCGTGCCGATTGGCTCGAGCTTGTTGTTCAGCAAAACGGCGGCATTGCCATCGAAGCGAATCAGGGAGCCATCCGGACGACGCACGCCTTTGGCGGTGCGAACGACGACGGCATTATAGACATCACCCTTTTTCACACGACCACGCGGAGCAGCATCCTTGATCGAAACCTTGATCACGTCGCCGATCCCGGCGTAGCGGCGCTTCGAGCCACCCAACACCTTGATACACATCACCGAACGCGCGCCCGAATTGTCGGCTACGTCCAGCCTGGACTGCATTTGAATCATGAATTTATCTCCAACTTGCCCCGCAAAGCGGTCAGTCTTGGAACCCGTACGGGTGTGAAAACTTACGAGTTACAGCAAAGACCGAGAGTTTAGCAGCTCGGCTTTGAAAAGCCAAGCCACCCCGACAAAAGTGCCAGTTAAATGATCCGGGCCTTTTCGACAACCTTGCTTACCCGCCAGGTCTTCGTCTTGGAGATCGGACGACATTCCTCGATTTCAACCAGATCACCTTGCGCCGCGACACCGTCTTCGACGTGTGCATGATACTTCGCGGAACGGGTGATGATCTTGCCGTACAGCTCGTGCTTGACCCGACGCTCGACCAATACCGTCACGGTATTCTGCATCTTGTCGCTGACCACGCGCCCCACCAGGGCGCGCCTAACCTTTTCAGCCTGCTCGGTCATTTCTCAGCCGCCTTTTCCGTCAGAAGGGTACGCACACGTGCGATGTCACGACGAACCTTCTTGAGTTGACTCGTGTTGCCGAGCTGCTGGGTGGCCAGCTGCATACGCAGCGAAAACTGGGCCTTGAGCAATTCAAGCAATTCATTGTTGATTTCTGCCACGCTTTTGGCGCGAAGCTCACTCGCTTTCATGATTACCCCAGATGACGGTGAACAAAGGTCGTTTCAAGCGGAAGCTTGGCAGCAGCGAGACGGAACGCCTCGCGCGCGAGCTCCTCGCTCACACCGTCCATTTCGTACAACACCTTACCCGGCTGGATTTCGGCAACCCAGTATTCGGGGCTGCCTTTACCATTACCCATCCGCACTTCCGCCGGCTTCTTCGAGATCGGCTTGTCAGGGAAAATCCGGATCCAGATCCGGCCGCCCCGCTTGATATGACGGGTCATCGCACGCCGAGCAGACTCGATCTGCCGAGCGGTAAGCCGCCCACGCCCGACCGCCTTCAGACCGAACTCACCGAAACTGACTTTCGCGCCACGCGTCGCGACACCGGTGTTACGACCTTTCTGTTCTTTCCGGTATTTTCTTCTAGACGGCTGCAGCATCGTCTACTCCTGCTTTCCTGGTGGGTTTCCCGGCCTTGTCGCCCGCAGATTCGGCACCTGCACGACGGGGCGGACGCTTGGCGCCACGGTTGTCGCCCGCGTCGTTGCGCGGCGGACGGCGGTTACGGCGGGCCTCGTTGTCGGGCTCGACAACAGCCGGACGCTCGTTGCGGCCCAGCATGTCGCCCTTGTAGACCCAAACCTTGATACCGATGATCCCGTAGGTCGTCTTGGCTTCAGACGTGCCGTAGTCGATGTCGGCGCGCAGCGTGTGCAGGGGCACACGACCTTCGCGATACCATTCGGTACGCGCAATCTCCGCACCATTGAGACGACCGGCGCTCATGATCTTGATGCCCTGTGCGCCAAGGCGCATCGCGTTCTGCATCGCGCGTTTCATGGCACGACGGAACATGATCCGCTTTTCGAGCTGCTGGGCGATCGAATCGGCGATCAACTGCGCGTCGGTCTCGGGCTTGCGAATCTCTTCGATATTCACATGCACCTGAACGCCCATGATCTTTTGCAGATCGCGCTTGAGCGTCTCGATGTCCTCGCCCTTCTTTCCGATGACCACACCGGGGCGCGCGCTGAACAGCGTGATGCGTGCATTCTTGGCCGGACGCTCGATCACGATCCGGCCGAGCGACGCATGCGCGAGCCGCTTCTTCAGATAATTGCGGACCTTGAGGTCCTCGTGCAGCATCGCGGCGTAACCGTTGCCGGCGCAGAACCAACGAGAGCTCCAGTCATGCGTAACCGCAAGACGGAAACCGGTAGGATGAATTTTCTGACCCATAGTCTTTCCTTATTCCCCAACGGTCACGTAGATGTGACATGTGGGCTTGAGGATGCGATTCCCACGGCCCTTGGCACGCGCAGCGAAACGCTTCAACGATGTACCTTCTTCGACATAGATGGTCTTGACCTTCAAATCATCGATGTCGGCACCATCGTTGTGCTCGGCATTCGCGATCGCCGACTCCACGACCTTACGAATGATCTGAGCGCCTCTTTTCGGCGAGAAAGCGAGAATGTTGATCGCCTGATCGACCGGCTTTCCGCGGACCTGATCAGCCACCAGGCGTCCCTTTTGCGCGGACAGTCGCACACCACGAAGAATGGCTTTGGTTTCCATTTGGCGATTACCTCTTTGCCTTCTTGCTCGCAGCGTGCCCCTTGAAGGTACGCGTGAGCGCAAACTCACCGAGCTTGTGACCGACCATGTTCTCGGAAACGAAGACCGGGACATGTTGACGGCCGTTATGCACCGCGATGGTCAAACCGACGAAGTCAGGCAG
Organism: Rhodocyclaceae bacterium UBA2346; assembly: GCA_002344625.1. Taxonomy (GTDB): domain Bacteria; phylum Pseudomonadota; class Gammaproteobacteria; order Burkholderiales; family Rhodocyclaceae; genus UBA2357. The sequence continues at coordinate 3,163 of DDUE01000076.1, read as the reverse complement.
AACCGTCGAACGACGCGACCAGGTCTTGATCGGGCGCTTGTCGTTGCTTGCGCGCGAAGCATCCACTTTCTTGAGCAGATGTGCGTCGACAAACGGGCCCTTTTTGATTGAACGTGCCATTACTTACCCCTTAGCGCTTGTGGCGACGCTGGACGATCATGCCATCGGTACGCTTGTTGCTGCGCGTCCGATATCCCTTCGCAGGCTGACCCCACGGACTACGCGGAACACCGCCTTCACCGGTACGTCCTTCACCACCGCCATGCGGGTGGTCGACCGGGTTCATCGCGGTACCGCGCACGGTCGGACGAATACCGCGCCAACGGTTTGCACCGGCCTTGCCAATCTTGCGCAGTCCGTGCTCGGAGTTTCCGACCTCGCCGATGGTGGCGCGACATTCGACATGAACCAGGCGAACTTCGCCGGAGCGCAGACGAATCTGGGCATACGCCCCTTCACGCGCGAGCAGCTGCACCGAAGCCCCCGCTGAACGCGCGATCTGCGCACCCTTGCCCGGCATCAACTCGACGCAGTGAATCGTCGAGCCGACCGGAATATTACGGATCGGCAGGGCGTTGCCCGACTTGATCGGCGCTTCGGAACCGCTCAGCAACTGCTGGCCGATCTCGAGCCCCTTCGGCGCGATGATGTAGCGACGCTCGCCGTCCGCATAGCAGACCAGCGCGATATGGGCGGAGCGATTAGGGTCGTATTCGACACGTTCAACGCGACCGACGATGCCATCCTTGTCACGACGGAAGTCGATCACACGATAATGCTGTTTGTGACCGCCCCCTTGATGCCGAACAGTAATGTGCCCGTTGTTGTTGCGACCACCGTTGCGGCTCTTGCTTTCCAGCAACGGCGCATACGGCTTGCCCTTATGAAGATCCTTATTGACGACCTTCACCATCGCCCGCCGGCCAGCCGACGTTGGTTTGAGTTTTACGAGTGCCATGACTGATTACTCCCCGGACGCGAAGTTGATTTCCTGGCCCGGCTTGAGGCACACGAACGCCTTCTTCCAGCCCTTGCGACGACCGGTCATCTTGCCAAAACGCTTGACCTTACCCTTGACGTTCAGAATCTGCACCGACTCGACGCCGACCTTGAAAAGCAGCTCGACAGCCGCCTTCACTTCGGGCTTGGTCGCGGTGGACGCAACCTTGAACACCACTTGCTCATTCCTGTCGGCGATGTACGTCGCCTTTTCGGAGATCTGGGGCGCGAGCAACACCTGCATCAGACGCTCCTGGCTAAATTCGCTCATTGCCAGACCTCCTCCATCTTGGCCAGCGCACCCTTGGTCACGATCACGTTTTGATAATGCACCAGGGAAACGGGATCCGTTTCAGACACTTCCAGCACCAGAACCTTGTGCAGATTGCGCGCCGACAGGAACAGGTTCTCATCGAACTGATCGGTGATGACCAGAACCGAATCGAGACCCATACCCTTCAGCTTGTCATTCAGCAGCTTGGTCTTGGGCGCCTCGACGCTGAAATCCTCAACCACAGCCAACCGCCCCTCGCGCGCCAACTGCGACAGAATCGCAGCGACGCCAGCGCGGAACATTTTCCGGTTGAGCTTGTGGGAGAAATTCTCGTCAGGCGAGCTTGGAAACGCCTTGCCGCCCCCACGCCAGATCGGGCTCGACGCCATACCAGCGCGGGCACGCCCCGTACCCTTCTGGCGCCACGGCTTGCGGGTCGACTTGGCGATCTCCGCACGCCCCTTCTGCGCACGATTGCCCGATCGCGCATTCGCCATATAGGCGACGACAACCTGATGCACCAGCGCCTCGTTGTACTCACGCGCGAACAATGTGTCCGACGCCTGCAGTGTCGAGGCCTGCTCGCCACGCTCATTCAATAGTTTGAGTTCCATTGCGCCCCCGCTCAGCCCTTGACAGCGGGACGGACGACGACATCGCCACCCTTCGCGCCCGGCACAGCACCTTTCACCAACAGCAACTGACGCTCGACATCGACACGAACCACTTCCAAGCCCTGCGTGGTCCGCGTATCGGCGCCCAGATGCCCCGCCATACGCTTACCCGGAAACACGCGACCCGGATCCTGCGCCATCCCGATCGAACCCGGCGCATTATGCGAAATGGAGTTACCGTGCGACGCACGATTGGACGAAAAATGATGACGCTTGATCGATCCTGAGAAACCCTTGCCGATCGTCGTGCCGGTCACATCGACCCGCTGCCCGACCGCAAAAATCTCGACCGACACCACCTCACCCGCCTTGACAGTAGCGAGCTGGTCTTCGGTAACAGTGAATTCTTTCAGAACGTGACCCGCTTCGACCCCCGCTTTGGCGAGATGTCCCGCCAGGGGCTTTCCTACACGACTTGGACGCCGCTTGCCAAAAGCAACCTGGACCGCGGAATACCCGTCGGTCGCGGCAGTCTTGATCTGGGTCACGCGGTTGTTGGACACGTCAAGCACCGTCACCGGAATGGACAAACCATCCTCGGCGAAGATGCGAGTCATGCCAACCTTGCGCCCAACAAGGCCTAGACTCATTTTCTTCTCCTGATTCCCGGTTGCGATTGACCGGGCCCTATCAAAAAATTTCCACGCCAAAAAGCGTAAAGGCCGGATTATACCGGCCCTCAGAGCTAAGAAGCAAGCCCTAGACTTTACTGCAACTTGATCTCGACGTCCACACCCGCCGGAAGATCGAGTTTCATCAACGCGTCGACGGTCTTGTCGGTCGGATCGATGATGTCCATCAAACGCTGATGCGTGCGAATTTCGAACTGGTCGCGCGACGACTTGTTAACATGCGGCGAACGCAGCACGTCGAAGCGCTCCTTACGTGTCGGCAACGGGACCGGCCCGCGCACGACAGCGCCTGTGCGCTTGGCGGTATCGACGATCTCAAGCGCCGACTGGTCGATCAAGCGATAATCGAAGGCCTTGAGGCGGATACGAATCTTCTGGCTTTGCATGATTTTGTCCTAAAGAGCAAACCCGGCGCGCTTGCACACCGGGACTGAGAGCAGTGATTACTCGATGATTTTGGCGACGGCACCGGCGCCGACGGTACGACCGCCTTCGCGGATTGCGAAGCGCAGGCCTTCTTCCATTGCGATCGGCGCGATCAGCTTCACCACGATCGAGACGTTGTCGCCCGGCATCACCATTTC
>DDUE01000030.1 GCA_002344625.1 Rhodocyclaceae bacterium UBA2346 | reverse complement strand
GCTCTTCCGATCTAGGCTGCGGCGGGCGCCATGTTCGTCGATCGTCGCCGCGGCCACCCGCAAGCCGGCGTCGCCGCCCAGGGCGCGAAACAGCACCCCGGTGGTGTGCTCGATTTCCTTGAGCCGCACGACGGCTTCGGGGTGGTTTTTGAGCGCGCTGCGGGTGACCCAGCGATGCCAGTATTTGCCGACGACTTCTTCCATGTTAGCTCCGTGGGGGTGTGCGCGCGGACGATGTGCGCGCCGGAGCGCGGGCCACGGCGCCGTGCCGGGTGGCGGCGGTGGATGCGCGATCGAGGCGGGTCGTCATGGGCGGCTGCGCAACGCTTCGCTCAGCGCCGGGCCGAGAATCGGAAAGCGCCAAGGTTTACCCAGAATCGCGCGGTTGAGCCCGAGCACGCCCAACAGGATCAGCGATGCGTGAAAACAGGTGAAGTAGATGATCCCGACCACCCACGAAACCGGGTTGCCGAAACCGCCCATCACGAAGATCGCCGCGCTGACGCCGACCAGGATGGCGCCGCCCCACAGGCTGGTGACGACGGTTTGCTCGAGATGGTTGAGCTCGAGCGGGGTGGCCACGCCGCGCTTCGTGAACCACAGCGCCACCAGCAGCGCGAAACCCAGCCCGGGGATGATCATCAGGTTGGCCAGGAACAGGCTCTCGGCGAGAATCGCGAGCCGCGGTCCCGGCATGACTTCCTTGAGGAGGTTCGGCTCGTGCGCCGGCGCGCCGGGCTTGGGGGAGGTGTTGGCTGTCATGGCGGGCCCGCGCTCAGTGGCCGAATGTCGCCGAGACCACCTCGAGCAGGGCATCGGCGACTTCCGGGTCGTCGGTGAGGCTTTCGACGATCGCGGCGCGGCAGGCCGTGAGCGGGTCGAGGCCGTCGCCGATCAGGGTCGCGGCATAGACCAGCAGGCGGGTGCTGGCCGCTTCCTCGAGGTCGTGGTCCTTCAGGCTGCGCAGCGCACGGCCGATGAGCACCAGGCGGTGGGCGAGCGCGGGCGGGCACGCGGTTTCGCCGATGAGAATGGCCTCTTCGCGCTCAGCATTCGGAAAATCGAAGCGCAGGCTCACGAAGCGCTGCCGGGTCGAGGGCTTCATGCCCTTGAGCAGGTTCTGGTACCCCGGGTTGTATGACACCACCAGCATGAACGACGGCGGCGCCGCGATGAGTTCGCCGGTGCGCTCGATCGGCAGCATGCGCCGGTCGTCGGCGAGCGGGTGCAGTACCACGGTGGTGTCCTTGCGCGCTTCGACGACCTCGTCGAGGTAGCAGATGCCGCCTTCGCGCACCGCGCGGGTGAGCGGGCCGTCGCACCACACCGTCTGCCCGTCGCCGATCAGGTGGCGGCCGACCAGGTCGGCCGCGGTGAGGTCGTCATGGCAGGCCACGGTGTACAGCGGCAGTCCCAGGCGCGCCGCCATATGGGCGACGAAGCGGGTCTTGCCGCACCCGGTCGGGCCCTTGATCAGCAATGGCAGGCGGTTCTTCCAGGCGTGTTCGAACACCGCGATCTCGTCGGCGGCAGCGGCGTAGTAGGGTGGGTCTTGCCGGGGGGACTCGAGTATCATCAGCTCATTCCTTTCCAGTAGGCGATTGCGATCGCGGCACAGACGCTGCTCAGCCAGCCGAGGGTGAGCAGCCGCCACATCAGCGGGGCCCTGCGCAGGGCCATGAATTCGAGGATGATCAGGCTGCCCTTGACGAAGGCCAGGCCGAACATCAGGGCGACGATCGCGGGGCCGTGCGCGCCGCGCTCGCCGACGAGCCAGGTCACCAGCGTCGCCGCGATCAGGAACACCCACACGCCGAGCGCGCGCGCGGGTGTGGCATGGATGGGGTGCGGTTCGGGACGGTTCATCGCATCACATAGACGAGCGGAAACAGGATCAGCCACACCAGGTCGACCATGTGCCAGTAGGCGGCGCCGCTTTCGATGCCGTTCATGTTGTCCGGGCCGTAGCGGCGCTGGCGCGTTCCCAGCCACACCGCCGTCAGGATCACCAGCCCGAGCAGCACGTGCATGAAGTGGAAGAAGGTCAGCGACAGGTAGAACATGTCGAAGGTGCTGGATGAAAGCGTGACGCCGGCGCCGAACTTCTCGGCGTATTCGAATACCTTGATCACCACGAAACCCAGACCGCAGCCGATCGCGCCCACGAGCCAGCCGCTCGCGCGGGCGCAGGCGCCGGCCGCGACTTCCTGGGTCGCGCGCACCACGAAGAAGCTCGAGGTCAGCAGCAGCACCGTATTGACCGCGCCGGCGTTGCGGTCGAGGCCCAGCTGGCGGGCATCGAACCCCGCGACGTCGCCCGAGCGGGCGAATGCGTAGGCGACCAGAAACACGCCGAACGCAAGCAGCTCGGCGAGGATGAAGATCCAGATCGCGAGGTCGCCGGGCAGGTGCGGCGTGGGCGCCGGTGTGCTCGGGGGGCGGGCATCGAGGGTGCAGGCCGGGGTGCTCATGGAGGCCAGTCTAGGCCGCGCCGTTCCGGCCTGCCTTGATTGCGGATAAGTCGGATGATGGCCGCCATGATGTCGCCGCGCGTCGCGAACGCGGCGCTCATGGATTTCAGGTGATGCCGATTCCGCCATCTCGGCGGCGCGGGCATCGCCATGAACTCACCGAATCAGTGATGAGCCGTCGCCGGCTGGGGCGTGTGCGCGATGTTCGGGGCCGGCGCGTCGTCGAGGACCAGTTCCGGATGGTCGGCCTCGTCGGACGTCTCGTTGTTGAGGACGGCGGTCATCCGTTCCTGGTCGAGCGCGCCGCACCACTTGGCGACGACCAGCGTGGCGACACTGTTGCCGACGAAGTTGGTCAGCGCCCGCGCTTCCGACATGAAGCGGTCGATGCCGAGGATCAGCGCCAGGCCGGCGACCGGCACGGTGCCGACCGCCGACAGCGTCGCCGCCAGCACGATGAAGCCGCTACCGGTGACGCCGGCGGCGCCCTTCGAGGTGAGCAGCAGGATCAGCAAGAGCGTGATCTGTTGCGACAGGTCGAGCGGCGTGTTGGTCGCCTGGGCGATGAAGACTGCCGCCATCGTCAGGTAGATCGAGGTGCCGTCGAGGTTGAACGAGTAGCCGGTGGGCACCACCAGGCCGACCACCGACTTCTGGGCGCCGGCGTTTTCCATCTTGGCCATCAGGCGCGGCAGTGCCGATTCCGACGACGAGGTGCCGAGCACCAGGAACAGCTCTTCCTTGATGTACTTGATCAGCTTCCAGATCGAGAAACCATGGAAGCGGGCGATCGAGCCGAGGATGACGAAAACGAAGAGCAGGCAGGTCAGGTAGAACGCCCCCATCAGGCTGGCCAGTTGGGCCAGGCTGCCGACGCCGTGCTTGCCGATGGTGTAGGCCATGGCGCCGAAGGCACCGACCGGGGCGATCTTCATGATGACACCGACGATGCGGAAGAAAACATGCGACAGGCGCTCGATGAAGTCGAAGACCGGCTTGCCGCGCTCGCCGAAGGCGTGCAGCGCGTAACCGAAGAGGACCGAGAAGAACAGCACCTGCAGCATGTCGCCTTTGGCGAAGGCATCGACGACGGTGGTCGGGATGATGTTCATCAGGAACTGCGTGGTCGTCTGCATCTGGCCGGGCGCCGCGTACTTGTCGATGGCCGAGGTGTCGAGCGTCGCCGGATCGATGTTCATGCCGACGCCGGGCGCCCAGACATTGACGACGATCAGGCCGACGACCAGGGCGATGGAGCTGACGATCTCGAAGTAGAGCACGGCCAGACCGCCGGTCTTGCCGACTTTCTTCATGTCTTCCATGCCGGCGATGCCGACGACGATGGTGCAGAAGATGATCGGCGCGATGATCATCTTGATGAGCTTGATGAAACCGTCGCCGAGGGGCTTCATCGCCGCGCCGGTTTCCGGATAGAAGTGCCCGAGCAGGACGCCGATCGTGATCGCGATCAGTACCTGGACATAGAGGCTCTGGAAAATCTTCTTCACTGCTTCCCCCAATCGATTTAGAGATGACGGGGAACCCATTCCCGGCCAATGGGGGGCGAGTATGGTGACAAGGTGATCGCCGCGAAATTGTGGCTTTCCGAATTGTGGTTAACCGCAAGTGAGCAATTGCGGCCACGCGGAGCGGGGGCGGATGGGGGAAGGACAGACTGGACCGGCGGCGAGAACCGCGGCGGGATGAAACCCGGTGTCGCGTGTTCGAGTCACGCCGGGGGCACGACTTTCATGTGGAATCGAAGCGTGCAGGGCGATCAGCCAGCCCCGTTGTGTCGGCACGGGGCCTGGCAACGTGTTATGTCGTTCCCAGCGTGCGTCGGTTCTGTTTGTCGGCGTACATGAGTCGATCGGCTTCCTCGAGGACGGCCTGGGGCGAACTGACGAACGGATCGACACTGGCGATGCCGAAGCTGGCGCCCGAATAGTCGAAACGGCTCTCGCCAAAATCGTAGGTGCCGATCAGCAGAGGCTTCAGCCGGTTGCGCATGGCCTTGACGGCCTCATCCGGGTCGTTGGCCACGGGCGGATCCACCAGTCCGATGACGATGAATTCGTCACCACCCAGCCGGCCGAGCTCGTCGCTCTTGCGCAAGCCCGCCAACATGCGCCGTGCAACCTCGACCAGGAACTGATCACCAATCGCATGCCCATAAGTGTCGTTTATCGATTTGAAACCATCCAGATCGATGAAGGCCACCAAAACCCTCATCTGCTTCCGCTGCGCCAGCGCGAACAGCCGGTCGAGTTCGGCCAGCACCGCACGCCGGTTCGGCAGGCCGGTCAGTGCGTCATGGTTGGCCGCATGGCGCTCTTCCTGGCGGCGGATCATCGCCTGCCCGAGCGCGCGGCTGGCCAGTAGGATGAGCCCCAGTCCGAGCATGGCCACGAGGCCGGCCGTCCACAGATGCCGCGTGCGCATGGGTTCGAGATGGTCCAGCTCAACCAGCGTCAGCAACTGATATTGGGTATCGGACAGCGGGTGATGCCGCACCAGATAAGGCCTGCCGTCGATGAGCCATTGATCGACACGGTGCGGTGTCGCCATCGGGCGCACTGTCATCGGTTCGCCCGGGTCTTCATCACCATCCGGTGGCAGCGCCGTGCCATGGGGCAGGAGCGGTGCCACATTGCGAAGCATGAACGGCTCCGATGACGTGGTGGTCACACGCCCCTGGCGGTTCACGATCAGCGCAAGGTGCTGTCCGGTCAGATAAAGGGCCATCTCCGACGCGTCGAATCTGACCGTGACGGAGCCTTGCGGCACGTCATCCGCATCATCGATACGGCTGCTGACGAAATACGACGGGTTTCTGTTGAGGCGGGCAATCCCGAACAAATGCCCATTGCCATGCTGCAAGGCATCCTGAAGGTAGGAGCGGCCGGCGTAGATCATGCCCACGATACTGTCCGGCTCGGCCCAGTTGCTGGCCGCCACCGTATCGTCCGACATGTTGTTCATGTAAAGACGGCCGTATCCCAGATCGCGGGACAGCTCGTTCATGAAATCGCCCACCCGGCGCACCAGCGGGTCGCGCGTAAACTGCGCGGCGCGCTGCTCGCGCGTGAGTTCGGCGGCGCCGGGCGGGTCGGTGCGATAGCGGGTCGCGAGCTGGATGACCAGACTTTGGCGCGCCACCATGTTGGCCACGCTGACCATTTCGGTAAACAGCCGGTCCACGACGCGCGCGGTGGTTTTAGCCTCGTGTCCGGCACTCTCCGCCAGGCGGTCCAGATGCGCGCTCACGACCCGCTGCGACATCCACCAGCCCAGGCTGGCCACCAGCGCCAACCAGACCACGGTCAGGCACGCGGCCGCCCGGCTCATGATCCGCCGCATATGCCGATCGTTCCGGCCTTGCTGCGGCAACAGATCGCTCATTCCACTCCACCAGAAACAGGATGATCCAAAGCGAATCCAAACGGCATGCGCTCCGGCCCCGAGGCATCGCAGTTTAATCCATTCGTTCCGTTCGGGTCGAGCGCAAGGCAATCGCACGCCAATATCATGAAGGCCGGATCCCGGGCGTGTTCATCCCGACGTCGTCGTTTCAGGCGGCCGTCGAGCGCAAAGCAAAAGGGGCGGCCATCGGCCACCCCCTGCAGAACCCGGCTCGCGCCGGGTCGTCGGACTGGAGCGGATCAGGCCGCCGCGGCTTCCGGCTCCTTGCCCTTGATGAAGAAGCTCACCACGTACAGCACGAGACCGGTCGCGAAGCCTACGCCCGACCACAGGCGCATCCAGTAGAAGAGCGCGATCTGATCCTGCACCATCATGAACGGCATCGGGTCTTCGGACACCCGTTGCAGCCACACCTGCAGGATGCCGGCGCCGGTCAGGAACAGGGTGATGAACACCATCGAGATGGTCATGATCCAGAAGCTCCACATCTCGACCACCTGCGCCTTGTTGGAGTTGGCCTGGCGACCGCGCAGGATCGGCATCGCGTAGCTCATGATCGTGATCACCACCATCACGTAGGCGCCGTAAAAGGCCATGTGGCCGTGCGCCGCGGTGATCTGGCTGCCGTGGGTGTAGTAGTTCACCGGGGCAAGCGTATGCAGGAAGCCCCACACGCCGGCGCCCAGGAACGCCATCACCCCGGTGCCCAGCGCCCACAGCACGGCGGCGCGGTTCGGATGTTCGCGGCGGCGGCGATTGACCATGTTGAACGCGAACACCGTCATCGCGAAGAACGGAATCGGTTCCAGTGCCGAGAAGATCGAACCCCACCACTGCCAGTAGGCCGGCGTGCCGATCCAGAAGTAATGGTGGCCGGTGCCGATGATGCCGGTGACGAGCGCCAGCGTGATGATCACGTACAGCCACTTCTCGATGACTTCACGGTCGACCCCGGTAACCTTGATCAGCACGAACGCCAGCAGCGCGGCCATGATCAGTTCCCACACGCCCTCGACCCAGAGGTGCACCACCCACCACCAGTAGAACTTGTCCATCACCAGGTTGGTCGGGTTGTAGAACGAGAACAGGAAGAACACCGCCAGGCCCCACAGCCCCAGCAGCAGCACGATGTTGATCACCGTCTTGCGGCCCTTCAGCATCGTCATGCTGATGTTGAACAGGAACGCCAGCGCGACCACCACGATGCCGATCTTGGTCAATAAGGGCTGCTCGAGAAACTCTCGACCCATCGTGGCGAGGATGTCGTTACCGGTCGCCGACGCCAGGGTGTTGTAGTCGACGAACAGGTAGCCGAGGATCGTCAGCGCGCCGGCGGCGAGAAAGATCCAGAACAGGCCGAGCGCGAGTTTCGGACTGTAGAGCTCGGTCTCGGCCTCTTCGGGCACCAGGTAGTAAGCCGAGCCCATGAAGCCGAACAGCAGCCACACGATCAGCAGGTTGGTGTGCACCATCCGGGCGATGTTGAACGGAATGCTCGGGAACAGAAAGTCGCCGACCACATACTGCAGGCCCAGGACCAGGCCGAACAGGATCTGGCCCACGAACAGCCCGATCGCCGCGATGAAGTAAGGCATCGCGACCGCTTGAGACTTGTATTTCATGATGTTGGATTCCTCTTCTCTATACGGATTGCGGTGCCCACTCAGCCCTCGATGTTGGGGGGCCAGTTCTGGGTGTCGATGCCCGAGGTGTACTTCAGGAACTCCACCAGATCGTCCAGTTCCTTCTCGGTCAGATTGAACTGCGGCATCTGCCGGCGACCGGGCGTGTTGGTGGGCATCGACTGCATCCAGGCCTTGATGAACTCAGGCCCGCGGCGGACGTAGACGTTGCCCAGCTCCGGTGCGTAGTACGCGCCCTCGCCCAGCAGGGTGTGACAGCCGAGGCAATTGCGCGTCTCCCACACATGCTTGCCGGCCGCGACCGCCGGGGTGATGGCGGCGCGGTTGTCGGTTTTGGGGAGGCCTTGCATCGAATCGAAGGTCAAGGCGAGAAAGAGCAAAAAGAAGAACACGGTTCCGCCATAAAAGACGTTGCGCGCCATCGCTTTGGTAAAGGTGCCGCTCATGGGAATTGCCCTCACTTCTTGTAAATGGATGCGACTGGTTGATCGAAAACGCGAAGCTGGGGCGATTGTGTCCGAGCGTGTCGGGCGCGCTCCATGATTTGAATCAATTCATGTCGGCCCCGACCGGCCATATCGTCCCGGCTGTGCGCGTCGCCGAGCCGATCTCCCCTCGACCTTATCAAGTACTCGAAAAACTTAACTCACATCAAGGATTTGAAAACGGGGCCGAGCCGATACTGCGCACATCGAGCCCGGATGGGTTCAGTGTTGAAAAGGAGATGAGGAAATGGCAAACAAGGATTCGCTGAAGAAGATCGCGCTCAAGGGGCTTGCGCTGGCATTGCTGCCGCTCGCCATGGGCAGTGCCTGGGCGGCCGACGCGCCGGCAATGACCGACGAGGAGAAGGCCACCGCGAAACAGATCTATTTCGAGCGTTGCGCCGGCTGTCATGGCGTCTTGCGCAAGGGCGCGACCGGCAAGAACCTGGAACCACACTGGGAAAAGACCCTGCCGGACGGGACCAAGACCTCGGGCGGCACGCTCAAGCTCGGTACCGACCGCCTGGCCAAGATCATCGCCTACGGCACCGAAGGCGGCATGGTCAACTACGACGACATCCTGACCGAGCAAGAAATCGACCTGATGGCGCGCTACATCCAGAACACCCCGGATGTGCCGCCCGAGTTCTCGCTTCAGGACATGAAGGACAGCTGGAAGCTGATCGTGCCGGTGGCCGACCGTCCGACCAAGCAGATGAACGACATCAACCTCAAGAACGTGTTCGCGGTCACCCTGCGCGACGCCGGCAAGCTCGCCTTGATCGACGGCGACACCCACAAGATCTGGAAGATCCTCGACACCGGCTATGCGGTGCATATCTCGCGCCTGTCCGCTTCGGGCCGCTACGTCTACACCGTCGGCCGCGACGGCCTGACCACCATCATCGACATGTGGTTCGAAGAGCCGACCACGGTGGCGACGGTGCGCCTGGGGTCGGATGCGCGCTCGGTAGATACATCCAAGTTCAAGGGCTTCGAAGACAAGTACCTGATCGGCGGCACCTATTGGCCGCCCCAGTACTCGATCATGGACGGCGAAACGCTTGAGCCGCTCAAGGTCGTGTCGACCCGTGGCCAGACCGTCGATGGCGAGTATCACCCCGAACCGCGGGTGGCTTCGATCGTCGCGTCGCACATCAAGCCGGAGTGGGTGGTGAACGTCAAGGAAACGGGCCAGATCATGCTCGTCGACTACACCGACATCAAGAACCTCAAGACCACCACGATCGAATCGGCGAAGTTCCTGCACGACGGCGGTTGGGATGCGTCCAAGCGCTACTTCATGGTCGCGGCGAATGCGTCGAACAAGGTCGCCGCGGTCGATACCCAGACCGGCAAGCTCGCGGCGCTGGTCGATACCGCGAAGATTCCCCACCCCGGGCGCGGCGCCAACTTCAACCATCCCAAGTTCGGTCCGGTGTGGGCCACCGGCCACCTCGGCGACGACGTGGTGTCGCTGATCTCGACCGCGTCGGACGATCCGGCCCATGCCAAGTACAAGGAACACAACTGGAAGGTCGTCGAGGAACTCAAGATGCCGGGCGCCGGCAACCTGTTCGTCAAGACCCATCCCAAGTCCAACCATTTGTGGGCCGATGTGCCGATGAACCCCGAGCGCGATCTGGCGCAGGCGGTCTATGTATACGACCTCAAGGACTTGTCGAAGGAGCCGGTGCGTCTCGATGTCGCCAAGGATTCGGGCCTGCCCGAGAGCAAGGCGATCCGCCGCGCCACCCATCCGGAGTACAACGAGGCGGGCGACGAGGTGTGGATCTCGCTGTGGGGCGGCAAGACCGATCAGTCGGCGATCGTCGTGTATGACGACAAGACCCTCAAGCTGAAGAAGGTCATCACCGACCCGGCCGTCGTCACGCCGACTGGCAAGTTCAACGTGTTCAACACCATGCAGGACATTTACTGATCGCTGGCCGATCGTGGTACGTCCCCTCTCCGCCGTGCGCGGAGAGGGTTCGCGAGGACTGATTCATGACTGAACAAGACAAGGTCGGCGGCAACAACGAGGCCGCGGCGACAGGTTGGTGGGCACGTTTGCGTCGGCCGAGTACCCGCTACTCGTTCGGGGCGATCCTGGCCGTCGGCTTCGTCGTCGGGGTGTTCTTCTGGGGCGGCTTCAATACCGCGATGGAAGCGACCAACACCGAGAAGTTCTGCATCTCGTGCCACGAGATGTATGACAACGTATATCAGGAATACAAGGAAACGATCCACTACACCAACCGCACCGGGGTGCGGGCGGTCTGTTCGGATTGCCATGTGCCGAAGGACTGGACGCACAAGATGATCCGCAAGATCCAGGCGTCGCGCGAGGTGTGGGGAAAGATCACCGGCTCGATCGACACCCGCGAGAAGTTCGAAGCCAAGCGGCTGCAGCTGGCGCGCAACGAGTGGAAACGGATGAAGGCTTCCGATTCGCGCGAGTGCCGCAACTGCCACAGCCTCGAGAGCATGAATTCCGAAGCACAGAAGCAGCGCGCGCGCAAGCAGCACGAGATGGCGCGCGAAGACAACATGACCTGTATCGATTGCCACAAGGGTATCGCACACCACAAACCGGAAGGCATGACCGAGCAGGACGAGGAGTGAGTCGCGCAGGGGCGCGGCTCCCGGATATCCACAGTGAGGAACGGAGCATGAAACAGAAGACGTTGGCGAGCGCCATCGGCGCCATGATGCTGATGGGAATGGGGGGTGGTGTCCTCGCCGCGGCCCCGGACTGGGGTACGGTGCCGGCGACCGAGGTGGTGCTGTTCTATCCGGGCGTGTCGCCGCTCGAATGGATCACCAAGGGCACCGAGCATGGCGGCGCGCGGGCGCTCAAGAAGGGCGAGACCTGTGCCGACTGCCATGACGAGGAGGCGAGCGACATGGGCCGCAAGATGGCCAGCGGCCAGAAGATCGAGCCGGCGCCGATTCCGGGCAAGGCCGGCTTCATTCCGGTCAAGGTGCAGGCCAGCCATGACGGCGAGAATCTCTACATGCGCTTCGCGTGGAAGCAGCCAGCCGCGTCGGGCGCCGCGCCGCTCGACGCCAAGAATCCGGTCAAGATCGCGTTCATGCTCGAAGACGGCGGCAAGGTCGAGCTCGCCGACCAGGCCGGCTGCTGGGCGACCTGTCATCTCGATTCGCGCACCATGCCCGGCGCCGACGAGGCCAAGACCAAGTATGTGAAGGGGGGCTCGCTCGCCGAAGGCAAGTTCTACGACCTGTATCAATGGCGCAGCGGCGAGAACAAGGGGTTCGACGGCCATGTCGCCGAAACGCGGGTGATGGAGGGCGGCAAGGCATTGGTGAGCGCCGAGGGCAAGCTTGCCGGCGACGAATGGTCGGTGGTGTTCGTGCGCAAGCTCGCGGGCGGCGAGGGCGACGTCACCCTGGCGCCGGGCAATGCCTACAACTTCGGCTTCGCGATTCACGACGACAGCGCGGCGGGCCGTTTCCACCATGTGTCGCTCGGCTACAAGCTCGGCCTGGATACCGACGCCCATATCAAGGCGGTCAAGCAATAGGCGGATGGAATCCCGGCCAGGCCCGCAAAGGCATACAACATGAAACGATTGCTTTTGGCCACCCTCGCGGGTGGCTTCGTTTTGGCGTCGCTGCAGGCCGTCGCGGCCGAGCACGTGGTGGAAATCTCCGGCTACAAGTACCAACCGGCGGCGCTCGAGATCAAGCGCGGCGACACGGTGGTATGGATCAACCGCGAGAAACGCGTCAGCCATTCGGTGCTGTTCAGCGGCAGTGGCGAGGAGTCGGAGCGCTTCTTCCCCGACGAGAAATGGTCGCGCGTATTCGATGAAGCCGGCCGTTTCGAGTATCGATGCGGCCCTCACCCCGAGATGATGGGCACGGTGACCGTCACCGAATAGCCGGACCGGCCGGGGGGGGGCGGGGGGG
>DDUE01000033.1 GCA_002344625.1 Rhodocyclaceae bacterium UBA2346 | reverse complement strand
CGCCGCTCTTCCGATCTCCCGCCCCCGCGATACCCGCGCCGGTGACGCGCTTGGCGATCAGGCCGGCACGCGAATCCGGCACCCAGCGCGCGATGACGAAACCTGCCGCATGCAGCAAGGCGGTGGCGATGGCGAAACCGACCACATAGGCGAACACCGATCCGTCGCCCATCTCGGTATGGTGGGCATGGCCATGAAACAACGCGAAGACCCCCACCAGGGGCAGCGCGACGACGGCCGGCAGACGCACCAGGAACGCGATCAACAGTCCGAAAACCAGGACCGATGCGGCGATACCCGCCTCGACCACCGGCAGTTCGACCCCCAGCGCGGACAGACCGGCCCCCGCGAGCATCGCCACGACGAAGGCCAGCGGCACGGCCAGGCGCGAGACGCCGACCTGACGGGCGGCGAACAAGCCCACGGCCAGCATCGCGAGCAGGTGATCCAGCCCCCCCAGAGGATGGCCGAATCCCGAGAAGAAGCTGGCCTGGCCGTGCTCGCCCACGTGGGCGAACGCCGATCCGGTCGCAAGGGCCAGCAGGGCGGTGATTGAAAGGCGGCTGTACTTCATGGTGTGGTCCTCGTGCGCGACTGGATGGATTGGGTGAGTGATTGGGATCGGCCGCGCTCAGGCGCGCGGCGCGGCGTCCACAGGATCGGTGGCCCCGCCCCCCAGCAGACCCTGATCCTGGATGAAGGCAATGATGGTGTCGAGGCCCAGCCCGGTCTTCTGGTTCGAGAACACGAACGGACGTTCGCCGCGCATCTTCCTGGCGTCACGCTCCATGACCTCGAGCGAGGCGCCCACCAGCGGCGCCAGGTCGATCTTGTTGATCACGAGCAGATCGCTGCGGGTGATGCCGGGCCCGCCCTTGCGCGGAATCTTGTCGCCAGCCGAGACATCGATTACGTAGAGCGTCAGGTCCGACAGCTCGGGCGAAAAGGTCGCGGCAAGGTTGTCGCCTCCCGACTCGACGAAGATGATGTCCAAGCCCGGAAAGCGCCGGTTGAGCCGGTCGACGGCTTCGAGGTTGATCGACGCATCCTCGCGAATGGCAGTGTGCGGGCAGCCGCCGGTCTCGACCCCGATGATCCGGTCGGCCGACAAGGCCTCGTTGCGCACCAGGAACTGCGCATCTTCGGCGGTGTAGATGTCATTGGTGACGACCGCGATGTTGTAGCGGTCGCGCAAGGCCCGGCACAGCGCCAGCGTGAGCGCGGTCTTGCCCGATCCGACCGGACCGCCGATGCCCACGCGCAGCGCCTGGGGTTTGTTGTGAGTCATGCTTTCTCCGGTTTCAGGTTCCGGGCCGGGTCGGCCCGCGCCGCCGCCCACCGATCTGGCCATCCCTATGCACAACGCGCACAGGGGCTCGCGCTTGCGCGCCGATCATGAGCGGAACAGCCTCGTATACTGCGTTTCGTGGCGGCTGCTCGCAATCGCGAGCCCGGGGGTGAAGTTGCTCCACGCGTGCTCGGGCAGCGCCAGTGCCTGCCGGGCCAGCGCCGGAATCCGCCCGCCCAGTTCGGAGAGCAAGCGCTGGCCGGCGCTCTGGCCGAGCGGCACCGCCTTCACCGCGGCCATCACCTGGTTCTCGAGCCACGACCACAGGTAGCCGGTCACGGCCTGCTCGGGCGGCACCCCCCAGGCGCACGCGGCGGCACTCCAGGCTGCGGGAAAGGACGGCTCCGCCAGTTTCGCCAGGCGCGCGTTCCAAGCGTCGAGCGCCGCGAAGGCTTCGAGTTCGCGCAGCAGGCGCGCGGTGGAGTAGCCCATTTGCAGGGTCTCGGCGCGCAGTTCGCTGGTTTCGCGGCTCGCGATGAAGTCGGCATCGAGACGCGCCACTTCGCCATCGTCGCCGCGGGCCCAGGCACGCATCAGCGCACCGACCAGCGGCGCTTCGTAGCGCGCCACGCCGTGCGCGAGCACGTCGCCGATCCAGGCTTCGGCCGCGGCGGCGTCGCTGACGACACCACTCTCGGCGACCCATTCCAGGCCCTGCGAATAGGTGTAGGCCCCCACCGGCAGGGTCGGGCTCACCAGTTGCATCAGGCGCACGAGGTGCACGAGGTGCAGCATCGCACCGGTTCGCTCAGTGCGTGTTCATCATGTGGATGCGCGCACCGCGCGCGCCTTCGCCGGGGTGCTGGTGGCCGTGGGTATAAGCCCCCGCTTCGGGCTCGAACGGCGCCCGCACCGCACCGACTTCGGCCCCCAGGCCGGTCAGCATGCCTTCGAGGACATGATCGGCCTGAATCCGCAGGAACCCCTCGCCGAGTTCGACCGCGACATGGCGGTTACCCAGATGATAGGCGGCCCGCGCGAGTTCGAAGCCGTCCGCGCAGCGCACCTCGAGCAGGTCCTCGGGCGCGGCCACGACCTCGACGATGCGGCCGTCCCGGCCGGCGAGTTTGTGGCCGCCGCGCAGGATGGTGCCGCGCGGCAGGAACAGCCCGACCTCCTCGCCCGACGCGAGCCGGGCGCGCAGGCGGCTCTTGGTGCGATAGCCGAAGTCGAGTTCGAGTTTTTCGGTGGCGGCCTCGGGGCCGGCGTAAAGCGATTCGAGCAACAGCATCAGGTGGCTCCGTGCGGGCGGGAGAGCGGGTCTGGCAAGGGCGCGGCTGTGGTGTATGAGTTCCATGCTCCGGCTCGCCTAGAACAGAAAGTAGCGCTGCGCCATCGGCAGCACGTCGGCGGGCTCGCACGCCAGCGACTCGCCGTCGGCCCGCACCACGTAGGTTTCGGGATCCACGTCGATCGCCGGGGTCGCGTCGTTGTGGATCATGTCGCGCTTGCGGACCGTGCGGCAGTTCTTCACCGCCACCAGGGGCTTGTTGAGCCGCAAGCCGGCGACGGCCGGATTCTCGAGCGCCGCCTGCGACACGAAGGTCACGGACGTTTTCAGCGCACCGCCGGCGGCCCCGAACATCGGCCGGTAGTGCACCGGCTGGGGCGTGGGGATCGATGCGTTGGGATCGCCCATCGCCGCCGCCGCGATCATTCCGCCCTTGAGAATCAGGCTGGGCTTGACCCCGAAGAAGGCCGGCTTCCACAACACCAGGTCGGCCAGCTTGCCGACCGCGACCGAGCCCACCTCATGGCCGATGCCATGCGTGATCGCCGGATTGATCGTGTACTTGGCGATGTAGCGTTTGACCCTGAAGTTGTCGTTGCGGCGCTCCGCCTGTACCGCGGGCGGTATCTGGCACGCACCGGGTGACGCGTCGGCCGGAGATGCGCCCGCGGCCGGCGGCGCCAGCCAGCCACGCTGGACCTTCATCTTGTGGGCGGTCTGCCAGGTGCGAATCAGTACCTCGCCGACGCGCCCCATTGCCTGCGAATCGGAGGACATCATCGAGAACGCGCCGGTATCGTGCAGGATGTCCTCGGCCGCGATGGTCTCGCGCCGGATGCGCGATTCCGCGAATGCGACATCCTCGGCGATCGCGGGGTCGAGGTGATGGCACACCATCAGCATGTCCAGGTGCTCGTCGATGGTGTTGACCGTGTAGGGCCGGGTGGGATTGGTGGACGACGGCAACACGTTCTGCTGGCCGATCGCCCTGATGATGTCCGGGGCGTGCCCGCCGCCCGCGCCTTCGGTGTGGAAAGTATGGATCGTGCGTCCCTTGAACGCCGCCAGGGTGGTCTCGACGAAGCCGGATTCGTTGAGCGTGTCGGAGTGGATCGCGACCTGCACGTCCATCTCTTCGGCCACGCTCAGGCAATTGTCGATCGCGGCCGGCGTGGTGCCCCAGTCCTCGTGCAGCTTCAGCCCGATCACGCCGGCTTCGATCTGCTCGCGCGCAGGTCCGGGCAGCGAGACGTTGCCCTTGCCGAAGAAGCCGAGGTTCATCGGAAACACATCCGCCGCCTCGAGCATGCGATGGATGTGCCACGGCCCCGGCGTGCAGGTGGTGGCCAGGGTGCCGGTGGCCGGCCCGGTGCCGCCGCCGAGCATGGTCGTGACGCCGCTCATCAGCGCCTCTTCGATCTGCTGCGGGCAGATCCAGTGTATGTGGGTGTCGATGCCGCCCGCGGTCAGGATCATGCCTTCGCCGGCGATCACCTCGGTGCCCGCGCCGATCGGGATGTCCACCGCTGGCTGGATGTCCGGGTTGCCGGCCTTGCCGATCGCCTGGATCCGGCCGTCCTTGAGACCGACGTCGGCCTTGACGATGCCCCAGTGATCGATGATCAGCGCGTTGGTGATCACCGTATCGGCCACCTCCGCGGCCATCCGCTGGCCCTGCCCCATGCCGTCGCGGATCACTTTGCCGCCGCCGAACTTGACCTCGTCGCCGTACACGGTGAAATCCTTCTCGACCTCGATCCACAATTCGGTGTCGGCCAGGCGCAGGCGATCGCCGGTGGTGGGGCCGAACATCTCGGCATAGGCGCGGCGGGAAATCTTCGCACTCATGTCACAGCGCTCCCATCACGTTGCCGGCGAAACCATAGACCTTGCGGTCCCCCGCCAGCGCAACCAGTTCGACGGTACGCGACTGACCGGGCTCGAAGCGGACCGCCGTACCGGCGGCGATGTTCAGCCGGAAACCACGTGCCGCGACGCGATCGAACGCCAGCGCGATGTTGGTTTCGGCGAAGTGGTAGTGCGAGCCGACCTGGATGGGCCGGTCGCCGGTATTCGTCACCATCAGCGTCAGGGTGGCGCGCCCGAGATTGAGTTCGATATCGCCATCCTGTGTGTGCATTTCGCCCGGGATCATGTCGCGCGCCTCAAACGATGGGGTTGTGTACCGTGACGAGCTTGGTGCCGTCCGGAAAGGTCGCTTCGACCTGGATCTCGGGGATCATCTCGGGCACCCCCTCCATGACCTCGGCCCGGTCGAGAATGGCCGCGCCGAAACTCATCAGCTCGGCGACCGTGCGGCCGTCGCGGGCGCCTTCAAGGATCGCGCAGGTGATCAGCGCCACCGCTTCGGGGTAGTTCAGCTTCAGGCCGCGCGCGCGCCGGCGTTCGGCGAGCAGGCCGGCGGTGAACACCAGCAGCTTGT
>DDUE01000065.1:488-6169 GCA_002344625.1 Rhodocyclaceae bacterium UBA2346 | reverse complement strand
GCCCGCCCACCGCGGCGAAGATCACCATCTCGATCGAAGGCACGATGCCGACGAAGGAGGGCGACATGAAGCCGACCTGCAGCGTGAACATCGCCCCGCCGATCGCCGACAGCGCCGCCGCGAGGCAGAACGCGAAGACCTTGAACATCGACACGTCGTAGCCGGAGAAGCGCACCCGGTCTTCCTTGTCGCGCATCGCCAGCAGCAGCGTGCCGAGCTTCGACAGCTGTATCCAGCGGCACAGCAGGATCGCGGCGATGAGCAGGCCGGCATTGACGAAGTACAGGATGAACTTGGCCTCGTCGGTGCGGATGTCCCAGCCGAGCAGGGTCTTGAGGTCGGTCATGCCGTTGACCCCGCCGGTGTAGCCCTGCTGGCCGATGATCAGCACCGTCATGATCAGCGCCACCGCCTGGGTGATGATGGCGAAGTACACCCCGCCGACCCGGCGCTTGAACATCGCGTAGCTGATGATGAAGGCCAGCAGGGTGGGCGCCGCGATCACCGCGAACAGCGCGAAGGGCAGCGAGTTGAACGGCTCCCACCACCACGGCAGTTCGGTGATCTGGTTCCAGTCCATGAAGTCGGGAATGCCGGGGGTGGACTGGATCTTGGTGCTTTCGGGGTCGGAGGCTTCGAGCTTCAGGAACATCGCCATCGCGTAGCCGCCGAGGCCGAAGAACACCCCCTGGCCAAGGCTCAGCACGCCGCCGTAGCCCCACAGCATCACCAGGCCGATGGCGACGAAGCCGTAGGTCAGGTATTTGCCGACCAGGTTGAGGCGGAAGGCATCCATGGCCAGCGGGAAGACCACCAGCAGCAGGACGGCGAGGATCAGGATGCTACCGAGGCCGCTGCGCGCCAGCCGGTTCTTGAATGCGTCCATGGTTCAGGGCTCCGTATCGGGGTTGGATTCAGGCGTCGCTCAGCGACGCACCTTGGCGGCGAACAGGCCTTGCGGGCGCATCATCAGGATCACCACGATCAGCATCAGCGTGAGCACCTTGGCCATCGAGCCGCTCAGGAAGAACTCCGAGATCGACTGGGTCTGGGCGATGCCGAAAGCCGATACCACGGTGCCCCACAGGCTGGCCGCGCCGCCGAAGGTGACCACCAGGAAGGCGTCGACGATGTACAGCGAGCCGCTCGTCGGACCGGTCGAGCCGATGGTGGTGAAGGCCGCGCCGGCCACCCCGGCGATGCCGCAGCCGATCGCGAAGGTGAGCCGGTCGGTGCGGCTGGTGTTGATGCCGATCGCGTTGGCCATGCTGCGGTTCGCCACCGTGGCGCGAACCCGCAGGCCCCAGCGCGACTTGTACAGCGCGAGCAGCACGCCGCCGGTCACGACGATGGTGAGGCCGAGCACGAACATGCCGTTGATCGGAATGTCCAGGCCTTCGGTGACCTCCCACGAGCCCATCAGCCAGTCCGGCAGGGTGGGGCTGACTTCCTTGGGGCCGAAGGTGGAACGGAACAGCTGCTGCATGCCCAGCGATAGCCCCCAGGTCGCGAGCAGGGTGTCGAGCGGGCGCCGGTACAGATGGCGGATCAGCGCCCATTCGGCCAGCCAGCCGGCGGCGAACGCGAACAGGAAGGCGCACAGGATCGCGAACGGGAAGTACAGCTGCATCAGCCCGGGCGCGATCGAGTCGGTGAGGCTGGAAAGCAGGAAGACGGAGTACGCGCCGATGGTCATGAACTCGCCGTGAGCCATGTTGATCACGCCCATCTGGCCGAAGATGATCGCCAGTCCGAGCCCCATCAGCAGCAGCACCGCGAAAAGGCTGAGGCCGGCAAAACCCTGCATCAGGGTGATGGCGTAGATTTCGTCGAATGTCATGACGGTCCTCCTGGAAGTCGGGAACGGGAAGGCCGTGGCCGGCCGGACCCCGCCGTGGCGGATGCCACGGCGGCGGGGCGGGTTACTGGTAGCCCTTGGGGAAGGGGTCGGGTTGGATCAGGTCGGGCGACTCCGCCACCAGCTTGAACTGGCCGTCGGGCTGCCCCTGGCCGATGCGCGCCTTGCTCCACAGGTGGTGGTTTTCATGCACCTTCACATAGCCTTCCGGCGCGGTGCTCAGTTCGATGCCGGGCGACGCGGCGGCGACCTTGTCGACGTCGAAGCTGCCCGCCTTTTCGACCGCCGCCTTCCACAGCCACGGACCGAGGTAGGCCGCCTGGGTGACGTCGCCGATCACCGCCTTGGGCCCGTACTTGGCCTTGAAGGCTTCGACGAAGGCCTTGTTGTTCTCGTTGTCGAGCGACTGGAAGTACTTCATCGAGGAATAGAAGCCGTCGAAGTTCTCGCCGCCGATACCGAGCATCTCGTCCTCGGTCACCGACAGGGTGAGCAGGAACTGGCGCGCGCCGGTGATGCCCGAGGCCTTGAGCTGCTTGTAGAACGCGACGTTGGAGCCGCCCACCACGGCGGCGAAGATGCAGTCCGGCTTGGCGATCTTGATCTTGTTGATCAGCGAGTTGAAGTTGGTGTTGCCCAGCGGGTAGTACTCCTCCCCGACCACGCTGCCGCCCTGGAAGCTCTCGATGTGCTTGCGCGCGATCTTCATCGAGGTGCGCGGCCAGATGTAGTCGGAGCCGACCAGGAAGAACTTCTGCGCGCCCTTCTCGCTCTTGGCCCAGTCCAGGCCCCAGATGATCTGCTGGGTGGCTTCCTGGCCGGTATAGATGACGTTCTTGGATTGCTCCAGCCCTTCGTAGAAGGTCGGGTAGTAGAGCAGGCCGTTTTCCTTCTCGAAGACCGGCAGCACCGCCTTGCGCGAGGCGCTGGTCCAGCAGCCGAACACCGCCGCGACGTTGTCGCTGACCAGCAGTTTGCGCGACTTTTCGGCAAAGGTCGGCCAGTCAGAGGCGCCGTCTTCCTTGATCACCTTGATCATGCGGCCGAGCACGCCGCCGGATGCGTTGATCTGGTCGATGGCCAGCTGCTCCGCCTGGATCGAGCCGGTTTCGGAGATCGCCATGGTGCCGGTGGCCGAATGCAGCTGGCCGACGGTCACTTCGGTATCGGTCACCGCGAGGCCGGTGGTATTGACCGCCGAGGTCGGGTACTGATTGCCGAACGAAAGGCCGGGGAGGGCGATCAGCGGCAATGCGGTAAGGCCTTGCAGCAGGCGACGGCGCTCGAGGGAGACGGTGCGCGGATCGTTCTTGGATGACATGGCGAGACTCCTTGCGTATTGGGTCGAAGACGGATGGCACTTAACAGGGCGCGGTCACGGCTGTTTTGTTGCTGTGCACAATCTAGCGACGGCGATGCGCTTGCTGAATACGTTATTTGACGTACGCACGCGCAGTTGCCGTTGGTGCGCCGGCCGCACCGAAATGGTGCCGGGCCGCTCTGCGCAGGGTTCGCCCGGCCGCTGGCGGCGCAGCCGCCGGGCGGGAGCGAATATTGCTAAGGTGATAGCCCGACCGCGCTCACCTTCACCGATCGTCCTGACCATGCCTTCGTCCACGCAGCGCATCTTCCGGGTCCGCCGCGAATACAACACCTGGGTGGCCAACGAGACTCTCGAGGATTACGCCCTCCGCTACACCCCGCGTTCGTTCAGGCGCTGGTCGGAGTTTCGCGTCGCCAATACCGCCTTCGGGGCGGTGTCGTTCCTGGCCCTCGAGGCGATCGGCGCGACCATGGTGGTGAACTACGGCTTCACCAACACCGTGCTGGCGATCCTGGTGGTGGGGCTGCTGACCTTTCTCACCGGCCTGCCGATCAGCTACTACGCGGCGCGCGCGGGCGTGGACATGGACTTGCTGACCCGCGGCGCCGGCTTCGGCTACCTCGGCTCGACCTTCACGTCGCTGATCTACGCCACCTTCACCTTCATCTTCCTGGCGCTCGAGGCCGCCATCATGGGGATGGCGCTGCAGATGGCGTTCGGCTGGCCGATCGCGTGGTGCTATCTGCTGTCGGCGGTCGTGATCGTGCCGGCGGTGTTCTTCGGCGTGACCTTCATCTCGCGCCTGCAGTGGTGGACCCAGCCGCTGTGGCTGTTCCTGTGGTTGTGCCCGTTCGTGTTCATCCTGTTTGCCGATCCGGGCGCGTTCGCCGATTTCGCCAGCGTGACCGGGCGGGTCTCGGGCGACAGCGGCTTCGACTGGGTGATGTTCGGGCTGGCGGCGACGGTGGCGTTCTCGCTGATCGTGCAGATCGGCGAGCAGGTCGACTATCTGCGCTTCCTGCCCGAGAAAAGCGCCGCGAACCGCTATCGCTGGTGGGCGGCGGTGCTGGTCGCCGGGCCGGGCTGGATCGTGCCGGGCATGCTCAAGATGCTGGGCGGCGCCTTCCTCGCCTTCCTCGCCTTCCAGCAGGAGATTCCGCCGGAAAGCGCGATCGAGCCGGCCAAGATGTACCTCGTCGCCTACGGCTATGTTTTTGCCGATCCGCTGCCCGCGCTGGTGGCGACGACGCTGTTCGTGGTCGTGTCGCAGCTGAAGATCAACGTCACCAACGCCTATGCCGGTTCGCTGGCGTGGTCGAACTTCTTTGCCCGGATCACCCACAGCCATCCCGGCCGGGTGGTGTGGCTGGTGTTCAACGTGGTGATCGCGACCCTGCTGATGCTGTTCGGGGTGTTCCATGCGCTGGAGCAGGTGCTGGGGCTGTATGCCAACGTGGCCGTGGCCTGGATCGGCGCGCTCGTCGCCGACCTGGTGATCAACAAGCCGCTGGGCCTGTCGCCGCGCCACATCGAGTTCAAGCGGGCCCACTTGTACGATATCAACCCGGTCGGCCCCGGGGCGATGCTGATTGCCGCCACCGTGGCGATCTGCGCGTATCTCGGCTGGTTCGGCCCGGTGGCCAAGGCGTATTCGCCGTTCATCGCCCTGTTCCTGGCGCTGTTGTGCGCGCCGCTGATCGCGTGGCTGACCCGCAGCCGCTACTACATCGCGCGGCAATCGAATCCGGCCGGGCGGCCGGGTGAAATGGTGCGCTGCATGGTGTGCGAGAACCGCTTCGAGGCCGAGGACATGGCGACCTGCCCGGCCTACGATGCGTCGATCTGCTCGCTGTGCTGCAGCCTCGAATCGCGCTGCCGCGACTTGTGCAAGCCGGGCGGCCGCGCGGCGGTGCAGGTGCAGGGGATGCTGTCGCTGGTGCTGCCCAGCGCGATCTCGCGCCGGATCAATTTTCGCGCGGGCCAGTACATGCTCCTGCTCTTCAGCCTGCTGTTGCTGGCCGGAACCGTCCTGGGCATCAACTACTTTCAGGCGACCCAGGCGGCGGGTTTCGACAATGCAGCCGACATCCTGCTGCGCAGCGCGTTCGGCAACAGCTTCACGATGTTCGCGTTGCTGGCGGCGGTGGGGGCGTGGTGGATGGTGTTGACCAACGAAAGCCGCCACCTCGCCGAGGACGAGTCGAACCGCCAGAATCAGCTGCTCAGCCGCGAGATCGACGCGCACCGCCGCACCGACGTGGAGCTGCAGCGGGCCAAGGAGGTCGCCGAGGCGGCCAACATGGCCAAGACGCGCTACGTGACCGGGGTGAGCCATGAACTGCGCACGCCCCTCAACAGCATCATGGGTTATGCGCAGATACTCAGCCACGACCTGCGCCTCGAGAAGGACCAGTTGCGGGCGATCTCGACCATTCACCGCAGCGGCGAGCACCTGGCCAGCCTGATCGACGGCCTGCTCGACCTCGCCCGCATCGAGGC
>DDUE01000065.1:0-240 GCA_002344625.1 Rhodocyclaceae bacterium UBA2346 | reverse complement strand
CTCGACCTCGCCCGCATCGAGGCCGGCAGGCTCAAGCTCGATCCGGTGGTGTTCGATCTGCCCGAGTTCATCGACGACCTGCAGCGCATGGTGGGGCCGCTGGCGGTGGTCAAGGGCTTGCGTCTGCGGGTCGAGGCGGAACCGGGCCTGCCCGGCGTGGTGCAGGCGGACCTGAAGCGGCTGAGCCAGATCCTGATCAACCTCCTGGTGAATGCCGTGAAGTTCACCCCCGAGGGCGAG
>DDUE01000026.1:23903-24058 GCA_002344625.1 Rhodocyclaceae bacterium UBA2346 | reverse complement strand
AGCCAATCTCGGCCCCACCGGCCGCGGCGCGCCCGCAGCCGGGCCTTCGGAGCGCCGCAACGGCACGCCGGAGGCCCGCACGATCAAGCCGGGATCACGGCCGTCACTTCGATCTCGACCTTGGCCGCCTCCTCGACCAGATCGGCGACCTGCAC
>DDUE01000026.1:0-23566 GCA_002344625.1 Rhodocyclaceae bacterium UBA2346 | reverse complement strand
CCAGATACCAGGTCATGCGCACGATGTGCTCGGGACCGCCGCCCGCCACGCGCACCACGTCGACCGAGTTCTGCAAGGCCTGGCGGATCTGCTCGACCAGGTCGTCGCTCTCGAACTTGCAGTCTCCGTTCCACCCGATCTGGCCACCGACATAGACCTGGCGGCCGCTCGCCTCGATGCCGTTGGCGTAGCCGCGCGGCTTTGCCCAGCCTTCCGGTTGCAGCGTCTTGTTCATTGTTGTCTCTCCTTGAATCGTGTGATGGCGCGGACCACGTCGTCCGGCCAGGGAATGGCCCGGTGGGTTTCCAGCGAGGTCGCGACCAGCACCTGGCGCGCGCGCATTCTCGCGGTCTCGTCGCCGATCACGATGTGGCGCAGCGTGAGCGAGGACCTGCCCAGCTTCTCGACCGACAGGTGAAAGCGCAGCGTGTCGCCGAACTGCGACGGCTGGACGAACTCGGTGTCGAGTTGCGCGGTCGGCGTGCCGATCCGGCGCACCGACACGAGCTCGGTCCACGGCGTGCCAAGCGCCGCCCACCAATCTTCGACCACCCCGTTGAGCATGCGGAAGTAGTTCGGAAAGAACACGATGCCGGCCGGATCACAGTCGGAAAACCGCACTGCGCATTCGGCGATGAATTCCGTCGGTTGCACCGCGTTCGTCCCGATGGGTTCGATCGCATTCACGCCGTCGTCCCCCGGCCTGGGCGCATCCATGTCAATTCGCGAAAGCCGGGATATCGGTGATGGCGCGACCGATGATGAGCGCATGCACATCGTGGGTGCCCTCGTAGGTGTTGACCACCTCGAGATTGACGACATGGCGGATCACCCCGTACTCGTCGGAGATGCCGTTGCCGCCGAGCATGTCGCGCGCGGTGCGGGCGATGTCGAGCGCCTTGCCGCAGGAGTTGCGCTTGATGATCGAGGTGATCTCGACCGGGGCGCGGCCCTCGTCCTTCATCCGCCCCACGCACAGGCAGCTCTGCAGGCCCAGGCTGATCTCGGTGAGCATATCGGCGAGCTTCTTCTGGATGAGCTGGTTGGCGGCGAGCGGACGACCGAACTGGTGGCGCTCCAGGGTGTATTGGCGCGCGGTCTCGTAGCAGAACTCGGCCGCCCCGAGCGCGCCCCAGGCGATGCCGTAGCGGGCCGAGTTCAGGCAGGTGAAGGGGCCCTTCAGGCCGCTGACCTCGGGGAACATGTTCTCGGCCGGCACGAACACTTCGTCCATGACGATCTCGCCGGTGATCGAGGCGCGCAGCCCGACCTTGCCATGGATGGCCGGGGCCGAGAGGCCCTTCCAGCCTTTCTCGAGGATGAAGCCGCGGATCCTGCCGTCGTCGGTCTTGGCCCAGACCACGAACACGTCGGCGATGGGGCTGTTGGTGATCCACATCTTCGAGCCGCTCAGGCTGTAGCCGCCATCGACCGAGCGGGCCCGCGTGATCAGGCCGCCCGGGTCGGAGCCGTGGTTGGGCTCGGTGAGCCCGAAGCAGCCCACCCATTCGCCGCTGGCGAGCTTGGGCAGGTATTTGCGCTTTTGCGCTTCGGTGCCGAATGCGTTGATCGGGACCATCACCAGCGAGCTTTGCACGCTCATCATCGAGCGGTAGCCCGAATCGACGCGTTCGACTTCGCGCGCGATCAGCCCGTAGCTCACGTAGTTCAGACCGGCGCCGCCGTAGGCTTCGGGTATGGTGGCGCCGAGCAGGCCCAGTTCGCCCATTTCGTTGAAGATCTCGCGATCGGTCGTTTCGGTGCGAAACGCTGCCTGGATGCGCGGCAGCAGCTTGTCCTGCGAGTACGCGCGCGCCGTCTCGCACACCATCCGCTCCGTGTCGCTCAGTTGTCCCGAAAGATCGAAAGGGTCGGAATAATTGAAATGGTTCTTGCTCATGCTTGTCTCCGTCTGGGTATTGGGGGGTGACGCTCTGCAATCGGTCTGGCGGGATCTACTTCAACAACTCGCGGGCAACGATCAGCTTCTGGACTTCGGTCGCGCCCTCGTAAATGCGCAGGGCGCGGATCTCCCGGTACAGCGACTCGACCTTCACGCCGACCCGCACGCCCTGGCCCCCGTGCAGCTGCACCGCCGCATCGATGACCCGCTGCGCGTTCTCGGTCGCCGTCATCTTGGCCATGGCCGCCTCGCGGGTGGTCGGCAGCTTCTGCACGTCGCGCCGCCAGGCCGCCCGGGCGGTGAGCAGCGCCGCCGCCTCGATATCGGTCGCCATTTCGCCCAGGCGCGCCTGGGTGAGCTGGAAATCTGCCAGGGCGTGGCCGAACATCGGCCGGGCGCGCACATGACGCAAGGCTTCGTCGAGCGCGCGCCGCGCAAAGCCCAGCGCGGCGGCGGCGACCGAGGAGCGAAAGATGTCGAGCGTGCGCATCGCGACCTTGAATCCCTCGCCGGGCGCGCCGAGGCGATTCGCAACCGGCACCTTCATGTCGGTGAAGCGCAGCCGCGCGAGCGGATGCGGGGCGATCACCTCGAGCCGTTCGGCCACTTCGAATCCGGGCATGCCCGGATACACCACGAAGGCCGAGATGCCGCGCGTGCCCGGGGCTTCGCCGCTGCGGGCAAACACACAATACACATCGGCGATTCCACCGTTCGAGATCCAGGTCTTCTCGCCATTGAGCACGTAGTGATCGCCCGCCAGGCGGGCTTCGCATGTCATTGCACCCACGTCCGAGCCGGCAAGCGGTTCGGTCAGCGCGAAAGCCGAGATCCACTCGCCGGCGGCAACCCGCGGCAACACCGCGCGCTTGAGCTCGGGCGAACCCGAGAGCGTGATCGCGCCGGTGCCCAGGCCTTGCATCGCGAACGCGAAATCGGCCAGGCCGTCATGGTAGGCCAGGGTTTCGCGCGCGATGCACAACGAGCGCGAGTCGAGCTCGGGCAGCGCGCCGCCGAATTCGGCCGGCACGCAGTAGCGCAGAAAGCCGGCCTTGCCGAGCGCCGCGACCCACTGCCGGCAGGCGGCGTCGGTGTCGCGATGATCGATGTCCGGCAGCGCCGTGCCCGCCCAGGCGCCGATCGCATCCGCGAGCGGGCGATGCTCGGGCCCGTAGAACGGCAGATCGAGTATGGAACGATCCATGCCCATGCTCCTCAATTGCCTTCGAACGTCGGCTTGCGTTTGGCGGCGAAGGCCTCGAAGGCGCGCCTGAAATCGCCGGTCATCATGCAGATGGCCTGGGCCTGGGCTTCGGACTCGATCATTTCCTCGATGCCCATCGCCCATTCCTGGTTGAGCATGGTCTTGGTGACCGTGTGCGCAAACCACGGGCCGTCGGCCAGGTTGCGCGCGAGCGCATGCGCCTTGCCGGACAGCTCGCCCGGCGCATGCAGCGCGCTGAAGAATCCCCACGCGAGCCCTTCCTCGGCGCTCATCGCACGCCCGGTCATCAGCAACTCGGTGGCGCGGCCCTGTCCGATCATGCGCGGCAACAGGCCGCACGCGCCCATGTCGGCGCCGGCCAGGCCGACCCGCGTGAACAGGTAGGCCGTCTTGGTATCGGGCGTGCCGATGCGAAAATCTGCGGCGAGCGCGAGCATCGCGCCCGCGCCGGCGCAAATGCCGTCGATCGCGCAGACGATCGGCTGCGGCGCGCGGCGCATCGCCTTGACCAAATCGCCGGTCATGCGGGTGAAATCCAGCAGTTCGGGCATGCTCATGCGGGTGAGCGGTTCGATGATCTCGAACACGTCGCCGCCGGAGCAGAAGTTGCCGCCCGCCCCCTGGAGCACCACCGTGCGCACGTCGCTGGCCTGGTTCAGGTCGCGAAACAGGTCGCGCAACTCGGCATACGAATCGAAGGTCAGCGGATTCTTCTTCTCGGGCCGGTCAAGGGTGATCGTGGCCACCCGCCCGTCGTCGGCGCACGCCCACGTGAAGTGGCGCGCGACATGGTCCTTGAATGGACGCTTGTGATCGTTCATCGAAAGTTCTGCCACGGTGTCCCTCTCCTATCCTGTTCTCGAATCTGTCCTGGTTCATCGGGCGAGGCGTCAGCCCGCCATCACTTCGCCACCGGCCACCGGGATCGCCTGGCCATGGATGGCCTGCGATCCGGGCAGGCACAGCCACCCCACCGCGCGGGCGACGTCCTCGGGCTGCACCAGCCGGCCCTGGGGATTGCTGGCGGCCAGCGCGGTCTTGGCGTCATCGCTGCTGCGTCCGGTCTTGGCCACGATGTTGTCGACGGCCCCCCCCAGCAGCGGTGTGTCGGTATAGCCCGGGCACACCGCATTGACGGTAATGCCCTGCTTCGCCACTTCGAGCGCCACGGCGCGGGTGAAGCCGATCACCCCGTGCTTGGCCGCGCAGTAGGCCGACACGTAGGCATAGCCGACGAGTCCGGCGGTGCTCGCGATATTCACGATGCGGCCCCAGGCTGCGGCCTGCATGCCTGGCAATACCGCGTGAGTGCAGTTGAAGGTGCCGGTGAGGTTCACGGCGAGCATCTCGTGCCACAAGGCCGGCGTGGTCTTGCCCGCCGGGGCGCTTCGGGCCGCGCCGGCGTTGTTCACGAGTATCGCGATCGGCCCGCGCGCGCCGGCGGCCGTCGCCAGCGCCGCCGCTATGGCGCCATGGTCGGTGATGTCGGCCACCGCGATGCCATGGCTGTGCCCCGCCAGTTGCGCGCACATCGACTGCAGCGGCGCGGCGCGGCGTCCGACCAGGGTCAGGCTTGCGCCCAGGCCCGCAAGCTCCAGCGCGATCGCCGCGCCGATGCCGCTGCCGGCGCCGGTCACCACGGCATGGCGCCCGGCCAGCAGCGCCTCCGCTCGATCGTTACCAGGGATGAAACTCATAGCGCACGTCCTCGAAGTGGTGCGGGTTTCACTTGCCCGGCGCGGCGTAGCTGCGCTTGAGATTGCTCTCGTACTGACCGCGTCCGGAAACGTACTGTTTCGGCCAGGCGATGCCCTTGAACTCGATTCTGGCCGCTTCATGCAGCGTCCAGGCGGGATCCGCCAGGTGGGGACGCGCCACCGCGCACAGGTCGGCGCGGCCGGCCGCGATGATGCTGTTCACATGATCGGCCTCGAAGATCGTGCCGACCGCGATCGTCGGAATGCCGACTTCGTTGCGAATCCGATCGGCGAACGGGGTCTGGAACATGCGGCCATACACCGGCTTTTCTTCCTTCCAGACCTGGCCCGACGAGCAGTCTATGATATCGGCGCCGGCGCTCTTGAACAGGCGCGCGATCTCCACCGCATCGTCGGCGGTATTGCCGCCGGGGAACCAGTCGTGGCACGACAGGCGCACCGAGATCGGCTTGTCCTGCGGCCAGACTTCGCGAATCGCCTGAAACACCTCGAGCGGGAAACGGGCGCGCTTGTCGATGCTGCCGCCGTACTCGTCGGTGCGCCGGTTGGTCAGCGGCGACAGGAAGGACGACATCAGGTAGCCATGAGCGCAGTGGTATTCGAGGATGTCGAACCCCGCTTCGATGGCCATCTTGGTCGCACGCACGAAATCGGCCTTGACCCTGTCCATGTCGGCGCGGGTGGCCTGCCGCGGCACCTGGCTATGCGGCAGGTACGGCAGCGGCGAGGCCGAGATGAGCTCCCAGCCGCCGCTTTCGAGCGGCTGGTCGATCCCTTCCCAGGCCAGTTTGGTGGCGCCCTTGCGCCCGGCGTGCCCGAGCTGAATGCCCATCTTGGCATTCGAGTGCGCATGCACGAAGTCGACCACCCGCTTCCAAGCCACCACATGGTCCTTCTTGTACATCCCGGCGCACCCCGGCGTGATGCGCGCGTCGGCCGACACGCAGGTCATCTCGGTATACAGCAAGCCGGTGCCGCCCAGCGCGCGGGCACCAAAATGCACCAGGTGGAAGTCGTTGGCGCAACCGCTATCGGCGGAGTACATCGCCATCGGCGACATGATCACGCGGTTGGGCACCGTGAGTCCGCGCAGCGTGAAGGGGGTGAACATCGGCGGCGGCACTGGCGTGTCGGCCGCGACCGGCACGTCGGCCCGCTGCGCAAACCAGCGTTCGTAGCCTTCCAGCCAGCCGGCATCGCGCAGGCGCAGGTTTTCGTGCGAGATTCGCTGCGAGCGGGTCAGCATCGAATACATGAATTGCTCCGGTTCCATCCGGTCGCAGTAGCGCGCGCCGCAGACTTCGAACCATTCCATCGCGTTCCAGGCCGCGTTCTGCAAACGCAGCACGTCGATGTTGCGCAACGCCTGGTAGCGGGTGAGCACCGCGGGAATGTGCGCGGGGCTGTCGCCCTGCTCCTTGAACAGACGCGTCAGCTCGATCGCGTCCTCGAGCGCGAGCTTGGTGCCCGAGCCGATCGCGAAGTGCGCGGTATGCACCGCGTCGCCCATCAGCACGACGTGGCTGTGGCCATTGTGCAGCCACCACTGAGCGCACTTGACCTGCTGGAAGTTCAGCCACGCCGAGCCGCGCAGGTGGCGGGCATTGGTCATCAACGGGTGGCCGTCGAGGTGCGCCTTGAACAAGTCCTGGCAGAACGCGATCGACTGCTCCTGGTCGGCCTCGTCGAGACCATGGGCCAGCCACACCGGCTCGGGGCACTCCACGATGAAAGTCGTGGTGTTGTCGTCGAACTTGTAGATGTGCGCCTGGAACCAGCCGTGCTCGGTCTTTTCGAAGATGAAATTAAACGCATCGAACAGCTTGTTGGTGCCCAGCCAGATGTAGCGGTTGGGGCGCTTGATGATGTCGGGCTTGAACACGTCCTTGTAGCGTTCGCGGATGCCGGAGTTGATGCCGTCGGCGGCGATGATCAGGTCGGCATCCTGGTATTCGAGGTCGGACCTGGCGTCATGGTCGAACACCAGCTCGACGCCCATCTGCTCGCAGCGCGCCTGCAGGATGTTGAGCAGCTTCTTGCGCCCGATGCCGACGAAGCCATGGCCGCCACTGCGAATCGCGCGGCCCTTGAAGTGCAGCTCGATGTCGTCCCAGTGGTTGAACGCCACCTGGATCTCGTCGGCGGTCACCGGATCCCATTCGCGCATGTTGTCCATGGTCGCATCGGAGAACACCACGCCCCAGCCGAACGTGTCATAGGGCTTGTTGCGCTCGACCACCGTGATCCGATGGGCGGGATTGAGCTTCTTCATCAGGATCGCGAAATACAGCCCGGCCGGGCCTCCACCGATACACACGATACGCATGCTGGCACTCCTCCTTGGTTGGGCCGGCCCTGTCTCCTTGGCGAGGAGCTGCGGTTCCGGCGCTATCAGCTCCGCTTGTTTAGCTTGCAATATTTCATATTTAAAGTATTAAGTCAACAAGCATGTACCGGCGCATCGTGCCGGTTCGCGTCAGACGACCGGGGGGTCTTCATCCGC
The DNA here is from genome assembly GCA_002344625.1 of Rhodocyclaceae bacterium UBA2346. Taxonomy (GTDB): domain Bacteria; phylum Pseudomonadota; class Gammaproteobacteria; order Burkholderiales; family Rhodocyclaceae; genus UBA2357. The sequence continues at coordinate 16,217 of DDUE01000026.1, read as the reverse complement.
CACCGATTCGGGCGGATGCAATGCGAGCAGGGCGCGCAAGGTGGAGATCAGTTTCTCGGCATTGTCGGGACCGAACGGCTCGAGGATGCGTTTCTGGTGCGCGATAGCGCGCTCGCGCAAGGCTTCGGTGAGGCGGTGCCCTTCCCGAGTGATGCGCACGACGGTCTGGCGCCGGTCGCTGCGCACCCGGGTGCGCGAGACGATGCCGCTCGCTTCCATCCGCAGCACCACCTTGCTGAGCGTCGGCTGCTTGGTCAAGGTCAGTTGGCTCAGCACGCCGATGCTCTCGCCGTCGCTGCCCTCGAGGCTCGCCAGCACCCGCCACTCGGTCACCGAGAGCCCGGCCGCCTCGACTTCACGATGAAACTCGCGCGAGATGCGGCTGCTCGCCTGGGCCAGCAGATAGGCCAGATAGCCCTCCACGAAGCGTTCGGGCTGGCCTTCCCCTGAAGTCGGTGCGGCGTGCTCGGTCATGATTTCACCATTTGTTCGTATCGGAACGCGGCACGGGCATCCCGAATCGCGCGCATGCGGGCGACGCGTGCAATGCATCTCATGCGCGCCGGACGCCGTCGTTCGGCTGCGCCTGAACGCCAAGCATGGTCGACACGGCCTTGCGCAATCGCTCGGCCAGGCCCCGCTCATTGCGCGACAGCGCGCCTTCCACGCCCAGGCGTGCCCTGTCGATGAAGTCGATGCGCTCGGTGTCGGTGGCCATATCCACGGGCTGGCCGGTCGCGACCGAGATCTTCATCGTCATGCCCAGAAACGGCGTGCTCTCGTCGAGCGACATCCTGCCGGCCCGAATCTCGCCGTTCATCCAATCGAACAATTCCTGGCGCGTCATGGCGGTGAAGTCGATCCGCTCGGCCGCGTCCGCGGTCTTCGAGCCGGCAGGATCGGGCGGCTGCACCCTGGTTTTCAGGATCGCGGCAAACGACATCGAGGCGTCGAGCGTCGAAGCCTGTGCGGACCGGGGCGGTTGACCCGCGTATGGCCGGGTGGCCGTGGGATCGATCTTCATCGGGTTTTCCTCCAATATGTGGAAATTATGACGCAGCTCGGGCGCGGATGGCATGCGCGCTCACCCCGGTACGTTGGTACGGGCAGCACCGGGCACCGAAAGGCGCATACGCGGCGTGGCGAAATCCTTCGGCGCGCGCCACGCCAGGCAGCCCCTGTAGCGGCGGTATCCGCCGAATCATGATTTTCATGAGATCGAAACAGCCCTGGCGTTGATTACAGCGCGAACCGTCTGGGGAACAATCGATCCCACCGCGAACACCCGAGAACAGCATGCCTAGCCGCCACCACCCCTGCCCGACCGCCCTGACCCATGCCTTGTATGCCGTGCTTGCAGGCGGCACCGCGATTGCGACCCATGCGCAGGAGGCCCCGCGCGGCGACGTCGCCCTCAACCCGGTGGTCGTCACCGGTAGCCCGGCCGCGACCGATAGCTTCGACCTGCCCTTCTCGGTGGATTCGATCGACATGCGCGAGGCGCGACGGGCGAACATCGGGGTGAATCTGTCGGAATCGCTCGGCGCGGTACCCGGGCTCGTCATCCAGAATCGCCAGAATTTCGCCCAGGACCTGCAGATCTCGATTCGCGGATTCGGCGCGCGTTCCGCGTTCGGCGTGCGCGGGGTCAAGCTCATCGCCGACGGCATTCCCGCGACCAATCCTGACGGCCAGGGCCAGGCCGCAAGTTTCAACCTCGACACCGCCGAGCGGATCGAAGTGCTGCGCGGACCGTTCTCGACCGTCTATGGCAATCATGCCGGCGGCGTGATCCAGCTGTTTTCACGCAGCGGCGAAGGCGCGCCGCGGATGAACGGGCAGGTCATGGCCGGCGCCTGGGGCACCACCCGCTTCGGGCTCGGCGCCGAGGGCGAGTCGGACGGCATCGGCTACCTGCTCGACGCCTCACGCTTCGATACCGACGGCTTCAGGGACCACAGCTCGGCTCGGCGCGACCAGGGGTTCGCCAAGATCACCACCAACCCAGACGACCAAAGCCGGCTCACCCTGATCGCCAACGGCCTGCGCCAACCCGACACCCAGGACCCCCTCGGCGTGACCTGGACGACCTACCAGCGCGACCCGCGCGCGAGCGAGCCGGTCGCCACCTTGTTCAACACCCGCAAGAGCATCGACCATCTGCAAGGCGGTGCGACCTATGAGCGCCGCTTCGGCCAGGACCGGCTGGAACTCGTCGCCTACGCCGGCCGGCGCAGCGTCACCCAGTATCAAGCCATACCGGTGGCGCCGCAGGCCAACCCGCGCCACGCCGGCGGCGTGATCGACTTAGACCGCGACTTCCACGGGCTGGCCGCACGCTGGATCGCGCAACGCACGCTGTCCTCCGGCGAGCTCACGGTCCGCACCGGCATCGACTACGATGCGTCGGAAGACGACCGGCGCGGCTACGAAAACTTCATCGGCTCTACCCTCGGGGTCCGAGGCGCGCTGCGGCGCGACGAGATCGACACCGTGACCAGCCTAGACCCTTACATCCAGGCGGTGTGGAAGACCGGGCCGTGGCAATGGCAGGCCGGGCTGCGCTATTCGAATGTCGACTTCGAGGTCGACGACCGCTACATCGCCGGCGCAAATGGCGACGACAGCGGCAGCGTGCGCTACCGCCGCGTCACGCCGGCCGCCGGGGTGGTCTACGCGCTGAGCCCTGCGACCAACGTGTACTTCAGCGCCGGCACCGGGTTCGAGACGCCGACCCTCAACGAGCTCTCGTACGCGACCCCGGACTCGGGTTTCAATTTCGCCCTGAGCCCGTCGCGCAGCCAGCAGCTCGAAGCCGGGGTGAAGGCTTTCGTCGGCGATGCGACCCGGGTCAACGCCGCCCTCTTCCAGATCCGCACCAAGAACGAGATCGTCGTGGCCGAATCGGTCGGCGGCCGCACCAGCTATGCCAACGCGGGCGAAACGCTGCGCCGCGGCGTCGAGCTGGCGGCCGAATCGGCGCTCGCGCCGACGCTCAGCGCCCGCGCGGCATTCACCTGGCTCGACGCCACGTATGACAGCGCGTTCGTGACCCACATCGGGGGCACGCCCACGACGATACCCGCGGGCAAGCAACTGCCGGGTGTGCCCGAACTCGCCGCCTATGCCGAGCTGGCGTGGACGCCGCGCCCCGGTGTGAGCCTGGCCGGCGAGCTGGTATACCGCGACGAGGTCTACGTGAACGACCTCAACGACGCCCGCCCGGCGCCGGGCTACACCCTGGTCAACTTTCGGCTCTCGGCCGAACAAAGCGTCGGCCGGTGGACCTTTTCCGAGTTACTGCGCCTCGACAACCTGTTCGACCGCACCCATGTTGCCTCGGTCATCGTCGGCGCCGCCAACGGCCGCTATTACGAGCCGGGCCCCGACCTGAGCTGGTATGCCGGCGTGCGCGCGGACTACCGGTTCTGAATGCTGCCGGCGCCCGCGTGGCGCGGCGTCGGGGTCCGACCTCAGGGCCTAACCTCAGGGCCTCAGCAAGCGGCTGAAGGCGTCGGCCTTCATCGGATGGCCGAAGAGGTAGCCCTGTGCCAGCCGGCAGCCATGGGCGCGGAAGAATCCGACCTGCTCGGGGGTCTCGATGCCTTCCGCGACGACCTTCAGGCGCAGGCTGTGCGCCATGGCGATGATGGCCGCGGCGATCTCGTTGCTGTCGTTGTCGCCGGGAATGTCGCGCACGAAACTGCGGTCGATCTTCAGCACGTCGATCGGAAAGCGCTTGAGATAGGACAGCGACGAATAGCCGGTGCCGAAGTCATCCAGCGCGAGCGATACGCCGAGCGCCTTGAGCTCGTGCATGCGCGCCGCCAGCGTCTCCTCCTGCCCCATGATCATGCTTTCGGTGAGCTCCAGCTCGAGCGAGGCCGCACGCACGCCGGTGCGCTTGATGATGTCCTCGACCCGCGCGGGCAGGCTCGACTGCCACATCTGGCGGGCCGAGAGATTGACCGCCACCGACAGCTCGAGATGGCCCGCCTCCTGCCAGTCGACCAACTGCTCGCAGGCCGCATGCAAGGCCCATTCGCCGATCGCGACGATGAGTCCGGTTTCCTCCGCGATCGGGATGAAACCGTCCGGGCCGACCAGCCCGCACGTCTCGTCGTTCCAGCGGATCAGGGCCTCGCACCCCACGACCCGCTGGCTCGCGAGGTCCACCTTGGGCTGGTAGTAGAGTTCGAATTCCTGTCGTTCGATCGCCCACCGCAGCCGCGTCTCGAGCTCCATGCGCACCTGCGCCGCACGCGTGAGTTCAGCCGTGAAGAAGCGATAGGTGCCTCGTCCAGCAGCCTTGGCCTGGTGGAGCGCGGTATCGGCATGCTGGAGCAGCATCGTGACGTCATTGCTGTCGTCCGGAAAGTAACTGATACCGATGCTCATGCCGACGAAAAGCTGTTGTCCGCCCGACAGCACGAAAGGCTCGTCGAGCTGGCGCAGCAGCGCATCGGCAACCCTGGCCGCCTCGGCGGGTTCGTCCAGGCACTCGAGCACGACAAGAAACTCGTCGCCACCAAAGCGCGCGAGCGTGTCCCCGGCCCGCAGGCGCCTGGCGAATCGTGTGGACAAGACCACCAGCAGCTCGTCGCCGACCGGATGGCCGAAGCTCTCGTTGACGTTCTTGAATCGATCGATGCCCAGCAGCAGCACGGCCACCCCGAAATCATGCCGGCGGGCACGGTCGAGCGCATGCTCGATGCGTATCTGGGCCATCGCCCGGTTGGGCAGGTTGGTCAGGCTGTCGAAATGCGCGAGCCGCGCCAGTTCAGCCTCGGAACGCCGGAGCGAACTCAGGTCGATGTCGATGCAATACATCTCGCGCTCGCCGCTCGGGCGCGCCACCATGACGTGGCTCGAAAAGACCGATACGCGCGAACGGCTCTTGTGCATCAGCATGAGCTCGGCCGCCGGAATCGGCGGGCCGCCACCGAGCCAGGCCTCATGCGCCGCGACGACGATCTCGGTGAGCTCCGGCGGAATGATCAGCTCTTCGAGGCAGCGCCCGATCGCCTCTGCGGCCGCGTATCCGTACAGATCCTCGCTCGCGCGGTTCCAGTACACCACCCGGCGGTCGGCATCGTATGCCTGCACCGCGATGGCCGGGGTGTTGTCGAAAATACGCCGCAAGGCCTGCTCGGCCTCGAGCACCTTGTCGCCATCGATGTAGCGCACGGTCAGCGACTTGCTCCGCTCACCCGACGTCTTGGGTCGCGCGGCCTTCATTGCGGCAATTCCACGAAGAAGCTCGCACCCGCATTCGGCTCGCTTTCAGCCCACACCCGCCCGCCCATGCGCGTGGCGGCGCGCTTCACCATCGCCAGCCCGACGCCGGTGCCCGGGTAGGCTTCGACCCGGTGAAGGCGCTGGAACACGTCGAAGATCCGGTCGTGGTAGCGCATGTCGAACCCGATGCCATTGTCGCGCACCCGGATGCGCACGGCGTCCGGCGCATTGTCGATGCCTAGTTCGATCTCGGGCTGTGGGCTTTCACGCGTAAACTTGAACGCGTTTTCGAGCAGATTGCGCAGGATCAGGGCCAGGCCGTCGCGGTCCGCGCGAATCGACACGGGCCCCGATGGCCTGCTGACCCGGATCCGCCGGGCCGCGATCTCGTCGCCATAGCCGGCGAGCAGGGCATCGAACAATGCGACCAGATCGATCACCCGCTCGTCGAGCGCCTGCCGCTCCATCCGCGAATAGGCGAGCAGGTCTTCGATCAGGTCGTGCATCTGGTGCACACCGCGCCGGATATTGCCGATCAGCACCCGCGCATCGTCATCGAGGCGGGCCGCGTGGTCTTCGAGCAGGATCTGGCTGTAGCCGTCGATTCCGCGCAGCGGTGCTTTCAGATCGTGCGATACCGAATAGGAGAAGGACTCGAGTTCGTGGTTGGCCGCCTCGAGCTGCTTGGTCCGTTCCTCCACCCGGCATTCGAGCTCCTGGTTGAGGCGCCGTATCGCTTCTTCGGCTTCACGCCTGTGCGTGATGTCCTGAGCGAAGCCGCAGACGAAACCCTCGCCGTCGACCTCGAAGTACGCGGCCCTGACCTCCTTCGGAATCTGCCGACCGTCGCTAGTCTTATGCATGGTCTCGAACGGCGGCAGGCTGTGCCTGCGCAAGTCTTCGACATGCGCCCGGAACACCTCGGACGAATACAGCGCGTCCACGTCGCCAATGCGCATTCCCGCCATCGTGTCGGGAGGGTAGCCCAAGCTCGCCGCTGCCGCGCGGTTGGCGTACAACAGCGTTCCATCGGGCCGGACCAGGTAGACCTCTTGTCCGGCATTGTCGACGATGAAACGAAAACGCTTCAGCGCGGTGTCGGTGCGCTTCAACAAATCGATGTCGGTATGCGTTCCGACCATGCGCCGGGGCAGACCGCTTTCGCTGCGCTCGACCACGGCGCCGACCGACAGGATCCATTTCCAGCCGCCATCGGACATCTTGCGCCGGGCCTCGACGGCACAGGCCGCCAGGCTTCCGGCGAGGCAGCGGCTGAGCTGGTCTTCGGCACGCTGGCGATCGTCCGGGTGCAAACGCGCATGCCAGGTCGCCAGGGTTTCCTTGAAACTCTCCGGGTCGAACCCGAGCATGCGGGGATATTCGGGGCTCACGGTGATCACGCCCGACGCCAGATCGATGTCGAACAAGCCCTGCCCGGCGGCCTGCATCGCAAGCCGCAGGCGCGCGTCGGACGCGAGCAGCGCCGCGATCGCCCGGAAGGCCATCAGGTACACGAGTATCGCGGTGACGAGCACGAACGCCCAGCCCTTGTAGGTCTGCAGCCAGTTGAGCTGCACGACGTCGTCACCGGCATAGAACGCCACGATCCGGTCGGAGAACAGTATCCACAACGCCCCCAGCACGGCATAGCCCAGCGCCACCTGCAGCGCACGTCCCTGAACATCCGGTCGTTCCTGGCCACCCATCGGAAAGCCCCCACGTGGTGTCACGCTCTCACGCTGGCCCAGAGGCCCCGCGACGCCATGACTGCGCTCTCAATTTATGACCAAATCCGCACGATCGCAACCTGTCGTCCCGCCCGCGCCGGAACCGCCGATCACCCCAGCCGCGGGTCGCGCCGCGACAGCTCGTGCAACGCGCCATCGACCACCACGGTGCGGACGAAACCCTGCTCGAATGCAATCCACAGCATCAGCGGTACGAGTGTCGGGAAGATCAGGTACCCGAGCTGCGCGCCGATGCCGAAAAAATTCGCATGCCAGGCGCCAAAGCCCGTTTGGGCTTGAGTCTGGACACCGGCCATGATGGCGACATCGACCAGCCATTCGAAGCACACCCCCCAGGCCTGGAACGGCACCATCACCGCCAGACCCAGCGGAAGCTTCCACCACAGGCCGCGCGACCGGCATGCGAGCATCAGCGCAACGAAGAACGGAATGCCGTGAGTGAACTTCAACACCCTCGTCGTCGAGCTCAACTCGCCCACCATCCCCTGTTCGGCGGGCATCCGCAGGCTGGTCAGGAGATCGATTTCACCGCCGGGCAGCGCCTCGACCCCAAGCACCCAGCCCGGAAACAGGCCGAGCATCGCCCGCTCGGCCAACCAGGTCGCGGGCTTGACCACCCATTCCGCGCCCCAGTACCAGAGCGCCAGCGCCGGTATGAGCCATAGCAGCGCGCGCGTGAAGAAGCCGCCGACCACGCTAAGCGACGACGCCATGATCGACCTCCCGACGCGAAACCCAGCGTATCCACAGCAGCCAGACCACGATCACGTCGAGCATGATCAGCGCTTGCCACAAGTACAGATGGGCAAACTCGAATGCGACATGATTCCACGCGGCGAGATAGAACAGGGTGATGATGCGCAGAATATTCACCGCCTGGATCGCGATCATGCCGACCGCGATGCCGGCAAGCCGGTGACCCCAGCGCGCCGGATAGGCGACCATCGCCGCAACCAGAATGATGCAGGCCTCGATACCGTTGCAGCCCGCCTCGATCGAGACGCCATGCCCGGTTCGACCATCCTGAAGGATCTTGCCGTAGGCGATCACGTTCGAATCGAAGGCGCTCAGCAACACCGCACTGATCTTTGCCAGCAGGGCCGTCCACGGCAGCACCACCAGATTCTGCGCAAGATGAGTGATCTCGAGTGTGAACAGCAACAACAAAAGAAGAACGAATACGACGAAAAAGCGAATCACGGGTGCACGGCCATTCGAGAGATCGCCGGAACGCGCCGGCAGGATTCATGGGACGAGCGGCGGATTTTACACCGGTGCACCGCCCCGGCATCGATCAGGTCTTGCGTTGAAACGCGATGCTCAGCATCGCCAGCAGGCTCGAACCCAGCATCAGCAGCAGTGAAACCGCATTCAACAGCGGAGTCGCCCCTTCGCGCAGGCGGCTGAACAGGGTGATGGTGAGCGGCGCGTCCGAACCAACCAGCATCAGCGTGGTGTTGAAGTTTTCGAACGACATCAAGAAGCACACCAGCGCGGCCCCCACCAGCGCAGGCCGAAGATACGGCAAGGTGACCGTCATGATCGCGACGAACGGCGTCGCCCCCAGGTTGAGCGCGGCTTCTTCGAGCGAGCGATCGAACTTGCGCAAACGCGCCGAGATGATCAACGTGGCGATCGTCGTCAGAAACGCGAACTGGCCCAGCACCACCAACACCAGTCCCGGGCGCAGAAAATCGAGTTCGATAGCCAGCAGCTCGTCCGCATGGTTGGCGATACCGCTTGCGAACACCAGGATCGAGATTCCCAGAATCACCCCCGGTATCACCAGCGGCAAGAGCATGCACACATAGAGCGCGCTCTTGCCCGGAAACCGGTGCCGCTCGAACAAAAAAGCGTTGAGCGTCGCAAACAGCACCGCCAGGACGGTCACGAATCCGGCGACCCAGGCACTCGTGGCGATGCTGCGCAGAATCGCCCGGTCATGAAACACCCCGGTTCGCTCGGGACCGGAGGCGAAGAACCAGTCCCAGGTGAAACCGTTCCAGGGCAGTGCCGGAAAGCGGCTGTCGTTGAAAGCGAACAGGCCGACGATGATCAAGGGCGCGGCGAGATAGGCGAAGAACAGCGCCACATAGGCGACAAGAGCGGCCCGCAGGCCGACCGAGCCCGGCAGGGTCGGAATCATCGCGCGCCCCTCACCGCATCACCTCGGTAAACGACTGGCGGGTAAGCTTCAGGCCCAGCCACACGATCAGCGACGACAGCACCAGCAGCAGCACCCCGAAGGCGGCGCCCTGCTCCCAGTTGAAGCGGACGATGAACTGGGTAAAGATCTGCTCGGTGAACCACATACTGTCCTTGCCCCCGAGCAACACCGGCGTGAGGTAATTGCCGAGCGAGAGCATGAACACCACGATGCAGCCCGACACGATGCCGGGCATCGCGAACGGAATCACGATCTCGCGCAGCACCGACCAAGCGTTGCCGCCGAGATCGTAGGCCGCCTCGATCAGGCTGTCGTCGAGGCTGTCGAGCGTCGTGACCAACGGCACGACCATGAACAGCATCGACGCGTAGACCAGCCCCACCATCACCGCGACGTCGTTGTACAACATCTCGACCGGACCCGACGCCAGCCCGCTCCACTGCAGGAAGCCGCTCACGACACCGGTTTCACGTAGAAGAATCATCCAGCCGTAAGTGCGCACCAGTTCGCTCACCCAGAACGGCACCAGGCACGCGAGAAAGAGCAGCGAGCGCACCCTTCCCCGCACCATCTTGGCGATATACCAGGCGACCGGAAACGCGATCACCAAGGTGAGAAAAGTGGCGAGGATCGACATCACCGCGGTGCGCATGAAAGTGCGCCAGTAAAGCGGTTCGGTAAAGAACGCAAGATAATGGACCGCGCTGGTCTGATACTGGCCAAAGCCGGCGCGCAGGCGCAACGACACCAGCAACATATCGACATGCGGCAGCACGATCAGCAACACCAGCCACAACAAGGCCGGCCCCAGCAGCAACCAGGTCGCCAAGCGCGGGCCGTCGGCCCTCATGGGTTGCCGCCGTCTTCGCGCCGGCGGGCGGCAAAGCACTGCGTCTGGCCGCTCATCCAGCCCAGGCTAACGATGTCGCCACGGCGCAGGTCGGCGAACTCGTGCGTCTGCGGCAGGCGCACCAGCAGATCCAGTCGATTCGTCCGCCCGCACACCTCGATCCGGCTGTTGGCACCGTCGAACAATACCGTCTCGACCGTCGCGATCAACTGGTTATCGCTCGCCATGTCGTGCACCCCGCGCGCAACTTCGATCGACTCCGGCCGCACGAACACCTCGACCGCGTCGCCCGCGCGCACCGGGCTTGCGCCCGCAAGCACCACCGCCAGATCCAGGCCCTGTGCGGTCACGATGCACTGACCCTGCGAGCCGCCTGCCAGGTGCCCGTCGATGCAATTGCTGTCGCCGACGAAACCGGCTACGAAAGGGGTCAGTGGCGCATCGTAGAGCGCCTGCGGCGTGCCCACCTGTTCGAAGCGGCCATGGTTCATCACCGCAACCCGATCGGACATCACCATCGCCTCGGATTGGTCATGGGTGATGTAAACAAAGGTGGTGCCGAAGGTCTGCTGCAACTGCTTGAGCTCGATCTTCATCTGCTCGCGCAGCTTGAGGTCGAGCGCCCCGAGCGGCTCGTCGAGCAACAGCACGGCCGGCTCGAGCACCAGGCAGCGTGCCAGCGCGATCCGCTGCTTCTGCCCGCCCGAAAGCTGCTCGATCCGCTTCGCGCCCGCGCCGGGCAAACCCACCCGTTCGAGCACATCGGCCACCCGACGCCTGATTTCATCCGCGCCGACGCCACGGCGGCGCAAGCCATAGCCGATGTTGTCGCCGACCGACATCATCGGAAACAGCGCAAGATGCTGAAACACCATGTTGAGCGGCCGCTTGTTGGGCGGCACGCCCAACATCGATCGTGACTTGATCCGGATGTCACCTGCATCCGGCTCGAGAAAGCCCGCCAGCATCCGCAGCAGTGTCGTCTTGCCACAACCGGAAGGCCCGAGGATCGAGAAGAACGAGCCGCGCGGAATCTCGAATGTCACGTCGCACACCGCCTGGTGCGAGCCGAACGCCTTGCATAGACGCTCGCATTGCAGATCGATCGGAACAGACGGTGAAGACATTTGCAACTCGGGCCGGAGAGCTCGCAGCCGGCGGCGAAGCCGGCAATCCATGCGCCCGGACCGCCCTCGCGGGGACCCAGGCCCATTGCGCCATCGCTACCGGGCGGCTTGCACCCGGTCCAGGATCCTGCCCTCGATCGCCTCGAGCCCCGCCGGTACCGGCGGATACCACCGGATGTTGTCGATCGCGGCCTGATCGAACGAGGCCTGATAATTGGCCTTGAGCCGCTCATCGACGAAAGCCTCGGCCCCCTTGGAAGCACTGAAGTTGCCGGCCGACCTGGTAATCTGCGCGGCGATCTCGGGTTTCATGACAAAGTTGATCCACTTATAGGCGGCCTCCTCATTCTTGCCCCGGCGCGGCAGTGCGAAGGTGTCGATCCATCCGAGGGCCCCGCTCGCCGGCGCGACGAAGCTGATCTCGGGTTTCTCGTCGTGGAGCTTCCAGCCCCCCGCGTCCCAGCCCTCGGCCGCCACCACCTCGCCCGACGACACCAGGTTGATCAATTCGTCGCCGCCGCTCCAGTAAGCCTTCACGTTCGGCTTACACGCGACGAGCGTCTCGCCGACCTTTTCCATCATCCTCTCGTAGCGGGGCACGTCGGCATAGGCCTCGAACGGATTCTCGCCCATCGCAAAGGCCATGCCGATCAGGATGGGGCGGCGCATGCGGTAGGACACCTTGCCGACGAGGTCGGGACCGCACAGATCGGTCCAGTCCTTCACGCGCTCGGCCACGCTCCGATTGACGACGAGGCCGCTGGTACCCCAGATGTGGGGCACCCCGAAAACCTCATCTCCGATAGCCGTGTTCTTGCGCGTTGCCGCAAGCATCGAGTCAATGATCTGGGCCTGGTTGATCTTGGTGAACTCGATCGGCTTGTAGATGTTGAATTCCTGTTGCGCGCTGGTGATGCGGTCCTGGCTGGGCTGAGCCAGGTCGAACCCGGCACCGCCGGTCGCACGCAGCTTGGAGATCATGTCTTCGTTGTTCGAAAGCGTAACCAGCACCTTGATACCGGTCTCCTTTTCGAACGCCTGCACAACCTCGTCCGGCGCATAGCCGCCCCAAGTGAGCAGACGCAATTCATCGGCACTGGCCACGACCGGCCACACCAGCGCGACAGCTGCCGGCAACACCACCAAGCTTCGAAGCCTCAAACCGATTTCTGTCGTCATAGTCACGCCCCCCGCCGCCGAATTGGCATTCAATCTTTAGACGGTAGCCTAACCGTGTGAAACTAAAATGTCACGGACGGTGGCGGGTAACAAAACCATTGACCAACGCGCTCACACCGTCACCACAAATTTCGCTGGTTACTCCGGGTTCGTGGGGAATTACCCATTGAATCAAAGTGGCAAAAACGGCCGCCCCAACTGCAAGGCTGAGCGTAAACGCAGGGAGGCCGGCGCCATCACAGCACCGGCCTCCCGGACTTCTAAAAGACCGATTTCAAACGGCCTTGCGGCGACGAACCAAGCCAAGCCCGAGCAAACCCAAACCGGCAAGCGCAAGCGCGCCCGGCTCGGAAACCAGTAGTGGATCTGTGGTGATCACAATTCCGAAACTGACCGGAGTAATCGCATTTTCCCGAGTCTGGAAGCCGTAGCAGCCCACAGCGGCACCCGCCGCGAGGCAAGAAGCCGCAGGCAACGGATCAATGACGCCGGTAGGCGTGACGATGCTCACATAATACGTTATGCCTTTGTATGTGAAAGCATTGTCGAATGCAGCATTGTCGATGACGAAGATATCGTCACACACCGACCCGCTCGGAAAACCGCACGGCGTAGAATTAAGGGTTTCAATGAAATTAATCGCAAAGGACAAGGGAGGAAGCGGCAAAACGCCAGGATCCGGCGCCGGATCAGGATCAACCTCAAACAGTGTCAGCGTCGTCAGCAGCGTCGCCGTATTCAAGGTTGCAAAACTGGATGATATCGAGTTGTTCGTGTGGGTAATCGTCGCCGTTGGCGACGGAACCAGATTATTGGTAAACAAACCACCGGTCGCCGAATCAACCGGTGAATCCGAGATCACGAGACCACTACGCTCAACCCCCAGCGCCAGCGGTACGTTTGCCCCCCAACTCAACTCGAGGCCCGCACCGTCGGTATGATCGATGATCGTGCCAGTACCGGCACCAAAGCTCGACGCCACCCAAGTCGTCTCAACCGTATAGCCCCATTCCACCACAGCCGCCGCCTGTGCCGCACTGCATGCAAAACCGGTCAGCGCAACTGCCATCAATCCATTTAGCTTTTTCATGATCTGTACTCCTCCTCAATCAATCTTGACTTTTGCTCACAGTCGGCGATCTTGCGAAGGCAAGGGCGCAAGTCACTCGAGATTGCACGAGCAAACGACATGCCAGGATTATTTCTACAATGTTTTTCAAACACTTGAAAAATAACTTCACCCCAACGAATGCAAGACTGTAAAAAATACCGACATTTACATCCAAAAATTTGCTGAAACGTACGGTGAGGCACTGAGCTACCCGACGACTTTCGTCTTCCAAGGTAGTCGTCGTACGATTGACGCGACGAGAGGAAGAACGACGTGAGACGCATCCCGGAACAGGAATACACGGCCGAGTTCAAGGAGCAGGCGGTCAAGCGGGCCGACGAGGTTGGCAGCATTGCCCGTACAGCCGAAGAACTGGGGCTGGTCGAGCAGACGCTACGCAACTGGGTCAAGGCGGCCAAGGCCGGCAAGCTGAACCCGGCCGGCGCCAAGCAGATCACTACCGAGCAGATGGAGCTGTCCCGGTTGCGCGCCTCGAGATGGAAAATGAGATCCTAAAAAAAGCGGCGGCATATTTCGCGAAGGATCTGCTGTGAAATATGCCTGGATCGAGAAGCAGCGCAGATCCTTCCCGTTGCCCGTCCTGTGCGAGGCGCTGTCGGTGAGCCAGAGCGGCTTTCGGGCTTGGCAGGCCCGGTGGTACGCCGAACCGCAAGCGACTGACCGACGCTCAGGCGTTGATGCTGATCCGCACGATCCATCAGGATGGTTCAGCAGGCGTACGGTGCGCGACGTATCCACGCCGAGTTGCGCGGACATGGCTAGACGCCATCACAAAGGCTTGCGGCCTAGCTCGAACCGTGATGTCCATCGGCGTCATCCGCGATGGCGTGCCGGCTTCCACGCACGCCGGTTTTTGGCCAAGTGCGCAGCACGCGCTGGGCCGCGAGGGCCGGATATGTCAGGGATCAAAGCCGGATGGCCGCGATTCGGCACGAAGCACGGGACGCAGCCCGCGGGCCCGGCGGCGGAACGCCGCGACGAGAGAAGGCCGCGGAGATTCACTGCACAGCGAATAAGGCCAGCAGAGCGAATGTGCGTACCAGAACACGACCGGCTTCGCCCCAACAGATTGTACCGATCACCCGCGATAGCCACCATGGGCACCAACGCATCCGATCACGGTCACTGCCATGCCGCCCTCTTCGCTTCCCGCCCCGGACAGACTTTCATCCTTGCCCCATCCGGGCATGCCCGGCTACGACGACGTCCCCCAGTTCCCGGTGAAGGCGCCCTTGCCTTGCCGACGGCGCCAGTGACCTGCCCTGATTCTTCGGACCACGATTTACTTGGTAAGAATGGCCTGGTGGTCGTTGCCTGACGGGTTCTGAACGTACTGTGCTGGTGTCAGGTAGCCCAGCGCGGAATGCGGCCGCACCTCGTTGTAATGACGGCGCCACTGCTCGATGACGACGCGTGCCTCGGTGCGGTTGCGAAAGTACTCCATAGACAGGCACTCGTCGCGGAACTTGCCGTTGAAGCTCTCGTCGGTGCCGTTTTGCCATGGCTTGCCCGGCTGCGACAGCGCCATCTGCAATCGTTCATCGGCCGCCCACTGGAGCAACCGGGTCGAGACGAACTCCGGACCGTTGTCCGAGCGCAATGCCTTCGGCGCTCCGCGCTCGCTGATCAAGCGGCTCAAGACCTCGATGACGCGCTCGGAGCGGATGCTGCCGGCCACATCGATCGCCAACGCCTCGCGGGTGTGCTCGTCGATTACCGTCAGGCATTTGAACTGCTGGCCGTTGGCGCAAGTGTCGAACACGAAGTCATAAGCCCAGATCCCGTTGGCCTCTGAGGCTCGCTGCACCTGATCGCGCTGGCTGGCCACCCGACGACGGGGACGCTTGCGCGGCACCTGCAGACCCGCCTTGTTCTACAGCCGCCAGGTGCGACCGATACTCAGGCGGTGTCCGGCACGGCGAAGGAAGATGCGAATGCGTCGGTAGCCGTAGCGCGGGTACTGCGCTGCCAAGCGCCGCATTTCACCGATCAGCCGACGGTCGCGCTCATCGAGCCGCGACACATAGCCCAGCGCCGAGCGCGACACGCACATCAAGGCGCACGCCCGGCGCTGCGAAACGCCTCGCTTCACCACGTAAAGCACCTGCGCTCGGCGCGCGCAGGTGCTCACCATTTTTTTGCCGCGATCTCCTTCATCACGTCGATCTCCAGATCCCGCTCGGCCAGCATCTTCTTCAGCCGTGCGTTCTCCGACTCCAACTGCCGAAGTCGCTTGACCTCGTCCGGGTTCATGGCGCCGAAACGCTTGCGCCACGTGTAGATCGTCTGCTCACTCACCCCGTGTTTCTTCGATACCTCCGCGACCGGCGAGCGGTCGGCCTCCCGCACTATCTTGACCATCTGCTCTTCTATAAAACGGCTCTTGCGCATGACTGCCTCTGCTTCTTGGAAGCCATCCTCTCAAGTTTCAAATGGTCCGAAAAGACCGGAGCAGGTCACCTGCGGTGACTCCGGCGGAGGTGTACAGATTCTTGTCGCGGACATAAAGCCGATCCGGCTGAACCTCCGCATTCGGGCACAGCTCGGCAAGCGCTTGAGCGTCGTTCCAATGCGTTGTGACCGTTCGCCCGGAGAGCAATCCTGCTTTTGCAAGAACAAAAGCGCCGTTGCAAATCGAGCCAAATCGCACCGCTCGATCAGCGGCGTGATTCAGCCAGGCCATGAATTCGGAGGAGTAATCCTGACTTGGTACCAACGGGCCTCCCACCACAAGCAGAAGGTCAAACCTATCTCTAGGGTGTGTTCACAATTGAGG
>DDUE01000003.1 GCA_002344625.1 Rhodocyclaceae bacterium UBA2346 | reverse complement strand
CTTCCGCCTCCCAGGCGTGAATCAGGTTCATCGCCGCGGCCGAGTCGTGCCGTACCTTGACCGGGCGGATGAAGCGCCGCCCCTTGCAGGCAAAGACATCCAGCAGGAACTGGGTGGTGACGGTGATCATGTCCATCGCCATGCGGGTGTGGGTATTGCGCAGCACCCCGAAATAGGTGACGGTGGAGAGGTCGAACAGCCGCGGGCAGGTGAGCCGGAAGAAGTTGCCCATCATGCGATCGGATTCCCATGCGAGCGCGAGGTCCGACAGGCAATCGAATACGTAGAGGGTCTCCGGGCCCGCGGCCTCGATCACCGCATGCACTTGGTCGACGAAGTTCTCGAAGCCGTCGGCCGGCCGCGGGTAGTGGGTTTCGACCTCGCGTTCGTCGAGCAGCGGCGGATGGGCGGCGATCCTGAAATAGATCAGCCGCCGGCCGGCCTGGCGGGCGGCCTCGGCGTAGGGCACGACCAAGGCCTGGTACTCGGCCAGCGTCTGGATCTGCCACACCACGTTGTCGCCGGGAGCGACGCCGCAAAGTACGGCGTCCAGGCCTTGCAGGCCGGTGGTCGGGCTGAAGTGCGCGGGGTGGGCGTCATGCATGGTCTGCGTCCTCGTCGTTGCGTGTCGCGTGGTCCGGCGACCGGGTGGATCTTGTCCGCGGACCGCTGTTTTGGCAAGGGCGTGGATCGGTGCGCGCGCCCGTCGACCGACCCGATGCGGCCGCGCGGCCATGATCGACATTCTTCTGCCGAGGTCGCATGATGGCAGGCAATGGCCGGACTGCACCGATTGGATGCGCGAACCGAAACGCGGGGGGGCGCCGCGGTGGCTTTCGAGACAGGCGCACCATCGGAGTGAAACGGTTTGACCACGACGACACAACCCGTACCGTCGGCCTTCGCGCCCCTGCGCCGGCCGGTTTTCCGCATGCTGTGGCTGGCCTGGCTGACGGCCAATGTGACCATGTGGATGAACGAGGTCGCGTCCGCATGGATGATGACTTCGTTGACCGACAGTCCGATGATGGTCGCGCTGGTCCAGGCGGCTTCGACCCTGCCGGTGTTCGTGCTGGGCTTGCCGAGCGGGGCGCTTGCCGACATCGTCGACCGGCGCCGCTATTTTGCGCTCACCCAGCTATGGGTCGCCGTGGTGGCGGCGATGCTCGCCATGCTGGCGTTCGTCAACGGGTTGACCGCGCCGCTGCTGCTGGCGCTGACGTTCGCGAACGGTGTCGGCATGGCCATGCGCTGGCCGGTATTCGCCGCGATCGTGCCGGACGTGGTGCCGCGCGTCGACCTGCCTGCGGCGATCGCGCTCAACGGCATCGCGATGAACATGTCGCGGGTGGTCGGCCCCATCATCGCCGGGGCATTGCTGGCGAGTGCCGGCATCCCATACGTGTACATGCTCAACGCCGTACTGGCGCTGGTGGCCTTCGCGCTGATCCTGCGCTGGCACCCCGAGCCGCGCAGCAGCGCGTTGCCGGGCGAGCGCTTCTTTGCCGCGATGCGGGTCGGGGTGCAGCACGTGGCCCAGTCGCCGCGCCTGCGCATCCTGATCCTGCGGATTTTTCTGTTCTTTCTGCAATCGACGGCGCTGACGGCATTGTTGCCGCTGGTGGCGCATGGCTTCGACGGCGGCGATCCGGCCGCGTATACGATGCTGTTGGTGGCGATGGGGGCCGGGGCGATCGTCGTGGCGCTGATCCTGCCGTGGCTGCGCCAGCGGGTGGGGCGCGACCGGCTGGTGTATTGGGGCGTGGGGGTTCAGGCGCTGGCGTCGGCCGCGGTCGTGCTCGCATCGACGATGTGGCTGGCCGTTCCGGCGATGGTGGTGGTCGGCATGGCCTGGATCTCGACGGCCAATTCGCTCACGGTCGCCGCGCAGCTGGCCTTGCCGAACTGGGTGCGGGCGCGCGGCATGTCGATCTACCTGATGGCGCTGATGGGCGGGAGCGCCACCGGCGCGACCCTGTGGGGCTATGTGGCCAGCGCGACGACGGTGTCCGCCAGCGTCATCGCGGCGGCCGTCGTGGGGCCGTGCCTGATGCTGCTCACCCGCCGGTTCGGGCGCGCCCATGGTGGCGATGAAGATCTCAGCCCGGCGACGGGCAACGTCCGGGTGCCGCCGCCGGTGATCGAGATCCAGCCCGACGAGGGGCCCGTCATGGTCACGATCGAGTACCTGATCGACCTCGAGCAGGCGGCGGACTTCAACGCGGTGATGCAGGAAACCCGCCGGGCACGCCTGCGTCAGGGCGCGGTTTCATGGGGCCTGTTTCGCGACACGACCCGGCCCGGGCGCTACATAGAGTACTTCGTCGACGAGAACTGGGTCGAGCACCAGCGCCGGCTCGAGCGTTTCACGGCGGCCGACGTGGGCTTGCGCGAGCGTCGCCAGGTCTTTCACAAGGGGGGCGAGGCGCCGGTGGTGCGGCGCTATGTCGCCGAGTCGATGCGCCGCCGGCGCCCCGAGCCGTAGCCGGGCGTCTGGCCGAGGAAGGGTTCCTGCGGAGACCACGAAGCGTGCCGGCGTGTTGGCGGGGCAGGGTGATTAGCGCGTGCGTGGAGACGGTCGTTTCGCGATCGATAACTGAATATAATTATAGTCATGACGCCCACCGCGACCGCCCCCGCCGCCGATCCGCCCGACACGCTCAATGCCGAGCAGCGCGCGGCGGTCGAACATGGCGGTGGCGAGCCGTGCGGGCCCCTGCTGATCATCGCGGGTGCCGGCTCGGGCAAGACCAACACGCTGGCGCACCGCGTCGCCCATCTGCTCGCACATGGGGCCGACCCCGGCAGGATTCTGCTGCTGACCTTTTCACGGCGCGCGGCCGACGAGATGAACCGTCGGGTGAAGCGCATCCTGACGCGCGGCGAGGCGGCCCGGCCGTGGCTGGCCCAAGCCGCGCTTGCCTGGTCCGGCACCTTCCATGCGGTCGGCGCGCGGCTGCTGCGCGAGTACGCGGGGCGGATTGGACTCGACCCCGCGTTCACGATCCATGATCGCGAGGATTCTGCCGATCTGCTGAATCTGGTCCGGCACGAGTGCGGGTTCTCGGCCGGCAACCGGCGCTTTCCGCAAAAGACCACTTGTCTCGCGATCTATTCGGCGGTGGTCAACGGTCGGGCGCCGCTGGTCGAGGTATTGCAGGCGAGCTTTCCGTGGTGTGCCGAGTGGCAGGCCGAACTGAAGCAGCTGTTTCGTGCCTATGTCGAAGCCAAGCAGGCGCAGCAGGTGCTCGACTATGACGATCTGCTGCTCTACTGGGCGCAGATGGTGGCCGATCCGGCGCTGGGGGGCGAGGTCGGCGCCTTGTTCAGCCATGTGCTGGTCGATGAGTACCAGGATACCAATCACCTGCAGGCGGCGATCCTGCTCGGCATGAAGCCCGACGGGCGGGGGCTGACGGTGGTCGGCGATGATGCGCAGTCGATCTATGCCTTTCGCGGCGCGACGGTGCGCAACATTCTCGACTTTCCGGCGGCGTTCGAGCCGCCCGCGCGGGTGTTGACGCTCGAGCAGAACTATCGCTCGACCCAGGCGATTCTCGCCGCGGCCAATGCGGTCATCGCACTCGCGCGCGAGCGCTTCACCAAGAACCTATGGTCCGACCGGGCCTCCGGCGCCCGCCCGCGCCTGGTGTCGGTGCGCGACGATGCCGACCAGGCCGCCTGCATTGTCGATACCCTGCTCGCACGGCGCGAGGAGGGGCTCAGGCTCAAGCATCAGGCGGTGCTCTTCAGGGCCGCGAGCCATAGCGCGCGCCTCGAACTCGAGCTCACCCGGCGCAACATCCCGTTCGTGAAGTTCGGTGGCTTGAAGTTTCTCGAGGCCGCTCATGTGAAGGACTTGCTCGCGTTGATCCGCTGGAGCGAGAATCCGCGCGACCGGGTCTCGGGTTTTCGGACCCTGCAACTGCTCGCCGGCATCGGGCCGAAGACCGCCGCGCGCGTGCTCGACAACGTCTGCGCTGCCGCGCAGGGGTGCGCCCTGCTTGCGGATCAACCCGTGCCCGACGGCGCGCGCGATGCCTGGCGGGCATTCGTCGATCTGATCGATGCGCTCGCAGACCGCGCCCCGGGCGCGGCCTGGCCGGCGGCGTTCGACCTCGCCTGCGCCTGGTATCAAACCCAGATGGCGCGGCTGTTCGATGACGCGGCGGTGCGCATGCTCGACATTCAACAGCTCGGGCGTATCGCCGCGACCTATCCGAGCCGCCAGCGTTTTCTCACCGAGCTCACCCTCGATCCGCCCGATGCCACCAGCGGCGAGGCCGGCGCACCCGCGCTCGACGAGGACTACCTGATCCTGTCGACGATGCACTCGGCCAAGGGGCAGGAGTGGCGGGCGGTGACGGTGCTCAACGCGGTCGATGGCTGCATCCCCTCGGATATCGCGATCCGCAGCGATGCCGGGATCGAGGAGGAGCGGCGGCTGCTGTATGTCGCGATGACGCGCGCCCGCGACCATCTCGACCTGATGGTGCCGCAACGCTTCTATGTCAGCCAGCAACAAGGTCTGGGGGATCGGCACGTGTTCGCCGGGCGCAGCCACTTCATCCCGAATCGCCTGCTCGCGCAATTCGAGCAGATTTCATGGCCGGCTCCGCCGCCGGAACTGCGGGGCTCGCCCGATTCGCGCCAGAAGGCCATCGACCTCGCGGCACGGATGCGCGGCATGTGGGATTGAGCGCTCGCGGCGCGGGCCGTCTCAGCGGCGCAGAAAGCGCAGCCACGCGGCGATGTTGAGCAGGCTCATCAACGACTGCGCGACGTAGGTGAGCGCCGCCGCCTTCAGGATCCTGCGCGCATGCGGGCGGTCCGCCGCGTGCAGGTAGCCGCCTTGTTCGAGCATCGGCAGGGCCCTGCGAAAGCTCGCGTCGAATTCGGTGGGCAGGGTCACGATATGGACCACCGCGGCGAGCCCGAGCGACAGCAGGCCCGCCACGACGAACAGCAGCCCGGGCACCGGATGGCGCGCCATCAGCGCGATCACCGGCGCCGCGAGCATGATCAGCGAGCCGAGCCGCTGCCCCGCGAGCGCCAGGCCGACCAGCCGTTCGCGCATGCGCAGGGGCGTGTAGCCTTCCGCATGCTGGATCGCGTGGCCGACCTCGTGCGCTGCCACGGTGATCGCGGTCAGCGAATGGCTCGAGTAGTTGCCTTCCGACAGCCTGACCGCCCGTGCAGCGGGATCGTAGTGGTCGCCGGCCTTGGTTTCCTCGACCTTGACGTCGCTCAGGCCCCGCTGGTCGAGGAGGTGTCGCGCCAGCATCGCACCACTGCCGAAATAGCGGTCCCGCGGCTGGGAGTAATGTGCCATGGTACGGCGCACCCACCAGCCGGGCAGCCACACGGCGGCAAGGGCGACGCAAGCGAGCAGAAGCAGGATCAAGGGCATCCGGGAGACCTTTGGCAAGGACGCACACTGCCGGTGCGGACGATGCTGAGACCCGTGGCCGGCCGGAAACGTTCGAGCCCGGCCCCGCGCGCCGGCGGCCTCAGTGCCGGTCCGGGCGGAACATCTTGTCGGCGTTCATCCTGGGGCTCCATGGCAGCCCGCTATTTTGCCAGCCGTCCTGCAGGCGCAAGCCGGCCTGCGGGCCTTCCTTGATCGCGCTGCCCTGGAAGCCGTTGATCACGTAGCGGGCGTTCGGGAAACCATTTTCACGCAGGTAGGCTGCGCTGGGCTCGCCGCGCTCGCTGCCCGAACGGCACAGCGTGATGATTTCGGTGTCGGTGCCCAGGCCGCGCTTGGCCAGCTCGAGTCCGACCTGCTCGGCGAAATCGGGATTCCGGTTGAGTTTGAAAACGCCGCGTTCTTCGTTCCATTGGTTGCGATCGACGATCAGGAAGGGAATGTTCACGTCCACCGCATCGGTGAAGCCGACGAACATGATCTCGACCGGGTCGCGCACATCCACGAACAAGACCTTGGCGCCATCCTGCCGGACCTTGGCATAGGTGTCCTGGGCCGAGATGCCGATTTCCACGGCACTTGCGGTGAGGGCCATGAGGCCCAGCGATGCGGCGATGAAGAGGCGTTTCATTGTCTTCTCCTGAAAGGCTTGTGGGTTGCCACGGCCGTTGCGGGTGACGATGTGCGGTGCCGCAACCGAGCGGGGTCGTCGGCGGTGAATGCCTGTCAGACATGGGGCCCGCTGTTTTCATCCGGCTGCCGTGCGGCGAGCGTGCCTGACAGTGCTGGCGGAATTATATTGTAAAAAAACTATATATTGTTATATTCTTATTTATTTTCCGATCCGCGATATCGTGGGAAACAGCATGGAGAAGTCACCTCCGTTTCCGGAGCTTGTTTCGTTCCTGGAGCGTCTTGCCGAACCGCACATCCATGGCTTGATCGGGCGTGCCCCCGCGTTCCTGCGCATGCTCGAGCTCGTGGCCCGGGTTGCGCCTTCCGAAGCCAGCGTGTTGCTGCAGGGCGAGTCGGGAACCGGCAAGGAGCTCGTTGCCGCAGCGGTACACGCGGCGAGCCGGCGCGCCGACCGCCCCTTCGTCGTAGTCGATTGCTCCGGGCTGCCCGAAACGCTGTTCGAGAGCGAAGTGTTCGGGCATGAGCGGGGCGCCTTCACCGGGGCGACCGCACGCAAGGCCGGACTCGTCGAGGCTGCCAGTGGTGGCACGTTGTTCCTCGACGAGATCGGCGACATCCCCCTCGGCATCCAGGTCAAGCTGCTGCGCCTGCTCGAAACCGGGACCTTCCGGCGCTTGGGTTCCACCGAGTTGCGCCGTGCCGACGTGCGGCTCGTCTCCGCGACGCATCGGCGACTCCAGGACAGGGTTCGCGAAGGCATGTTCCGCCAGGATCTCTATTTTCGCATCAACACTTTTCCGATTACGGTGCCGGCTTTGCGCGACCGGGTCGGCGATTTGCCGCTGCTGGGCGAGGCGCTGCTCGCGCGCGTCGCGCCGACGCGGCGGCTTGGGTTGTCGGCTGCGGCATGGCAAGCGCTGGCGCGATATGATTTTCCGGGCAACGTGCGTGAGTTGCGCAATGTGCTCGAACGCGCGAGCCTGATGTGTGACGGCGACGTGATCGGGGTCGAGCACCTCGCCATCGAGTGTGCCGCCGGTCGGTCCGGTCGTGCATCCGACGCCGATACCGAGGCGTCCCGAAGGGGGTTGCAGGGATCCGAGCGGGGCCTTCTCGATCAAGCGCGGCTTCTGGGCGTTGTCGAGGGGCACCGGGGCAGCCGGCGCGATCTGGCGCGCAAGCTGGGCCTGAGCGAGCGCACCCTTTACCGCAGGCTGCGCTCACTGGGCGTCGGCAAGAGCGGGTGCGAGCACTGAAACGCCCGGACACCGCGCAAGATCAAAACGCCATGACCTTGCGGTCGGGTTCGAGCAGGGCGCGGCCCATTGCGTCGGGCCGGGCCGGGGTGATCGCCGCCTTCAGATCTTCTGCCTTGTTGCCCGAGTTCGGCAGGTAGAGCGCGCACACCGAGGCGGTTGCGCCTTTCTTGATCGCGGCCTCGAGCAATTGCGTCGGCGTCACGTTCTGGGGCTTGAGCGATTCGCCGGCCGTACCCCGTACGGCGAGATCGCCGGCCCTGTCGCACAACAGGATGTCGACCTGCGCGCCTTGTTCCTGCATCTGGTTGGCCAGCACCAGTGCCATGCCCTGGGTCATGTTGCTGGCCGAGGTCAGAATGACCGTGACCGGCGCCTTGTCGGCAAGCGCGGTGGTGGAGCATGCGGCGAGTGCGAGTGTGACGAGTGCTTTCTTCATGACCTGCCTCTGGAGTGGAAGATGTGATCCGGCTTTCCATTCACAATTCGTGCCAGCGTCGGAGAGTCCTTACGAAACAGTGTGATGTACGGTGTGAGCGGGGTCAGGGGCACTGCCGGTGAAGACGACTTGGCAGGAAAACTGCCACGGATGGCAGGCGGCGCCCGCTTGGCGCGGGCCGATCGGCGTTCCCGGGCAAGGTCTGGGTACCGGCCGCGTATGCGCTATGTGCCCAGCCGCCGGGGGCGATCTTCGAATTCGGTGTTCAACACCACCGTGCTGATGGTGCGGGCGACGCCCGGGATGGCCTTGATCTCGTACAGAACGTCTTCGAGCGCGCGCGGATGGGTGGTGCGGATCTTGGCCAGGAAATCGTATTCCCCGGCCACGCTGTGCAGTTCGAGGATTTCGGGCATGCGGCTGAGCCGCGGCGCCATCTCGCGGCAGTGAATCCCGCCGTCATTGCGAATGGCTACGAACGCGGTGAAGTTGAGCCCCACGCGCTCCGGCTCGATGCTGATCGTGAAACGCTTGATCGTGCCGCGCTCGAGCATCTTGCGTACGCGTTCATGTACCGCAGCGGTCGAGAGGCCGACGGCTGCGCCGATGTCGGCGTAAGAACGTCGGCCGTCTTCGCTCAGGGCAGAAAGAATTCTTCCGTCCAATTCATCCGGCTGAACATCTGCTTGCATTATTCGGTCTCGTAAGTAGAATTTCGGTAAATGTAGAAATTATAAGAAATTATTCGGACGAATACGCATCATGCCGGGCATTTTCAATGATCAGGCCGCGCGAAGGCGCTCGATCGGTATCACGATCGCGCTGTTGCTGGTCTACGTGGTGTGGGGAACGACTTACTTCGCCATTTCGGTGGCGATGGAGTCGATGCCGCCGATGTGGATGAATGCGTCGCGCTTCATTCTCGCGGGGACGATCATGCTGGGCGTGGCCCTGATGCGCGGCCATCGCCTACCGCCGCCGCGGCAATGGTTCAACGGCGCGGTGGTCGGGGGATTGATGGTGTTCCTGGCGCTCAACATGGTGAGCTATGCCCAGAAACTCGGCATCGGGTCGGGGCTCATGGCGACCGTCGTCACCACCATGCCGATGTGGCTGGCGCTGTGGACGCGCATGGGCGGCGAGCGCGTGCCGCTGACCAGCTGGCTGGGCCTGGGCGTTGGCGTCGTGGGGGCAATGCTGCTGGCGCTGGAGGGCGATTTTTCCGCGACCTGGTCGGGTACTTTGCTGGCGTTTGCCGGGCCGCTGGCCTGGAGCATCGGTTCGTATGCATCACGCAAGCTGGTGTTGCCGCCACCGACGATGGCCGCCGCGGTCCAGTGGCTGACCGGGGGCGCGCTGGGGGCGCTCGCCGCCCTGGGGTTCGAGTCGATGCCGGCCTTGGGCGAGGTGACGCCGCGTGCCTGGGCGGCCTGGGCCTATCTCGTGGTCATGGGCACCATGGTCGCGTTGAACGCCTATCTGTGGCTGCTGCAGAACACCTCGGCGGCGCTGGCAGGCAGCTATTCCTTCGTGAATCCGGCGGTGGCGCTGCTGGTGGGGGTGGCATTCGGCGGCGAGGCGCTCACCGGCTGGGTGTTCGCCGCGCTGCCGCTGATCTTCATGGCGCTCGGCCTGATCCTTTATGGCAAGGCGGCGACAGCCTTGCTCGACGGCTTGCTTGGGCGCCGCGTATCGTCGGCGGCTGCAGAACCGCCAAGATAGATCTTGCCCGCAAGCTTGTGATGGGACGCATCGCGAGCGAAGCTCCGCTGGTTGTGCGAGCCAGGGGATGCGGTTTGGAAATATGAAACACGACCGCTGTTCAACATTTCGCCCAGAAACTCACTTGTTGGTTGGTCTGTCCTGAAACATCTTATCCGGTGCGACCATGTGTTCCCTGGTCAACTGGGTGCCGTCGTTGGCGAGATCGTATGCAAGCGCCCCGGCCGGCGGGGCATGCGAATGGCACCGCCCTCGAAGCCATGCGATCCGTCTTTGGGGTGTGTAGCCCGGATCAGTGCAGGATTTGGCCCAGGAAGGTGCGGGTGCGGTCGGACTTGGGATTCGAGAAGAACTCTTCGGGCGGGGCCATCTCGACGATCTCGCCCTTGTCCATGAAGATGACACGGTCAGCCACGGTGCGGGCGAAGCCCATTTCGTGGGTGACGCACAGCATCGTCATGCCGCTTTCGGCGAGGCTCACCATGGTGTCGAGTACCTCCTTGACCATCTCGGGGTCGAGCGCCGAGGTGGGTTCGTCGAACAACATGATCATCGGCTTCATGCACAGCGCGCGGGCGATCGCGACACGCTGCTGCTGGCCACCCGAGAGCTGGCCGGGGTACTTGTTGGCCTGCTCGGGAATGCGTACCCGCTCGAGAAACTGCATCGCGATTTCCTCGGCTTCGCGCTTGGGCATCTTGCGCACCCACATCGGGGCGAGGGTGCAGTTCTGCAGCACGGTCAGGTGCGGGAACAGGTTGAAATGCTGGAACACCATGCCGACTTCGCGCCGGATGGTTTCGATCTGTTTGAGGTCGGAAGTGAGTTCGACCCCGTCGACCACGATCTTGCCGGCCTGGTGTTCTTCGAGCCGGTTGATGCAGCGGATGGTGGTCGACTTGCCCGAGCCCGAGGGGCCGCACAGCACGATGCGCTCGCCCTGGCGGACTTTCAGATTGATGTCCTTGAGCACGTGGAACTCGCCGTACCACTTGTTGACGTTTTCCATCAGGATCATCTGCTTGTCGCCAAGCGCGCGGTGGTTGTTTTCGATGTCAGTCATGAGCGGGGTTCCTAACGCTTGTGGCCACGATCCAGCTTGCGTTCGATATGCATCGAATAGCGGGACATGCCGAAACAGAAAATCCAGAATACCAGTGCCGCAAACACGTAGCCTTCGGTTGCATATCCAAGCCAGGCGGGGTCGACGGTGGCCTGGTGGATGCTGTTGAAGAGGTCGAACAGGCCGATGATGATGACCAGGCTGGTATCCTTGAACAGCGCGATGAAGGTGTTCACGATGCCCGGAATGACCAGCTTCAGCGCCTGGGGCAGGATCACCAGGCCCATCATCCGCCAGTAACCCAGGCCCATCGCGCCAGCGGCTTCATACTGGCCCTTGGGAATCGCCTGGAGCCCACCGCGGACGACTTCGGCGATGTAAGCCGCCTCGAACAGCATGACCGCGATGAGGGCGCGCAGCAGCTTGTCGAAGCTCATCTGCTCGGGCAGGAACAAGGGCAGCATCACCGACGACATGAACAGCACGGTGATCAGCGGCACGCCGCGCCAGAACTCGATGAAGGTCACGCAGATGACCCGCACCGCGGGCATGTGCGAGCGCCTGCCGAGTGCCAGCAGGATGCCCAGCGGCATCGCGCCGCCGATGCCGACCGTGGCGATCACCAGCGTGAGCATCAGTCCGCCCCACTGGCTGGTCTGGACCTCGGCGAGGCCGAACATGCCGCCGAAAAGCAGGACCCATGCAACGATCGGGTAGATCAGGCCGAACGCGAGGCCATACGGGAGCTTCTTCGGCATCGCCTTGAGAAACAGCGGGATCGAGCCGGCGATCGCGAGCAGCACGGTGAGGTCCACCCGCCAGCGCAAATGTTCCGGATAGAAACCGTACATGAACTGCGAAAACCGTACCTTGATGAATACCCAGCACGCCCCGCCGCTGGTGCACGCATCGCGGCTGGTGCCGTTCCAGTCGGCGTCGATGAATGCCCATTTGATGACCGGCGGGATCAGGATCCAGATCAGGTAGATCGCCAGGAAGGTCAGCAGGCTGTTGAACCAGTTCGAGAACAGGTTCGCCCGGATCCAGGCGGCGGGGCCGACCGACATCGGCGGTGGTGGCAGGCTCGGTTTGAAGGTATGGGTCGTCATCGCGTCGCTCTCCTTATCGCTCGATCAGCGCGATGCGCTTGTTGTAGATGTTCATCAGGAAGGAGATGGTCAGGCTGATGGCGAGGTAAACCGACATCGTGATGGCGATGGTTTCTATGGCCTGGCCCGTCTGGTTGAGTACCGTGCCGGCGAACAGCGACACCAGATCGGGATAGCCGATGGCCGCGGCGAGCGACGAATTCTTGACCAGGTTGAGATACTGGCTGGTGAGCGGCGGGATGATCACGCGCATCGCTTGCGGGATGATCACCAGGCGCAACATGTGCTTGGGCCGCAGGCCCAGCGAACGCGCGGCTTCGGTCTGGCCGTGGCTGACCGATTGAATGCCCGAACGCACGGTTTCGGCAATGAATGCGGCAGTATAGATCGTCAGCGCCAGCGTGATCGCGAACAGCTCCGGGATGATCACCATTCCGCCGACGAAGTTGAAACCGCGCAACTCGGGCAGGGTCCAGGTGAACGGCTTGCCGAAAACCAGGATCGATAGTCCCGGCAGGATCACGAGCAGCGCCAGCGACGAGAAGAACACCGGGAACTCCTGCCCGGTGGTGATCTTGAGCGAACGCGCCCGGCGCGCGAGTTCCCATGCGCCCCCGAGTGCCAGCAGCAGCGCGAGCGCGAATGCCCAGAAGGCGGGCGTCGCCGTCGGTTCGGGCACATAAAGGCCGCGGATGTTCAGGAAGAAGACGTCCGATAGCGCAAAGCTGTCACGCGGACCGGGCATGGCGCGCAGGACCGCGAAATACCAGAAGAATATCTGCAGTAGCGGCGGGATGTTGCGGAAGATTTCGATGTAGACCGCGGCCAGCCGGCTGATCAGCCAGTTCGGCGAAAGCCGGGCGATGCCGATGATGAAGCCGATCACGGTGGCGAAGAAGATCCCCAGCACCGAAACCAGCAAGGTATTGAGCAGGCCGATGAAAAACACCCGGCCGTAGGTATCGGTAGGGCTGAACTCGATCAGGGATTGCAGGATGCCGAAGCCGGCGGTGTTGTTGAGAAATCCGAACCCCGACGTGATGCCGCGCTGCGCGAGATTGGTCTGGGTGTTGTGGAAGAGGTACCAGCCGATGCCCACCACCGTGCACACCGACAACACCTGGAACAGCAGCGCGCGGGCTTTGGGGTCGGTCAGCATGGAACCACTGGACGGCTTCACGCCGGTCGTATTGTGCATGTGGTTTCTCGGTTGGATGAACGGAATGGCCACCGTCCCGGGACGGTGGCCCCCAAAGCGCGACGCTTAGCGAACCGGCGGGGCGTACTGCAGGCCGCCCACGTTCCACAGCGCGTTCTGGCCGCGCGCGATCTTCAGCTCGCTGCCCATGCCGACATTGCGCTCGAACATCTCACCGTAGTTGCCGACCTGCTTGACGATCTGCAGCGCCCAGTCCTTCTGCAGCTTGAGGTCCTTGCCGTATTCGCCTTCGGCGCCGAGCAGGCGGCGCACGTCGGGGTTCGCGGAGGTCTTGGCCTGCTCCTCGACGTTGCCCGAAGTCAGGCCCAGCTCTTCGGCGTTGACCATCGCGAACAGCGTCCAGCGAACGATGTTGAACCATTCGTCGTCACCCTGGCGCACGACCGGGCCGAGCGGCTCCTTGGAAATCACTTCCGGCAATACGATGAAGTCGGCCGGGTTGCCGAGCTTGATGCGCTGGGCGTAGAGCTGCGACTGGTCGGACGTCAGCACGTCGCAACGGCCGGCTTCGAGCGCCTTCACGGTTTCGTCGGACTTGTCGTAGGTGATCGGGGTGTACTTCATGCCGTTGGCGCGGAAGTAATCGGTGAGGTTCAACTCGGTCGTGGTGCCCGACTGGATGCACACCGACGCCCCATCGAGTTCCTTGGCGCTCTTGACGCCGATCTTGGTGCTCACCAGGAAGCCCTGGCCGTCGTAGTAGGTGACCCCGGTGAAACTCAGGCCCATGCCCGCGTCGCGCGAACTGGTCCAGGTCGTGTTGCGCGACAGGACGTCGACTTCGCCCGACTGCACGGCGGTGAAGCGCTCCTTGGCGGTCAGCGGGCTGAAGCGCACCTTGCTCGCGTCGCCGAACACCGCGGCGGCCACGCCACGACACACATCGACGTCGATGCCCTTGTACTGGCCCTTTTCGTCGGTGTAGGAGAAGCCTGGCAGGCCGTCGCTGACGCCACACTGCACGAACCCCTTCTTGAGTACCGCGTCGAGCGTCGTGCCGGCATGGGCCGGCAAGGAGAGACCCGCCGTGGCGGCAACGGCTGCTGCGATGAGGGTTGTCTTGGCTGCTTTCATAAATGAACCTCCGTATCGATTTTTGAAGTAACGCCAACAGGTTTCCACGGCACGTCCGGAGGTGCGACTGGGCGCAGGTCAATGCGCGGTTCCACTTCAGAACGAGGCCAGAAACAGACTCTGACCCGGCTAGTATTGTCGTCGGCAATCGTCAGTGCAATAGAGATAGGGAAACTCCCTACCGGCGCCAGTACCGCGGGTTAACCCGAACATAAACATCAAGCTATTGAAATTAATGAATAACTTTATTGATATCAGTGATCCGGTAGCGTGTCGATGAGTAAAAGCACTAAGCGTGCCAAGTGAAATTGGGCGGAAAAAGCCTGCAAAAGCTTCGTTTACCGGACCTTGGCTCCGGGTGGGGCACCATGGGTGTGAATGCGTCGTGTAAGGGCACGCTCGCGGTGCAGACTTGCCGCTGTGCGCGATGCCGGGAAACGAGGGACGAGAAGGGGGTCAGGGCAAGGCGGCGGGGAGTGCGGCGCTTACCGGAACGGGGTGGAGCGGGGCGCGGTACACGCCCCCCGCGGTCTGTCAGGGCTTGAGTTCGGGCAGGACGATGTTGACTTCGAGGACTTCGTAGTTGTCCTGCTTCTCGAGTTGAACCTTGATGTCGTCGGGGTTGACCGCGACGTACTTCGAGATCACCTCGATCAGCTCGCGCTGCAGCGCCGGCAGGAAATCGGCCCCGCGCCCATCCGTGCCGTGTTCGCGCGCGATGATGAGTTGCAGGCGCTCCTTGGCGACCGAGGCGGTCTTTTTCTTTTCGCCGAACAGCAGGGTCAGTAGCGACATGTCACTTGCCTCCGAACAGGCGCTTGATCAGTCCTGGTTTGTCGTAATTGACGAAACGCAGCGGCTGGTCTTCGCCGAGGAATCGCGCAACCACGTCGGTGTAGGCTTCCGAAACATCGGTTCCCTTGAGGTGGATGGCCGGCGTGCCCTGGTTCGAGGCATGCAGCACCGACTCGGACTCGGGAATCACGCCGATCAGCGGCACCCGGAGGAGTTCCTGCACATCCTTGTACGAAAGCATTTCGCCGTCGTCGACGCGCTTGGGAGAGTAGCGGGTGAGCAGCAGATGTTCCTTGACCGGCTCCCCCCCCCCCGCGGCCCGCCCCCGTTTCCCCCCCCCGGCCGCCCCCGATCCCCTCGCTGCCCGACAACTCCCGCGTCCATATCCCCCCCCCCGGGCCGCAGCCCTCGC
>DDUE01000054.1 GCA_002344625.1 Rhodocyclaceae bacterium UBA2346 | reverse complement strand
TGGGCGCCTATGTGCCGGCGTGTGTCTATCACCTGATCGACTTGAGCGGATACCGGGACGACGAGCTGCAGGGCGCGGTCATGCTGCATACGGCGCTGCTCACCCTGAAGTACATCTTCCGGAACGAGTTGAGCGAGCGGCTGCCGGAGATTCTGGGACTGCTGCGCGACCTCGCGCAGAGCTCAATGGGCTTGGACTATGTCCGTACGCTCTTGCGGTACCTGGCGCAGGCGGCGAGCATCGATCGCTTGACCGGTAACCAGTTGCGCCAGGTCGTGACAGAAACTTTGAGTGGTGGAGGTGAACTGATGCTGACGATTGCCGAGCAATGGGAACAACAGGCGATGGAGCGAGGGATCGAAAGAGGGATCGAAAAAGGAATCGAGCAAGGCGAAGCACGGCTGCTGAAGCAGTTGTTGAGCTGGCGCTTCGGAGCCTTGCCGCCCTGGGTCGAAAGCCAGCTCGCAGGCGCTCGACCGGAGCGCCTGGAGGCATGGGCGAAGCGAGCCCTCGATGCACCCGACCTCGCGACCGTGTTCGCCGAACGATCCGGGTAACGGATCGGGATCTGAAAGGCCATCCTGATCCGTGCCGCGGTCGGTGCGCAAGGGGATCGGTGGCTGATTGCCGATGTTGGACACCCGATGCGGCGCATCACTGCTCGCCGGATCGGGGTTGGCGGCAGCGTATCCGGGATCGGGCGCCGACACCCGCTCGATCACCCGCAGCACGGCTTCGACGAGGGCGTCCACATGGCTGAAGTCGCGCTGCATGCGGCCGTCGGTGAAGACGTCGATCGGCCGATCCTCGAGGATCGCCCGGGGGTACGCTGCAACCCGAACTCCCCAGGTTGCGCTGTAGCGATCTGAACTCGCGGGACGATTGCGATGCTGTCCCTTGTTTCACAGGGCCCGGCTCGTGGATCGGCACGCTTGCAGAAAAAACTGACCGTGAGGTGGCGATCCTCTCGGTCACGTCGACCGCGAGCAACAATCCGCCGACTGTCGGCCAGAAGCTCCCAGAGATACATATACTGTCCCCGAATGACCCTTGCTGCACTTGTAAATTTACCTGAACAGGTATAAATTGCCATCTTGGCTGATGAAGAAAAACCGCTCGAATGGATTGCGAGTAGCTACAAGGATTTGATGGCGTTGCCGCCCGATGTGCGTCGGCGTTTCGGTTACGCGTTGTCGCTGGCGCAGATGGGCGACCAGGACGACGCAGCCAAGGTGCTCAAGGGCTTCGGTGGTGCCGGCGTGCTGGAGGTCGTCGAAGACGATGCTGGCGGCACCTATCGAGCGGTCTACACGGTCAAGTTTGCGGAGGCAATGTTCGTCCTGCACTGCTTCCAGAAGAAGAGCAAGAGCGGGATCGCCACGCCGAAAGCAGACATGGACATCATCCGCGCTCGGCTGAAGGTGGCCGAGACATTGGCAAAGGAGCTACGAAATGCAAAAGCGGATCATTGAAGGCGTCGAGGTTCAACGCAGCTCGGGCAACGTTTTCGCCGACCTTGGACTGCCCGACGCCGAGAAACTGAAAATCAAGACCGGTCTGGTGGTTGAGATCAGGAAGGCTGTGCGCGCCCTTGGACTGACGCAACAAGCGGCGGCTCAGCGCATGGGCATCCCGCAACCGAAGGTGTCGGGCATGATGCGCGGCGACTTCACCAACCTGTCCGAGCGCAAGCTAATGGACTGTTTGAACCGCCTCGGCTACGACATCGAAATCAAGGTGCGGCCGGCGGCCGAGCCGACGGGGCATCTGACGCTTGCAACCGCCTGACCGGAGCCCGCTGATGGCAGCCCGCATAACCGATGAAGAATGGGACAAGCTATCTGCCCATATCGTGGCCGCTGCAAACCAGCGTCTTGACACCCTGGGGAAAGCGAGAGCCGCAACGCCGGGGGAAGTTGCGACGGCTCGTGGGAAGTTAACGATGCTGTCCGCGTTTCCCGCGGTAACAGTATTCTCAAGGGCAAGCCGTGGGGCACCTGTTCAATGTCGGCGTCGACGCGTTCGGCCAGCACCTCCTGCACCGCCGCGAGCACCCGGTCGGCAGTGCCGACCGGCACCGTGCTCCGGTCGACGATCACCTCTTCGTCGGTCATGTGCTCGCCGATGCTGCGCGCAGCGGCCCACACGTACTGGAGATCGGCCGAACCGTCCTCGTCGGGCGGCGTGCCGCCGCCTCTGAACTGCAGCGCCCCGTGCGGCACCGCGACGACGATCTCGGTGGTGAACGGCAACCGACCATCCGCGGAACTGCGCTGGACCATCTGTTCCAGATCCGGCGCATGGATCAGGATGCCGCCACCGTTGAGGATCGCGAGCCTGCCCTGGTACACATCCAGACCGACAGTGATACGATGAATCCTCAGCGAGTTGGCGGAGATCGTACATGACGGCGTTGAACAGCCCTCACGACCGCCTTTTCAAGGCGGTGTTCGGGCGGACCGAGGGGGCGGCGGAGGTCCTGCGGCGTTGTCTGTGGTCG
>DDUE01000048.1 GCA_002344625.1 Rhodocyclaceae bacterium UBA2346 | reverse complement strand
CGGCGGGCAAACCCCCCGCGCCGCCCAGCCACAGGGGCAGCGGAACGATGACCCTGCCCGCAGGCAGTTCCAGCGTGGCGACGTCCTCGCCTTCGGCCGGCCGGACGATCGTCCAGTCATCGGCGTGGATGGCGCCGTGTTTGATGATTTCAGACATGGGCGTGTTTCCTCTGCTCGCGTTCTGCATAGACGCGGGTCTTGAACGGCTCGATGCCGAGGCGGCGCACCGTGTCGATGAAGCGTTCGTCGGGGTGGCGGTTTTCGGCGTAGGTATTGATCAGTGAGCTGACCACGTCCGGCATTTCGGCCGCGGCGAACGAGGGGCCGATCACCTTGCCCAGGGCGGCGCGATTGCCCTGTTCGCCGCCGATGGTGACCTGGTACCACTCGGAGCCGTTCTTGTCGACGCCGAGCACGCCGATATGGCCCACGTGGTGGTGGCCACAGGCGTTCATACAGCCGGAGATGTTCACTTCGATCTCGCCGATGTCGTGCAGGTAGTCGAGATCGTCGAAGCGGGCCTGGATGGCGTTGGCAATCGGAATGGACTTGGCGTTGGCGAGCGCACAGAAGTCGCCGCCCGGGCAGGCGATGATATCGGTCAGCAAGCCGATATTGGGGGTGGCCAGGCCGGCCGCGCTCGCCTGCTGCCACACCGCGTAGAGATCCGCCTGGCGCACGCTGGCCAGCACCAGGTTCTGTTCGTGGGTGCTGCGCGCTTCGCCGAAGGCATGGCGGTCGGCGAGATCGGCCACCGCGTCGAACTGCTCGGCCGTGATGTCGCCCGGCGCGACGCCATGCTTCTTGAGCGACAGCAATACGCTGGCGTAGCCTTGCGCCTTGTGCGCACGCACGTTGCGCCCGACCCAGTTGGCGAAGGCCTTGTCCGAGGCGAGATGTGCCGTGTAGGCCTCGTCGTGGGCCGGCTCGGGGGGGAGCTCCGGGTCGTCGAAGCGGCTGCTGACGCGGTCGATCTCGGCTTGGGTCAGGGTGGACGGGCCATCCTTCAGGTGGGCGAACTCGGCCTCGACCTGGCGCGCGAACTCTTCCACGCCGAGGGCCTTGACCAGTATCTTGATGCGCGCCTTGTACGCGTTGTCACGGCGCCCGTGCAGGTTGTACACGCGCAGCACGGCTTCGCAGTAGTTGAGAATCTGCTGCCAGGGCACGAAGCCCGATACTTCCTCGCCGATGATCGGCGTCCGTCCGAGGCCGCCTCCGACCAGCACCCGAAAGCCGATGTCGCCCCCCGCGGCGCGGACGAGATCCAGGCCGATGTCATGGGCGCGAATGATCGCCCGATCCTGCTCGGCGCCGTTGACCGCGATCTTGAACTTGCGCGGCAAATACGCGAACTCGGGGTGGAAGGTGCTCCATTGGCGCACGATCTCGCACCACGGACGCGGATCGATGTGCTCGTCGCCGGCCACGCCGGCAAATGGGTCGGCGGTGACGTTGCGGATGCAGTTGCCGGAAGTCTGGATCGCGTGCATCTGCACGCTCGAAAGCAAGCCGAGGATGTCCGGAACGTCTTCGAGCTTGGGCCAGTTGAACTGGAGGTTCTGGCGCGTGCTGAAATGGCCGTAGCCGCGGTCATACTTGCGCGCGATGTGGCCCAGCATGCGCAGTTGATCGGCACGCAGGTTGCCATACGGTATCGCAATGCGCAGCATCGGCGCGTAGCGTTGGACGTAGAGCCCGTTCTGGAGACGCAGCGGGCGGAACTCGTCTTCGCTCAGTTCGCCGCTGAGATAGCGGTTGGTCTGGTCGCGGAACTGGGCGACCCGCTCATCCACGATCCGCTGGTCGTATTCATCGTATTGGTACATCCATCTCTCCGTGGGGGCAGCGCGTTTTCGGCCCACTTTGTGCATTGCGGGATCGTATCGGCTGGGTATAGTTTCGGGAAGGAGTTCTGCGTTAAACTCAAATAACTCTCAGTTATAAATCTGGCGACGATGAATCTTCAGCAGCTTCGCTACGTCTATGAAGTGGCCCGGCGCGGGCTCAATGTTTCGGATGCGGCCGACGCCTTGTATACCTCGCAGCCCGGCGTGTCGAAGCAGATTCGCCAGTTCGAGTCGGAACTCGGCGTCGAGATCTTCGTCCGCCATGGCAAGCGCCTGGTCGACATCACCGAGCCCGGCCACCAGGTGCTCGCGATTGCCGAGCGCATGCTCCACGACATGGACAACCTGCGCCAGGTGGGCGACGAGTTCAGTCGCGAGGCGGTCGGGCGGCTGTCGATCGCGACCACCCACACCCAGGCGCGCTATGCGCTGCCGGCGGTGATCAAGGCCTTTCTCGCGCGCTATCCCGGTGTCAGGCTGGAGCTTCATCAGGGCAATCCGCGCCAGGTGTGCGAGATGACCCTCGCCGGCGAGGCCGACCTGGCCATCGCGACCGAGGCGATCGCCGACTTCGACGACCTGGTGATGCTGCCTTGCCACCAGTGGAATCGCTGCGTCATCGCGAGCCAGCGCCACCCCATCCTGGCAAGCCAGCCGCTCACCCTGGAGGCGATCGCGCGCCACCCGATCATCACCTACGACGACGCCTTCACCGGTCGCAGCGTGATCAACAAGGCATTCCTGGGGCGTGGGCTCAAGCCCAACGTCGTGCTGACTGCGATCGATTCGGACGTGATCAAGACCTATGTCGCGATGGACCTCGGCATCGGGATCCTGGCCCGCATGGCCTACGATCCGGGCGAGGATCGCAAGCTCGGAATGATCGACGCCGCCCATCTTTTCGAATCGAGCACCACCCGTATCGGATTGCGCCGCAACGCCTACCTGCGTGGCTATGTGTACGACTTCATCGAGGGTTTCGCCCCGCATCTGACCCGGCGCATGGTCGATGTCGCCCTTGCCGGCAAGGGCGAGGATTACTCGCTATAAGGCGAGTGGGACGGCCGACTTCACTGGAACGGTCGGTCGTTGGGCGCCCGGAACAAGGCCCGCATCGCATCCGAAAGTGGGAAGCTGAGGTTGAGCCCGCTGTCGGGTAGCGGCGACATGAACCATCGAGCATAGATTCGTTCGGCTCCGCCCGAGGTCATGGTGTCGGCGAGCGCCTTGTCGACGATCCGCTTGAACGCCGCATCGCCCTTGCGCAACATGCATGCATAGGCTTCGAACGAGCGCGGGGCGCCGGTGACGATCCACCTGTCAGGCTCTCGCGCCGCGGCCCGTTCGCCGTACAGCAGCGCGTCATCCATCATGAAGGCGTCGGCCTCGCCGCGCTCCAGGGTCAGGAAGCTCTCGCGATGGTCCGGCCGCGTCAACAAGGTGAACGTGAGCTGGCGTTCCTGTTGCATCTGGCGCAGCAGGCGTTCGGAAGTCGTCCCGGCGGTGGTCACCACCCGCCGCTCGGCCAGATCCGAAAAATCGTGGATGCCGGATTGCCGGCCGGTGAGCAAGCGCGTGCCGATTATGAAGAGGGTGTTGGAGAAGCCTACCTGCCGGGCGCGTTGCTGGTTGTGGGTGGTGGAGCCACATTCCAGGTCGATGGCGCCGGCGCGCATGTGCGCGATGCGGTTCAGCGGCGTTACCGGCACCAGGCGCAGGCCGAGGTCGGGGCGTTCCAGATGTGCGCGTATCGCTTCGGTTACGCGCAAGGCCAGTTCGTGCGAATAGCCCTGCACCTCGCCGTCGTCGCCATAGTAGGAAAACGGTACCGACGATTCCCGGTGTCCGAGCAGGATTTCACCGCGCTCGGCGATGCGTTCCAGCGTGCCCGGCTCCTCGCGCGCATGCGCCACCCGCAGTGCGGTGATGCAGGACATGCTTAGCAACAAGCACATCAGGGTGGCGAGGCGATGCATGGGTCTGTCCGAATCCATCCGGTGCGGTCGGGCGTCATGCGCATTCGCGGTGTCGCGCGGCCCAGCTTGAAGTCAGGCGATTCTATCCTGCAGGCTGGTGGCGTGGCGTTGTGGAATGCCGCAAGGGCGGGGGAAAGTCACGGGGCGTTTTTTTTTCGGACATCTATACTTCGCGCCATTCTGGCCCTTTCTTGGCGGTTTCCCGATGCGAGTCCTGGCTTTCAAACTGATTCTGCTTGCGCTGATGGCACCGCCGCATGCAGTGCTCGCCGATGGTGCAGCGGCGGCACGCTACTACGAAGATGGGCTCGCGCGATTCCACCAGGGCGATACCGCTGGTGCCGCGATTCAGCTGAAGAACGCGTTGCAGCAGGACCGCGGCATGCTCGCCGCGCAATTGCTGCTGGCACGCCTCTATTTTGATGACGGCGACCTGGGTCCG
Source organism: Rhodocyclaceae bacterium UBA2346 (assembly GCA_002344625.1). Lineage (GTDB taxonomy): Bacteria > Pseudomonadota > Gammaproteobacteria > Burkholderiales > Rhodocyclaceae > UBA2357. The sequence continues at coordinate 50,667 of DDUE01000048.1, read as the reverse complement.
GCCGAGATCGCCTTCGGCGATGCGCTCAGGCTCGGTGTGGATCGCTCGGAAGTCGTCATTCCGATGGCCCGTATCCAGATTGCCCGTGGCAATGCCCAGGTGGTCGTCGATCAGTTCAGCCCGGATGGGCTCCCGGCATCCGTGAAAGCGGATCTGCTGGCGCTGCGTGGTGTCGCGTTCGCGATGCTGAACCGGCGCACCGAGTCCGGTGACAGTTTCGAGGCCGCCCGCGCAATCCGGCCGGATGCGCTGCTGCCGCTGATGGAAGAGGTGCCTCTCCTGATCGGTACGGGTCGCCTGGACGAAGCCGAAGCTCGGGCGCGCAGGGCGACCGAGCTGCAGCCCGGCGACCCGTCCACCTGGGATGCATTGGCACGGGTCGCGCATGCCCGGGGCGATCTGGCGGCTGCGCTCGCGCACTACGCGCATACCGTCGAGCTGAATCCCGGATACGTGGATGCCCGTGTGACGCGGGCCGGTCTGCTGCTCGATCTCGGGCGGTTCGACGAGGCGCGTGCGGATGTCGACTACCTCGGCCAGGCCGGCGTGCAGGATGCGCGTGCGACCTATCTGCGTGCCTTGCTTGCTGAGCAAGCTGGCGACGCTGCCGCAGCACGCGAGCATCTGGCCGAGGTAACCCGACTGGTGGACATTCTGGGTCGGGACTGGATTGCCGGTCGCGAAGTGTTTCTCATGCTGGGTGCGCTGTCGCACCATGCCATGGGCAACATGGAAAAGGCGCGCGGCTATCTCAACATGCTGGCCACGCGCTTTCCGAACAACCAAGGTGCGCGCAGGCTGCTGGCGGCCATTTTGGTGGATGCCGGAGACTACAGTCAGGCGCGTGGCATCCTCGAGGAGCTGGTTCGCCGACAACCCCGCGATGCGGCCTCGTTGTCGCTGCTGGGCAGGGTGTCGCTTGCACAGGGGCGTGCGACCCAGGCGGTCGACTACTTCGAGCGGGCGAATACGGTTGGTGGAGGAAGTCCGGGCACGCAAGCAGCGCTGGGCTTCGGCCAGTTGGCGGCCGGTGATACGGGGAAGGCGATAGCGAGTCTCGAAAAATCGCTGGATCCCAAGCACCTGGATCCGAGGCTGGTGTCGACCTTGACCACCCTGTACATGCGCCGTGGTGACAGCGGCAAGGCACTGGCACTTGCACGCCGGCAACTCGAAGCTACCCCCCAGCGCGCGGATGCCCATAACTTGGTGGGCGTACTGCTCGGGGCGACCGGCGATCTGGACGGTGCCCGCGCGTTCTACCGGAAAGCGCTGGAGCTCGACGCGCGGATGGAGGCTGCCCGCTTCAACCTGGTGAGGCTGGACGTCGCGCAGGGGCGCTTCGACGACGCCCGGAAAGCACTGGCGACGATACTCGAGAAGGATCGCAATCATGAGGCTGCGCTGTACGAACTGGGCCTCCTTGAGTTGCGTGCTGGCCGCCTCGCCGAAAGTTTGATGGCGCTCGAAAAGGCGTCGGCTGCGCATCCGGGCAGCCTCAGAATCGCGCTCGCGCTGACGGATGCCCAACTGGCCGGTGGAGATCCGTCCAAGGCGGTGGCAGTTGTCCGAGATGCACTCCTGCGCCATCCGGGCAATATCGACGTGGTGATGGCGCAGGCGCGTGCACTCCTCGCCGCTGGAGACGGCAAGGCCGCTGCGGGCAGTCTTCGCGACGCGACGCGCCTTGCCGAGTTCAATACCGAAAGACTGGCCGGTATCGCCCGCCTGCAACTTGCGGCTGGTTTTCTCGACGAGGCGGCCTACTCTGCGCACAAGGCCCTGACCGGCAAGCCCGACGACCTGATGGCCCTGGCGCTTGCGGCCGAGATCGCTCTGGCCCAGAAACGTCCGGATCTGGCGAAGGGTTTCATCGACTCACTGTTCGCGTTGCAACCGAAGTCGGCGGAAGCCTTCCGCTTGTCGGCCGAACTCGCCCTTGCCGCTGGCGATGCTGCTGCTGCCGAGGCACGCCTCGCAGAAGCGTTCGACGCCGCACCGTCGACGGCGCTTCTGGTGCGTCGGGCCAGTATTTGGGTGGCGAATGGCAAGCCTGCTCGTGCGGTGGATGCCGCCCAAGCCTGGCTTTCGCAGTATCCGGATGACAGGGACGCTCTGAACCTGCTGGCGGGTTTGTTCGTCCAGTCGGAAGACTGGGCGTCCGCTCGTGACATCTATCTGCGGCTGGACGAGCATGGCATGGGTAGCGGGAGCGAGTTGAACAATCTCGCCAATGTCCTTTCCCGCCTGAACGATGCGTCCGGAGCCTTGGCCGTGGCCCGCCGGGCGCTCGCGCTCGCGCCTGCCAATCCTTTGGTGGCCGACACCCTGGGGTGGTTGCTGGTAGAGACTGGTGCCTATGACGAGGGCCTACGTCACCTCCGTGATGCGCGTTTGCGCGCGCCTTCCAATAGCGAGATTCGTTACCACCTCGCCGTGGCCCTGGCGAAGCTGGGGAATCGCCAGGAAGCATTGGCGGAATTGCGTGCGGCACTGGGCGATGACGAGATTTTTTCAGAGCTCGAGCGTGCTCGCGCTTTGCTGAAGGAACTGGAAGGCTGATGTCGATAGTTTTTACATGAATTAGGTGTGACTGCAAAATACACTATGTAAGCCATTGTTTTGACGTTTATAAATATTTTGGCACGGCTAATGCTTGAGTTGACTGAAACGTCAAGACCCGGGGAACGAATATGAGAAAAAATACGAATATCGCTTTGATGCTTGCCGCGCTGTGGGCGGCGCCGGCATTTTCCGCCATTGACCCGACCACGTGGACCACGAGTCAGTCGTCGGTCACTCAGGCTGGCATCAATGTCCAGCTCAGTGCTTGGTCGAATACCGTCGGCACTGCGAATACGCAGATCGAGTCCGCATATCTCCAGTTCTGGCCGGGCGCCGGGATCAAAAACAAGGACGCGACCAGTACGGGCGCGGATCGCGACACGAACGAGGCAAGCAGCCCTGAACATGCGATCGACAACGATCAACGCTTTGACATGATCTTGCTGAGTTTTTCGGACGCAGTGGTTTTGTCTCAGATCGATGTCAGTTGGTGGGAGCACGATGCTGATATCACGGTGCTGGCGTTCGACCTCGGACTTTCGCAGGGCGTGACGCAGGCAAATGGCGGTTCTCTCGTGAATGGCAAGAGCTACGGTGCGCTTACCGGCAACGGCTGGAATCTGGTGGGGCACTATGCGAACACCGGCGCGCAGGAGTTCGCCGCCACGAGTTACCAGATCAATAGTGGCAATATTGCTTCGTCGTTCTGGCTGATCGGTGCATATAACCCCTTGGTGGGCGGTAGTGCCGGCGAGGGGGTCGACTTGGGTGTATCGACCACCACTGTCAAGACATGCGAAAAATATAATAAAAGGAATGAATGTACGAAATGGAAAGATGTTGTCACGACCGTGAATAAGAACGATTACGTCAAGCTTGCCTCGGTGAGTGGAACGAAGTACGAACCGCCGAAACCATCCGCTGGACAGGTATCCGAGCCTGCATCGCTTGCACTGACCGGTTTGGCGCTTGCTGGCATGATCGGGCTGCGTCGTCGCAAGCAGGTTTGACCGGCGGCTTCCCGAAAAAGACCAAGGGCGCCTGATGGCGCCCTTGGTCTTTTTCTCCATGCATTTCATTGTTACGAGGCTTGTGCTTCCTGCAACTGCAATGCCCACATCCGTGCATAGTCTCCACCCTGCGCAAGCAGTGTCACATGCCGGCCGCGCTCGACGATGATGCCCTGGTCGAGCACGATGATCTCGTCGGCGTTCATCACGGTCGAAAGCCGGTGTGCGATCACCAGCGCGGTCCGGCCGGCTGCGGCGAGGTCGATCTGGGCCTGGATGGCTTTTTCGGTCTTGGAGTCGAGCGCCGAGGTGGCTTCGTCGAAGATCAGGATGGCCGGATTCTTCAGCAGGGCACGGGCGATGGCGACACGCTGCTTCTCGCCGCCCGAGAGTTTCAGGCCACGCTCGCCGACGCGGGTTTCGAAGCCGTCGGGCAGGCGTGCGATGAACCCGTCGAGTTGGGCGGCGCGGGCGGCGGCTTCCACTTCCTCGCGGCTGGCGTCGGGCCGGCCGTACTGGATGTTGTAGAACAGGGTGTCGTTGAAGAGCACCGTATCCTGCGGCACGATGGCGATTGCCGTGCGCAGGCTGGCCTGGGTCAGGGTGCGCAGATCCTGCCCGTTCACCTTGATCGCCCCGCCCTGAACGTCGTAGAAGCGATACAGTAGCCGGGCCAGGGTCGATTTGCCCGAGCCGCTGTGACCGACCACCGCGACCGTCTTGCCGGCGCCGATCTCGAAGTCGACCTCATGCAGGATCGTGCGCTTGGGGTCGTAGGCAAAACTGACCTTGTCGAAGCGCAGCGACATCGGGCCGGGGGCGAGACGGACGGCGCCGGGTGCGTCGGTGATCTCTTGGTGCTCGCGCATGAGTCCGAACATGCGCTCGATATCGGTCAGGGCCTGGCGCAGTTCGCGGTAGATCACGCCCAGGAAGTTGAGCGGAATGTAGAGCTGGATCATGAAGGCATTGACCAGCACGATGTCGCCGATCGTCATCGCGCCGCTTTCGACCCGTGTTGCGGCCTGCCACATCATCGCCGTCACGCCCACTGCGATGATCACCGCCTGGCCGATGTTGAGTCCCGACAGCGAAAACTGGTTGATGATCTGGGCATGGGTGTATTTGCCCATCTGTTCGTCGTAACGGCGCGCTTCGAATTCCTCGTTGTTGAAGTACTTGACCGTTTCGAAGTTGAGCAGGCTGTCGACGGCGCGCGCGTTTGCCGCCGAGTCGAGTTCGTTGGCCTTGCGCCGCTGCACCGTGCGCCAGTTCGTCACCTTGACCGTGAACACGATGTAAACGATCAGCGTCGCCAGCGTGATCAGCACGAATACGCTGTCGTACTGATGCAGCAGGATGCCCATGACCAAGCCGATTTCGACCAGCGTCGGCAGGATCGAATAGAGCGTGTAGTTGATCAGCGCGTTGATCGAGCGGGTGCCGCGCTCGATGTCGCGGGTCAGCCCGCCGGTCTGGCGTTCGAGATGAAAGCGCAGCGACAGCCCGTGCAGATGGCGGAATACCTTGAGTGCGATGTGCCGCACCGCCTGCTGGGTGACGCGTGCGAACACGAGCTCGCGCAGCTCGGTAAACAACGCGCTCGAAAACCGCAGTGCGCCGTACGCGAGCAGTAGTGCGGCCGGCACCACGATGAATGCCTGCTCCGGCGTGATCGTCAACGCATCGATGACGTGCTTGAACACGATCGGCACGCTGACGTTGGCACCCTTGGCGGCGATCAAACAGGCCAGCGCGAGCAGGACCCGCCCCTTGTAGGCCCAGATGTATGGAAAGAGGCTGGTGAGGGTCTGCCAGTCGCGGCGTTCGCGAGGGTCGGGGCCGGGCAGGGCGGCAGTGGGCGCACGTCTCATCGCGGCGATTCTAACCCGCCACGTCGCCGGAGCGCGCATGCCGTCGGGTTCAATCGCGTTCGCCCGAAAACAGCAGATGTGCGGCCAGCCCGATGAAGATCATGCCGGCGGTCCGGTCCAGCCACTTGCCGAAATCCGGGCGATGCGCGATCAATGCGGCGATGCTGCCGGAGGCGAATGCGATCGCGCCGAACACCGCGATGGTCTGGGCCGCGAAGACCGCGCCGAGGGCGAGCATCTGCAGTTCCAGCGGACCGTTGGCCGGCTGCACGAACTGCGGCAGAAACGCCAGGAAGAACAAGGCCACCTTGGGATTGATCGCATTGGCGATGAACCCGCGCACGACGTAGCGGTACCAGGCGGGCGCGTCGGCCGCCGCGCCCGGCGCATTGCTGCCCGGGCTGCGCAACGCCTGGATGCCGAGCCATGCCAGATACGCGGCACCGCCAAGCTTCAGTGCGAAAAAGGCATTCGGCGAAGCCAGCAGGATCGCACTCAAGCCCAGCGTCGCCCACAAGGTGTGAGTGAAACAGCCGAGTGCGCAGCCGAGCGCGATGCCGAAACCGGCCCGGCGTCCGCGCGCCAGGCTTTGGCCCAGCACCATGAGGTTGTCGGGTCCGGGCGACAAAGTGATCGCGACCGAAATGGCCAGGAAGCTCGCGAGGGTTTCGATGGATGGCATGGGTTCGAGGGGTGCGGGAGCCGGGGTGATGGTGCCCTGGATTGTCGCATCTTCCGCAGGCGCCGGCAGTGCCGCGCGGCGCATATGTGTTTGCGGGGCCGGTACCGGACGCGGCCGGCATTTTGACATTCGGCGTGGGTGACGTAGTATCCAAACAAGCACTTGATTCATAAGGGCTGATTCGGGAAATTTGGCGGCGGCGGCGTCGGGTGTTCGGTGGTCTGTGGTCCAGGTGGCAAGGCGAAGGAGAGGGGCATGACAGGTGTGATCGCGATACTTCTTCCGGCATGGGTGCTCACGCTCGCATACCGGCGCGTATCGCTCGTGGCCTGGGCCGCGACCGGCAGCGTCTGGCTGCTTGCGTGGGCATGGGTTGCGGATTGGCCTGTCTTGGCGGTGCTACTGGCGCTGGGGCTGTGGTTGGGCGGGTGCGCGGTGTTCGTGCATGACGGCCTGCGCAAGGCATGGGTGACGGCGCCGATATTCAAGGCCTTTCGCCGGGCCTTGCCGGCGATGTCGCAGACCGAGAAGGAGGCGCTCGAGGCCGGGACGGTGTGGTGGGAGGGGGAGCTGTTTGCCGGCCGGCCCGACTGGCACCGCTTGCTGGCCTGCCCCTGGCCGGTACTGACGCCGGAAGAGCAGGCATTTCTCGATGACGACACCGAGGCCTTGTGCCGCATGATTCGCGACTGGGATGCGGTCACGCACAACGATTTGTCGCCCGAGGTCTGGACATTCATACGCAGCCGGGGCTTTCTCGGGATGATCATTCCCAAGGCGTACGGGGGCAAGGGGTTCTCCGCGTTCGCGCATTCCCAGGTCATCACGCGGCTGTCCACCCGTTCTTCGGCGCCCGCGGTCACCGTGATGGTGCCCAACTCATTGGGGCCGGCGGAGTTGCTCCTCCACTACGGCACGCCGGAACAGAAGCAGCACTATCTGCCACGGTTGGCGCGCGGTGACGAGATCCCGGCGTTCGCGCTGACCAGCCCGTGGGCGGGGTCGGATGCGGCCGCGATTCCGGATGCGGGCGTGATCTGCCGGGGCGAATGGCAGGGCCGGCCAGTGCTCGGGATGCGGGTGAGCTTCGACAAGCGCTACATCACCCTGGCACCGGTCTGCACCGTGTTCGGGCTGGCCTTCAGGCTGTACGACCCCGAGCATCTGTTGGGTGAGGAATCGGATCTCGGCATCACCTGCGCGCTGGTGCCGCGCGAGCACCCCGGTGTCGAGATCGGCCGTCGCCATTTGCCGCTCAACGCGGTGTGGATGAACGGTCCGATCCGTGGCCGCGACGTCTTCATGCCGCTCGATTTCATCATCGGCGGACCGAAGATGGCCGGGCAGGGCTGGCGGATGCTGATGGAGTGCCTCGCGGCCGGCCGCAGCATCTCGCTGCCGGGGTCGAACACCGGCATGCAGCAGCTCACTGCGCGCGCGGTGGGGGCCTACGCGCGGGTGCGCCACCAGTTCAAGACCGCGATCGGACGTTTCGAGGGGGTGCAGGAGGCGCTGACCCGCATCGGCGCCAACACGTACCTGTGCGATGCCGCGCGGGTGATGACGGCCGCGGCGATCGACCGGGGCGAGCGGCCGTCGGTGGTTTCGGCGATCGTGAAGTACCACGTGACCGAGCGGGCGCGCGAAACGGTGGATGCCGGCATGGATGTGATCGGCGGCAAGGGGATCTGCCTGGGGCCGCAGAACTTTCTCGGGCGCGTCTATCAGCAGGTGCCGGTCGGGATCACGGTCGAGGGCGCGAACATTCTCACCCGCAGCCTGATCCTGTTCGGCCAGGGGGCGATTCGCTGCCATCCTCATGTGCTGGCCGAAATGCAGGCCGCCCGCAGCGACGATCTCGATGCTTTCGACCAAGCCTGGTGGGGGCATGTCGCCTACACCGTGTCGAATGCCGCGCGTGCGCTGGTGATGGGGCTCAGCGGTTCGCACTTCGTCGCAGTGCCGGCGGACGTTGCGCCGGAGACACGCCGCTACTACCAGCAACTCACCCGTTTCTCGGCGGCCTTCGCGTTCATTGCCGATGTTTCGATGGGGACCATGGGGGGCGCGCTCAAGCGCAAGGAAAAACTCTCGGCGCGCCTCGGCGACATCCTGTCGTTGATGTACCTCGCGAGCGCGACGCTCCGCCGCTACGAGGCCGAAGGCCGCCAGGCGGCCGATGCGCCCCTGATGCACTGGGCGATATGGGATGCGATGTTCAAGACGCAGAATGCCTTCGAGGGGGTGATCGCGAACTTTCCGAACCGTGGCCTTGCGTTCATCCTGCGCAGCTTGGTGGTCTTCCCGCTCGGCCGGCCCTACCAGGTGCCCCCCGACCGGCTCGGGCAGGAAGTCGCAGGCCTGCTCATCGCGCCGTCGCCCACGCGCGACCGCCTGACCGCGGCCGTGCATGTGCCGACCGATCTCGAGCAGCCGCTGGGGGCGCTCGAAGCGGCCTTGCGGGCCACCATCGAAGCGGAGCCGATCGAGGCCAGGATCAGGCTCGCCCGCAAGCAGGGACGCTTCGTGCCCGCTCCGAGCCTCACCGGAGACGTGGATGCCGTCTGGTCCCAGGCACGCGCCGAAGGCCTCGTGAGCGACGACGAGTTCCGGCTGATCGCGCAGCGCAATCGCTTGCGTGACAAGGTCATCAGGGTCGACGACTTTCCCTTCGATCTCGATCCCGCCGGGGCCGTGTCGCCAAGCGGGCAGCACGGCGATTCGGCGCTGCATGGGGTAGCCTGAATGGGGGTGGAAATGCGCAGGGTATTCATCGTCGATGGCGCGCGAACGCCGTTTCTCAAGGCGCGCAATCGTCCCGGGCCATTCGCGGCGGCCGATCTGGCGACCGCCGCCGGCGCGGGTTTGCTGAGTCGGCAGCGGTTCGCACCCGATCAACTCGACGAGGTGATCCTCGGCTGTGCCAGCCCGTCACCCGACGAGGTCAATATCGGGCGCGTGGTCGCCTTGCGCATGGGCTGCGGTCATCGCGTACCCGGCTGGACGGTGATGCGCAACTGTGCAAGCGGCATGCAGGCGCTCGATTCGGCCGTCGTCAACATCCGCCTGGGCTGCTCGGACCTGGTGCTGGCCGGTGGTGTCGATGCACTGTCGCGCGCGCCGGTGCTGTTTTCGGATGCGATGGTGCGCTGGCTCGCCGACTGGCATGCCGCGCGCAGCGTCGCGGCCAGGGCGGCCGCCTTGCGGCGCTTCCCGGCCCGCCATCTCGCGCCGGTGCTGGGGATCGTGAAAGGCTTGACCGACCCGGTCGTGGGCCAGTCGATGGGTCAGACCGCCGAGAATCTGGCCCATGTCTTCGACATCACGCGTGCCGACATGGATGCCTATGCGGTAGGCAGCCACATGCGCGCCGTAGCGGCGCGCGACGCCGGACGCCTGGACGAGATCCGGGCGCTGATCGATTGCGATGGCACGCTGCATGCGCATGACGACGGCGTGCGGAGCGACTCGTCGCTCGAAAGCCTCGCGCGTCTGAAGCCGTTCTTCGACCGCACATACGGGCGTGTGACGCCAGGCAACAGCTCCCAGATCAGCGATGGTGCGGCATGGCTGGTGCTCGCGTCGGAAGCGGCGCTCGAGCGCCACCGACTGGCGCCGATCGGCGAGATCGTAGATAGCCAGTGGGCGGGACTCGACCCGGCGCAGATGGGGCTGGGGCCGATACATGCGATGACGCCGATCATGCAGCGGCGGAATTTGTCGCTGGCCGACATCGACCGATTCGAGATCAACGAGGCGTTCGCGGCCCAGGTGATCGCGTGCCTGCGTGCCTGGGATGACGAACACTACTGCCGGACGCATTTCGGCCTCGAGCAGCCGGTTGGCATGATCGCCGGCGAGCGCCTGAACGTCGATGGCGGGGCCATCGCGCTCGGCCATCCGGTGGGGGCGAGCGGCGTCCGCATCGTGCTGCATCTGCTTGCTACCCTGCGGCGTGATGGGCTGCGGCGCGGCCTGGCGAGCCTGTGCATAGGCGGCGGCCAGGGGGGGGCCATGCTGGTGGAGACGATCGAATGAACGCCGACTACAGGCATCTGATTCTCGTGCGCCGCCCCGATGGCGTCGTGTGGCTGCAGCTCGACAAGGCCGGGGCCAGTACCAATACCTTGTCGCGCGAGGTGCTCGGCGAGCTTGCCGCCGCACTCGCCGCGCTCGAGCAGGCGCCGCCGCGCGGGCTCGTGATCGCCTCGGCCAAGCCGGCCGGCTTCATCGCCGGCGCGGATATCGACGAGTTCACACGCATCCGCTCGGCTGCGGAGGCGCGCGATCTCGTCGAGCGTGGCTGGTCGCTGTTCAACTGGCTCGCGCGCCTCCCGTTTCCGACTCTCGCGCTGATTCGCGGACACTGCATGGGCGGGGGGCTCGAACTGGTGCTGGCCTGCCGGTACCGCATCGTGGTCGATGAACCCGCCACCCGCCTGGCCCTGCCGGAGGTCATGTTGGGCATCATGCCCGCCTGGGGCGGCATGCAGCGCCTGCCCGCCCTGATCGGGCCGGGCGCGGCGCTCGACCTGATGCTGAGCGGGCGCGGGGTCGATGCGCGCAAGGCGAAGAAGCTCGGCCTGGCCGACGAATGTCTGCCGGCGAGGGTGATGGAGAATGCCGCGAACATGCTGGTGCTGTCGGGTCGGGCACCGCACCGTTCGGGGTGGGGGGCGCGCATCCTGAACGGTCCGCTCAAGCCGCTGGTGGCGCACAGAGCGCGCCACCAGCTCGCCTCCCGGGTGCGCCGGGCGCACTATCCCGCCCCCTGGGCCATCGTCGATGTCTGGGCCGGATTCGGTGGCAATGCGCTGGCCGTGCCGGCGGATCATCCCGCCGCGCTGGAGTCGATCCTTGGGTCGGCGACGGCGCGGAACCTCATACGGGTGTTTCTGCTGCAGGATCGTCTCAAGGGCTTCGGCAAGGGCGTGGCGTTTTCGCCGCGGCATGTGCATGTGGTGGGTGCGGGCGTCATGGGCGGCGATATCGCCGCCCTGTGCGCGCTGCGCGGCTTGACCGTGACTCTGCAGGACCAGGGTGTGGACCGGATCGCGCCGGCGGTGGCGCGTGCCGCCGGGCTGTTCGAGCGCAGGCATCGGGGCGACGCGCGCGCGCAGCGCTTCGCCCTCGATCGCCTGATTGCCGACCCGGACGGCTCGGGCGTGGCGCGCGCCGATGTGATCATCGAGGCCATATCCGAAAGCCTCGAGGCCAAGCGGGCGCTGTTCGCCGGGCTCGAGGCCCGGGCCCGGCCCGACGCGTTGCTCGCCACCAACACGTCGAGCCTGCGCATCGAGGAGATCGCGAGCGTGCTTGCGGGTCCCGCGCGCCTGGTCGGCATCCACTTCTTCAACCCGGTGGCGCAGATGCCGCTGGTCGAAGTCGTGGCCGGCGAAGCATCGGACGCCACCGCGCTGCAGCATGCCGCCGCGTTCGTGCGTGGCCTCGACAAACTGGCCCTGCCGGTGAAGTCTTCGCCGGGTTTCCTGGTCAACGCGGTGCTCGCCCCCTACATGCTGGAGGCATTGCGTTGCGTCGATGAAGGCGTGCCGCCCGAGACCGTCGATGCAGCGCTGCTCGCGTTCGGCATGCCGATGGGGCCGATCGAGCTCGTGGACACCGTCGGGCTCGACATCGCGGTGGCCGCCGGCGCGGCCCTGGGGGGCGAAGCGCAGGCCGAAGTGCCGCGCGCGTTGATGAGTCGTTTCGAGGCGGGGCAACTGGGCAAGAAAACTGGGCAGGGTTTTTACCGCTGGGAGAAAGGCAAGCCGGTGCGCGCGCAGGCGAGCGGTGCCGCGGTGGAGGTGGACGGCCTCGCCGCCCGGATCGTCGCGCCGCTGGTCGCCGCGGCGCAACGCCTGGTCGCCGCCGGTGTGGTTGCGGATGCCGATCTGGCCGATGCGGGCATCATTTTCGGCACCGGCTACGCGCCTTTTTCGGGTGGTCCGCTGCACGCGCATGCCGGCGCATCCACCGGCAGGTATGATGAAAACGGGCTGGCGGGTAGCGGCCAGAAGATGGAGGCGACGATTCATGGAGGAACAGCAGATGACCGAATCGGTTCAAGGCTCGGCTAGCTTGCCGGAGCACAAGCAGCCCGCCCTGAGGGTGATGACGATGCCCGCCGACCTGAACCCTTCGGGTGATGTCTTCGGAGGCTGGATCATGGCGATGGTCGATATCGCGGGCGCGATTCCGGCGCGTCGCCGCGCCAAGTGCCGGGTCGCGACCATCGCGGTCAATGCGTTCCTGTTCAAGCAGCCGGTTTCGGTCGGCGACCTGGTGAGCTTTTACGCCGAGGTGCGCTCTGCCGGCCGCACATCGGTCACGGTCGATGTCGAGGTCTATGCCGAACGCGATCCGGAGAACCCGGTCGTGGTCAAGGTGACGGAGGCCACGCTCACCTATGTCGCGGTCGATGACAAGGGGCGCAAGCGCCCGATTCCGAACGACTGACTGCATCGGGCCGAGCACGGAAAGGCCGAGGGCTTGCCACGGCGCGCGCGGCGACACAGAATCCCGGGCTCGGCATTTCGCGCCGGGCGGGCGCGTTCCGAAGTTCCTAACCGGAGTTTTCACTTCATGGCCAATACCGCATTGCTGGACGTCCTCGATGGCGTCGCGACCATCACCCTCAATCGGCCCGACGCGCTCAACGCGCTGTCGGTCGAGATGATGGAAGACCTCAATACCTGCGCGCGCAAGCTGCGTGATCGCGAGGATGTGGCGGTGGTGCTGATCACCGGAGCCGGCGACCATTTCATGGCGGGCGGAGATCTGAAGGATTTCGCCCGCCATTTCCATCTGTCGCCGCAAGCGCGGCTGGTCGAGTTCCGGGCGATGATAGAGCGCCTGATCAATCCGACAGTCGAGATTCTGCAGGGGCTCGACCAGCCCGTCGTCGCCAAGGTGAGGGGGGCCTGCGCCGGGTTCGGGCTGTCGCTGATGCTGGGCTGCGACCTGGCCGTGTGCGCCGATTCGGCCAAGTTCACCACCGCCTATTCGGCGATCGGCTTGCCGGCCGATGGCGGGATGTCCTACCTGCTGCCCAGGGTGGTCGGGCGCCGCAAGGCCATCGAGCTGCTGTTGCTGGGCGATCGTTTCGATGCCGCCGAGGCGGTGCGCCTGGGTCTGGTGACCCGGTCGGTGGCGGCCGAGGTGCTCGACGCCGAGACCGACGCGCTGGTACGGCGGCTCAAGCAGGGTCCGCGCCACGCTTACGCCGAGATCAAGCACCTGCTCGCCAGCGCCCTCGATGGCCAACTCGAGTCGCAGCTGCAGAGCGAGGCCGAGGCCTTTGCGCGCTGTGGCGCGGGCGCGGATTTCGTCGAAGGAGTGAATGCCTTTCTGGAGAAGCGCAAGCCCGTATTCAAGGGTGTTTGAACGCTTGTGCCAGCGCGGTCCCGGCCGGATGAATCGGGTGCTTGTCCGGACGCGGGGGCAGGTTCGGACGATGCGCGGTGCCGCGTGGACGTCAGTCGTACTCGATGTATTTGAAGCGTGGATCGTCAGGCGTGCCGGTCAGGGCGCTGTCTTGGTCCGGGCCGGGTTGCCACATGATCACTTCTTCGATCTTGAGGGCCAATTCGAAATCCTTGTCGGTGACCCCCTTCGCCTCGTGGTTCATTAGCTTGACGATCACGAACGCGTAAGAGGCGGCGATGTCGGGGTGGTGAAATGCCGCTTCGGCCAGGTGGCCGATGGTGTTGATCACCATCAGCGTGCCTTTCCAGCCGCTGGTCTTGTACTTGCGACGAATCCAGCCATCCTCGAGAGACCAGTGCGGTAGCTGTTCGGCCAGTCGCGCGCGGATCGCAGCGTCGGCGTAGGGCGTGTTCTTCGGGTGGGTGCGCCAGCCGGCCATGTTCGTCTCCCGGTAGGTGGTGGTCGAATGCCACCGCTCAGCGTACCTGATCCTGTCCGCCCTGCGAGCGGTTTGGGGCGTGCGCTTGTATTGCCTATGCTGGTTCTTCTGTATGACAATATCAAGCGTATCGCCGTCATCCGGCGCGTAGGTCGACGCTATACCGAGCGGGAGGTGTGTGGTGCCAGGCATCTGCAAGGTTTTCTGGGCTTGACTCCTCTGGGTATCTAAGTCCACCCCCGCTCCAGTTTTTCGAGAATGTCTTTCGAGTATTGGGAAACGCTTTGGACACGCTCCGCAACAACTCCGCCAGCGTCTTGACCGCGTGTTCCATCTCCGTCGGCGTGTAGGCGGTGAAGCTCATCGCTGCGCTATTCCTGCGTCGTGCTGCGATGCAGGACAATGAGATAGGCCAATCTGTCTCGTTGTCATTGCATGGGTTGTGGCGCGATCGAAATGTCGCATCTATGCTGGGACAAGTGACGTTTATATTGAAGACTCCGTGTCGCGGGAACATCTGCAATGGAGCGCATCCGCAAGGGCAGGGGAGGGATCGACCATTGGAAACCATATTTCTTTCGTATACCTTGAAGCAGGGCAGTTCGGGCGTCGGTTTGCCGACGAATTTACCGCGCCTGGAGATCGATGCAGAGCATCTGTTGACAGAGCAGGTCGTGGGGCAGATTCGGGACATGGTCGACCGCACTGAACAGGATTCGATCTTGAGCACCCCGCATTTGCGGAGTGCCTTCTGAGGTCGATATCTTGGTCGCTTGATATCCTGATGGGATAGATTCTGTGTCGGACAGATTCGAGGCATCCGATGAAATTACATGCTTTCGTTGCCATGCCTTTCGGCCGCAAGCCCGGCGCGGATGGGCAGCTCATCGATTTCGACCGCATCTATGGCGAATATGTGCGGCCGGCGCTGGAGGCCGCCGGGCTGGAGGCGTTCCGGGCAGACGAGGAACAGCGCCCGGGCGACATCCGCGTCGACATGTTCCAGGAGCTTCTGCTGGCCGATCTGGTGGTGGCCGATCTCACGCTGGACAACCCCAACGTCTGGTATGAACTGGGCGTGCGCCATGCCTTGCGCGCCCGTGGGGTGATCCTGGTCTGCGGCGGACGGGTTTCCACGGCGTTCGACGTGTATACCGAACGCAAGCTGCGTTATCGCCTCGATGCCGGCGTGCCGCACCCGGATACCTTGGAGGCGGACCGGCAGGCATTGACGACGATGGCCAGGGAAGCCATGAAGTCGTGGGCGGGGCGAAAGATCAGCCCGGTCTACCAGCTTCTGCCGAACCTGAAGGAGCCCGACTGGAAGTCGCTGCGCATCGGCGCCATTGAGGAATTCTGGGAGAAGCAGGATGCATGGCTGAACCGCATCGAGCTGGCCGGCAAGGCCAGGAGGGCGGGGGATATCCTGGTGCTTGCCGACGAGGCGCCCGTCGCTGCACTGCGGGCGGAAGCGTGGCTTTGCGCCGGCCGGGCCTTGCGCAAGGCGGAGCATTTCGACTTCGCCCTCGAACAATTGGAGCGCGCGCTCGAAATCGATCCGGCGAATCTCGTCGGCTTGCGCGAGAAAGGCATCTGCCTGCAGCGCCTGGCATTGGCTGGTGCACCCGGGCATTCGCTCGAACGTGCCCGCCAGCACTATCGCAAAGCGCTGGAGCAGCACCCCCGCGACGTCGAACTGCTGTCGCAGTCGGGCCGGGTCGACAAGGATGCCTGGGTCGGCTCCTGGCGGCAGGCCGGGGCGGCGCAGCAGAACATGCGCCACGAGGCCGCCTACGAGGATGCCCTGCTGCGGGCCGCGGTGGAGCGCTACTGGCAAGCCTACCGCAGCGATCCGAAGCACTACTATTCCGGGATCAATGCGCTGGCGCTGATGCTGTTGCACGAAAATCTCGTGGGCGACGGGCGCTACCGGCGCGAGATCGGATTCATGCCCGGCGCGGTACGCTTCGCCGCCGAGTGCGAGCAGAACGAGGAAGGGCTCTTCTGGGCGAAAGCGACGCTGGCCGACCTCGAAGTGCTCGTCGGCACGCCGGCATCGGTGGCCTCGGCCTACAAGGAGTGCATCGCCCGCAGCAAGGACGACTGGTTCGCGCTCAACGCCTGCCTGGCGCAACTGAAACTGCTGCAGCATCTCGGCTACCGCCCGGAATGTGTCGAGGTCGGCATTGCGGCCTTCGAACGGGCGCTTGCCAAGCTTTCGCGCCCTCACGACCCGCAGCCTGATCGGGTCTTCCTGTTCAGCGGCCACATGATCGATGCGCCTGGCCGCCTCAGCCCGCGCTTCCCGCAGGACAAGGAAGGCGCTGCCGCGCGGGAGATCGCCGCCGCGCTCGACCGGCACCACGCCGGCCCCGGTGATCTGGCCCTGGCCCAGGCCGCCGCCGGGGGCGACCTGCTGTTTCTCGAAACCTGCCGCCAGCGCGGCGTGCGCTGCCAGATCCTGCTGCCGTTCGACGAGCCGCAGTTCATCCAGCGTTCCATGCTGCCATCGGCCGATGGCGCCGCATGGAAACAGCGCTACCTTGCGCTCAAGGCGGGGGCGGCCATCGTCCCGCGCATCATGCCGGTCGAACTCGGCCCCCTGCCCGAAGGTGTCGACCCGTTCGAACGCTGCAACCTGTGGCTGCTCTATTCGGCGCTGGCCTTCGGCGTGGACAAGGTGCGCTTCATCTGCCTGTGGAACGGCGGCGGCGGTGACGGCCCGGGCGGTGCGGCGCACATGTATGAAGAGGTGAAGCGGCGGACCGGCCAGGTGGACTGGATCGATACGCGGACGCTGGGGTAATACCATGTCACGCATCTTCCTCAGCCACTCCAGCCATGACGAACGCGAAGCCCTTGCCCTCAGGCAATGGCTTGCAGACAAGGGCTGGGACGACGTTTTTCTGGACATCGACCCGAAGCGCGGGCTTGCGGCAGGCGAGCGGTGGCAGGAGGCATTGCGCAGGGCGGCGGATCGCTGCGAGGCGGTCGTGTTCGTCGTCACGCCGGACTGGGCCAGGTCGAAGTGGTGTCTTGCCGAGTTCCTGCTTGCCAAGAGCCTGCACAAGCTGATCTTCGGCGTGGTGCTGAAGGACGTGGAGCTTGACAGGTTGCCCGTCGAAATGACTGCCGAATGGCAGTTGTGCCGCCTGGTCGGCAAGGGAGCCACCGAGAGAATCGGCTTCACCCATCGCGAGAAGGCGGAAGGAATCGAATTCCTCGCCGATGGTCTGAACCGGCTGCACGATGGCCTGCTCAAGGCAGGGCTGGCGGCGGACTATTTTGCCTGGCCGCCTGCGAACGATCCGCAGCGCGCGCCATACCGCGGCCTAGAACCGCTGGATGCTGCGGATGCCGCGATGTTCTTCGGCCGCGATGTCGAAATCCTGCGCGCCCTCGATGCCTTGCGCGGCATGCGCGGCGGGGTGGACAAGCGGCTGTTCGTCATCCTCGGCGCCTCCGGCGCCGGCAAATCCTCCTTCCTGCGCGCCGGCCTGCTGCCCAGGCTGGCGCGCGACGACCGCCATTTTCTGCCGCTTGCCCCGCTGCGGCCGGAGCGCGCGCCGCTGTTCGGCGAACGCGGGCTTGCACACGCACTGCATGCTGCCTGGTGCGCACTGAAGCTGCCGGCGATCACGCTTGCCGACATCAAGTCGCGCCTGCAAGGCGCCGACGGCCTGGCGGACGTACTGCGGCAACTGGGCGCGCAGGCGCGCGGCCGCATCGTCGGGCTGCCCGATGGGGCATCGCCACCCACCGTGATCCTGCCGGTGGATCAGGCCGAAGAATTGTTCAACGCCGATGCCAGCGATGAAGCCAGGGACTTTCTGCGTCTGATCGGCGACCTGCTGCGCGGCGGCCTCGTGGATTCCCCGCCGATCGTGGTCTTCACCATCCGCTCGGACCGCTATGAGCCGCTGCAGACGGCGGCGGAACTGCGCGACCTGCAGAGCGTGGTGTTCGACGACCTCAAGCCGATGCCGGCCACGCGCTTCCGCGACGTCATCACCGGCCCGGCCAAGCGCGCCACCGCCGAAGGCCGCAAGCTCGTGATCGAACCCGAACTGGTCGAGGAACTGGTCGCCGAATGCAACAGGGGCGGCGACACCCTGCCGCTGCTCGGGCTCACCCTTGCGCGGCTGCATCGCGACTACGGCAGCGACGGCGGCCTGCGGCTGGACGAATACCGCAGGATGGGCGGCTTCGCCGAGATCATCCGCACCGAGGCCGAGTCGGTTCTTTCCGGCGACGAACCGACTCGTGAGCGGCAACTGAAGCTGCTGCACGATGCCTTCATTCCGTGGCTGGCCACCATCAACCCCGGCAATGATCAGCCGATGCGCCGCGTCGCCAAGTTGGCCAGTCTGCCGCGAAAGGCGCATGAGCTGGTCCGCGCACTTGCCGAAAAACGCCTGCTGCTGACCGACCGGCGCGAGGGTGAAACCGTCGTCGAGGTCGCTCACGAGGCCTTGCTGCGGCAATGGAGCGTGCTGGCCGAATGGCTGGTTACCGAGCGCGAAAACCTGAAAGACGCCGCTGTGCTCGAACGCGACATGCGGGCTTGGGAGAAGATCGGGCGCAAGGACGCCTGGCTGATGGAAGGCGAGCGGCTGGGCATCGCCGAAAAGCTCGCCGCCAGACCTGCATTCAGGGAATCTCTCGCGGCCTGCAGCGGCTTCCTGCAGGCGTCACGCCTGCGCGAGAACGCGAAGCGTGAAGAGGAAGCAAGGCGTCGGCAGGCCGAACTCGAAGCGGCGCAACGCTTGGTTCATGAGCAGAAGGCGCGTGCTGCTGCCGAGGAACAGGCGCGGCAGGAAGCTGAGACCCGCGCTACTGCCGAGAAACAAGCGCGGCAGGAAGCTGAGACACGTGCTGTAGCCGAGGAGCGGGTGCGACAGGAAGCAGAGACGCGAGCTGAAGCCGAGAAACAGGCGCGGCACGAAGCAGAGAGACGTGCTGCAGCCGAGGAACAGGCTCGGCATGAAGCAGAGGCCGGGAGGCGGAAGTTCTTTCGGGCGCTCATGGCCGTCGGCTTGGTGGCGGTAGTGGCCGTCGGGGCATTTGGGCGGGCGTACTTGTCCGAGCAACGTGCGCTGGCGTCCGAGTTGCATACGAAAGAACTGGCACGACGCGCCAACGCGCAACGCCTGGCTGCACATGCGGAAGCGATGCTGAGCGGAGCGCGCAGCGGGGGCGACGAACGTGCCATGCTGCAGGTGCTTGCCGCAGCAAAGCTGGCGCCTGGGCATGTGTATGAGGCACTTTTGAATGTGTTGAAGCAGCGCTGGCATCTCCGACGGTTGATCCCTGTCGGACATCAAATCAACGCGGTGGCCTTCACTGCTGAGGGCCACCAGATCATTTCGGGAGGAGAGAACGGGGTGCGTTTGTGGAGTGCCCAAACCGGTCAACCGATGGCACGGCTGGAGAGAGGTGATCTGTCAGTACTTAGCCTTGCCGCCAGTGAGGATGGTCGCTGGATTGCCTCCGGTGGTGAAGACGGGCTCTGCCTATGGGATGCAGAAACTCTTTTAGTAGAAATGGAATGGCCCAATGATGACGAAGAACCTGTAAGAAGCATAGCCATCAGTAAGGATGGTCGCCGGGTCGTCTGGGGCCTGAATGGTCGAGTAAATCTGTGGGATGTTCGGACCGGCGTCGAGTACCTCCTATTTGATCAAGAGCATGACCAGTCTGTAGGAGGCGGTGTCCTAAGCGTGGCTGTTAACGCAGGGGGTAACCGAGTTGTGCTGGGTCATGAGAACGGTATGGTGTATATATGGAATGCAGAAAATAATCAATGGGTTGAAACTGATTCTACGCATTTCTCTGCGCTGAGCGTTGCGATCAGCCCAGATGGCAGATTGATCGTTTCCGGCGGAAGTGACGACCACGAGCTATCCCTATGGGATGGCGAGAGCGGCAAATTGAGAAACCAAGTGGATCAAATGACATGGGTGCGAAGTGTGGCCTTCAACTCGGATGGTAGCCAGATCGTGTCTGGCGGTCAGGACGGTACGGTACGCCTGTGGAGCGTGAGCGTCACCCGCCCTGATTCCATCTATGATGCAGGGAGTAAGGTGGTGTGGGAGTCTGAGATTATTCATCGGTTGGACACACCGCTTGCGGAGCATAGCGGACCGGTGAGAAGCGTAGCCTTTAGTCCGGATGGCCGCTGGATCATCTCTGGTGGCGACGATGGGGTTGTGCGCGTGTGGGATGCCAAGACTCGTAAAGCACTGAGTGTCCTACCCGACGGATACGAAGACAAAACCCTGCTCTTAACACCAGACAGCCGCTGGTCGGTTTCTGGCCACGACGACGGAATGGTGCGCGTATGGGAGAGCAGCACTGCTCAGGAACTAATCGTTCTGTCGCATAGGGAGAAAGAACTGGATGCTAAAGCCGTGCGCAGCGTCGCTGTCAGCGCAGATGGCCATCAAATTGTCTTGGGTAGTGGGGACGGCACCGTAAGGTTGTGGGATGTCAGGACACGTCAAATGCTAGGAGAGCTCCCCGAGAAGCACGACGGTGCGGTGGTGGGTGTGGCCTTCAGCCCGGATGGTCGTTTGATCCTATCCTCCGGCAGGGCGGACGGGATGATACGCTTTTCGGATGCCGCAACCCTCCATCTGGTGGGGGAAATGATAGTGGAGAACATCGGTTTTTTATGGGGTGTGCAATTTAGCGAGGATGGTCGACGAATTGTTACTAGTGGTAGTGGTATCGCAGACAGTATCTGGATCGGCCCCGCCGCCTTCGCTGACGAACTCTGCAGCAAGCTCACCCGCAACATGAGCCGCAAGGAATGGCAGCAGTGGATCTCCGCGGAGGAGGACTACATCTGCCAGTGCCCGGGGTTGCCGATTTCGCCCGACGATGCCGAAGCGAAAACACCCCCTGAACTCTGTCCTGGCAGCCCGGCGGAGCCGATGTTCCGCCACTTCTCCCGCCGGGATGAAACCAAGGAGTAGATCATGTCCAGTCGCCTGCTCAGCCGCATCCAATCATCTGGACCCAAGAAAATCCTCGCCTGCGACGGTGGTGGCATCCTGGGGCTGATCAGCGTGGAAATTCTGGCGAAGCTGGAAGCCGACCTGCGCGCGGCGCTGGGAAAGCCCGATCTGGTGCTTGCCGATTACTTCGATTTCGCTTGCGGCACCAGCACCGGGGCGATCATCGCGGCCTGCGTTTCGGCCGGCATGTCGATGGAGCGGATTCGCACGTTCTATGTGGACAGCGGCGCGCAGATGTTCGACAAGGCGAGCCTGTTCAAGCGGCTGCGCTACAGCTACCGGGACGAGCCGCTGGCGCGCAAGCTGCGCGCCGAACTCAACCGCGCGCTCGGCCATGCGGCCGACGCCAAGCCGGCGACCCTGGGCGATGCGGGGCTGAAGACGCTGCTGATGATGGTGATGCGCAACCACAGCACCGATTCGCCGTGGCCGGTCTCCAACCATCCGCTGGCGAAATACAACCAGCGCGACCGCAAGGACTGCAATCTCGATTTGCCGCTGTGGCAATTGGTGCGTGCCAGTACGGCGGCACCGACCTTCTTTCCGCCGGAGGTGGTGACTTTCGCCGAGGGTACGGACAAGGAATACCAGTTCGTGTTCGTCGATGGCGGCGTGACGACCTACAACAACCCGGCTTTCCTCGCCTTCCTGATGGCGACCACGGCACTCTACGGGGTGAACTGGGCGACCGGCGCTGACAGGATGCTGATCGTGTCGGTGGGCACCGGCAGCGCGGCGAAAGCACGCCCGGACCTGGAGGCCGGCGATTTGTGGCTGCTGGACCACGCGAAGAACATCCCTTCGGCGCTGATGAACGCCGCTTCCGCCGGCTGGGACATGGCCTGCCGGATGCTGGGCGAATGCCGTTGCGGCGCGCCGCTCGACCGTGAAATCGGCGACATGCTGTGCGCGCCCGGCACCTCCAACTGGACCGGGCCGAAGCAGTTCGCCTACCTTCGCTACGATCCGGACGTGACGCGCGCCGGGCTGGATGCGCTGGGTCTGCATGACGTGAAGGCGGAGAACGTGCAGGTGATGGATTCTATCGAGCACATTGCTGCCATCCAGCGCGTAGGCCGACGCTATGCCGAGCGGAACGTGAGTGGCGTCGAACATCTGCGGGGTTTCCGGGTGTGAGTCGGACGTTGGGTCGTCTGTTGCAACGACGTCACCCACTTCTCTCCATGGTCGAAGTGATCCCACTGATCCGCGGCAATCGAGGCCGCCTGCTATAACCTGAAGCGGTTGGTGTATTTCAGAAAGGCAGGCATCGAGACCTTCTGAGGCCCAAATGGGCCGAATCGCCGATTTTCGAGGCGATTCGAGGGGAGAATGGGGTAACCCAGCCGGGAAAATCGGTGCGTTGTCGGATGAATTGAACCGAACTCGGTCGCTGTCATCTTTGGGTGGCGGAACTCGCTCGAAAACTCGGGTTGTTTGGGGCGCCCGTATGCGACACTGCGCGAAGCGTACGCTTTGCCCGTGAGCTGTGGCTTGGCGAGCGGGGTCGGGCGCGACGTGGCCTCTTGTGTCGGAACAGAACGAAAACCATGAACTACAAGGATCTACGCGATTTTGTCGCCCAGTTGGAGGCGCGCGGCGAACTGCGGCGCATCGCCATCCCGGTGGATACCCATCTCGAAATGACCGAGATCGCCGACCGGGTGCTGCGCGCCGGCGGCCCGGCGCTGTTGTTCGAGAAGCCCCACACCTGCGGTGTCGCACATGACATTCCCGTGCTCGCGAACCTGTTCGGCACTCCGCAACGGGTCGCGATGGGCATGGGCGAGGACATTGCGGCGAATGGGGATTGGCAGACGCCGCTGCGCGAAGTGGGCAAGTTGCTGGCGTTTCTGAAGGAGCCGGAACCGCCCAGGGGTTTGAAGGATGCGTGGGAGAAACTGCCGGTTTTCAAACAGGTGCTCAACATGGCACCGCGCGAAGTACGTTCGGCGCCCTGCCAGGAGCGGGTGCTGGCCGGGGCCGAGGTCGACCTGGCGCGCCTGCCGATCCAGCACTGCTGGCCCGGCGACGCGGCGCCGTTGATCACCTGGGGGCTGGTGGTGACTCGCGGGCCCGGCAAGCGCAGGCAGAACCTGGGCATCTACCGCCAGCAGGTGCTCGGGCCCGACAAGGTCATCATGCGCTGGTTGGCGCATCGCGGTGGCGCGCTCGATTTTCGCGACCACCAGCTGGCTTCGCCGGGTGAGCCGTTCCCGGTCGCGGTGGTGCTGGGTTGCGATCCCGCGACCATTCTGGGGGCGGTCACGCCGGTGCCGGATTCGCTGTCGGAATACCAGTTCGCCGGGCTCTTGCGCGGGGCGAAGACGGAACTGGTGAAGTGCATCGGCTCCGACCTGCAGGTTCCGGCTTCGAGCGAGATCGTGCTCGAAGGCGTGATCCATCCCGACGAAACCGCGCCCGAAGGCCCCTACGGCGATCACACCGGCTACTACAACGAAGTCTCTGAGTTCCCGGTGTTCACGATCGAACGGATCACGATGCGGCGCGCCCCGATCTACCATTCCACCTATACCGGCAAGCCGCCCGACGAGCCGGCGATGCTCGGGCTGGCGCTGAACGAAGTCTTCGTGCCCTTGCTGCAGAAGCAATACACCGAGATCGTCGACTTCTACCTGCCGCCCGAAGGCTGCTCGTACCGCCTCGCCGTGGTGAGCATCCGCAAGCAATACCCGGGGCATGCCAAGCGTGTGATGTTCGGCATCTGGAGCTTTCTGCGCCAGTTCATGTATACCAAGTTCATCATCGTGGTCGACGACGACGTGAATATCCGCGACTGGAAGGAGGTGATCTGGGCGATGACCACCCGCATCGATGCCACGCGCGATACCGTGCTGGTCGACAATACCCCGATCGACTATCTCGACTTCGCCAGCCCGGTGGCCGGCCTGGGCAGCAAGATGGGGCTGGACGCAACCAACAAGTGGTCGGGTGAGACGCAGCGCGAGTGGGGGCGCCCGATCGTGATGGACACGGCGGTCAGGCAACGCGTGGATGAAATGTGGTCGGCGCTGGGGCTGTAGCCGTTCGCGCCGGTAAGGAGTCGAACGTACGAGGAGATCCGATGAGCACAGCAGCAGGCCCGGGGGGCACGACGGGCAACCTGGTCACCTATACCCATCTCGTTTATGCCTTGCATGCCTTTGCCGTGGTGACCGGGGTCATCGGCGCGGCATCGGTGCTGGGCAGTTTTCTAGCCAGCCTTCCGTCGATCGCGGCGGTGCTGATCAACTATTTGAAGCGTGCCGAGGCCAGGGGAACCTGGCTCGACAGTCACTTCGGCTGGCAGATTCGCACTTTTTGGTACGCCCTGCTGTGGGCGCTGATCGGTGTGATGCTGATCGTCAGCGTGGTTGGCGTGCTGTTCGGGCTCGCGCTGCTGTTGATCACCAGCGTGTGGGTGTCGTACCGGGTCGCGCGCGGCTGGTGGGCGCTGGGCCAGCAACGGCCGATGCCGATGGCCGCGCGGCCCTGATCGGGTTGCCGGAGGCTGCTACGCCGCAGCAGTTGGGCCGGCGCATGCTCACGGCGTGTTCCATACCCATTCCAGCAAGGCGTCCTGCGCGGCACGGCTGGTGGCCGCTTCGGGGTGGTTGATGATCATCACCACGACATGGCGGCGGTTCCGGCGGTCGTGTACATAGCCGGCAAAGGCGCGTACGCCGTTGATGGTGCCGGTCTTGATGTGCGCCTGACCGCGCGCGGGGCTGTCGGCGAGACGCCGGCGGGCGGTGCCGTCCAGACCGGCGATCGGCATCGCGGCGATGAACTCGGGCATGAAGGGGCGTTGCCAGGCGGTTACCAGCAGGCGGCCGAGGCTGTCCGCCCGTATGCGCTCGACACGCGACAGGCCCGAGCCGTTCTCGATCACCAGCCCGGTCGTGTCGATTCCGGCGTTTTCGAGTTGGGCCTTTGCCACCGCGATGCCGCTCGCGACCATGTCCGGCGAGCCCGGGTCGTCCGTGCCCAGGTTGGCGATCAATTGCCGTGCAATCACGTTGCTCGACCACTTGTTCATTTCGCGCACGATGTCTGCGAGTGCGATCGACGTGTCGGTCAGTAGAGGTTTGCCGTCGCTCGCCCGGGCATCGCGGACTGTGCCGCCCAGTCGCCCCCCGAGTTCGCTCCACAAACCCTCGATCAGCGCCGCAGCGAAGGCGTCCGGCGGCAGGGGGGCGGCGCTCCAGTCGCGGCGTCCGCAACTCGACGGCATGCTGCCCAGCAGCACCAGTGTCTGGGCGTCGTCGTGCCGCTCGAGCCGGGCGTCGAGTTTTTCGTGCCACACGCCGCATGCGCCTGCCGAAGCGGTGAGCCGATTGACGATCACCAGCCCCGCCAGCGGCGGGCTCGGTACCACTTCCACGCCGCTCCCGGCTGGCCCGGGCAGCAGCGCCAGGTTGAGCGTGTTGAAATGCAGCAACAAGCCATGCGGGCCGCTGTTGTAGGGCCGCAGGCCTTTGCCGTCGAAGCTGGCCGGATCATGGCGCGGCAGGCGTAACGCGCTGGCATCGAGAACGATGTCGCCGCGTACCTCGCGGATGCCGAGCGCGAGTACCTGCCTGAGCAGTTTCCACAGCCGCTCCACACCCAGGAAGGGATCGCCGCTGCCGATGATCTGCAGGTCGCCGTAGAGAATGCCATTGCGAATCTCGCCGCGGGTCGCGATGCGGGTGTCCCAGGTGTGCGCCTGACCAAAGCGCTCGAGGGCCGCGAAAGCCGTCACGAGCTTCATCACCGAGGCAGGATTCATGGGCTGGTCGGCGTTCACCGCAAGGCTCGCCACAGCCCCGTCCACGGGCTGAACCCAGATGCCGACGCTCGATTCGGGGATGCCGGCCTGTGCCAGCGCTGCGCTGACGGCTGCGGGCAGCCCGGCCCACGTGGCGGACAGCGGGGCGAGACACAGTGCAATCGCAGTCAGGCCGCGAACCAGCGCGGCCCGTGTGCGTCCGGCGGAGCCTGAGCGGGCCTTGGTGCATCGGCCGAGGGTATTCGATCGTGGAGCGGTTTGCATGGTCTCAGCCTTGTGTCGCATCATTGGTGATGCAGGCAAGTGTGTCGTCATTCGGTGGTGCGACGGCGAGCGCTGTATTCAACCAGGGATTTGGCGGAATTCTTCGATGAGCGGTTTTGGCCATTTTGCGCGTGACGCGGAGGATCTGGAGCGGGAGATCGTGAGGCGCGGGATCGCGCTCGGAATCGACTGGGACGATGCGGCAGGCCTGCGGCGCTATGCGCGCGACGCGCTGCAGCGCTCTCCCGAGTTTAATCTGGACAAGCTGCATTCGCCGGACCCGCGCCAGAAGATGCTGGTCGAGCTCTATGCGCTCTCGATCTTGATGTTGCGCACGATGAAAGAGAGCGCCGAGCAAGGTGTGCACACGCATGGCGGACCGGTCTGGAAAGCGTTCGGCAAGGCACTGATCGAAGAATCCGAGCGGCTCAGGCACGAGGCCAAGGCGCCGCCTTCGAGCTGACGCCGCGCCGCCTGCGTGGTGCGTCGTCAGGTTTGCGGCAGTGGGCGTTCCAGCGCGAACAGGGCCGCGATCGTTTCACGCTCGCGCACCAGAATCGTCCGCCCGCCGTCCACGATCACCTCGGCGGCGCGCGCGCGGCTGTTGTAGTTCGAGCTCATGCCCATCCCATAGGCGCCGGCCGACAGTAGTGCCAGCAAATCCCCCTGCTGCACGGCCAGGCTGCGATCATGCGCGAGGAAGTCGCCACTTTCGCAGATCGGGCCGACGATCTCGAAGGTTTCCGCCGGTACGTCGCGCTGAACGACGGCGGCGACCTCGTGATAGGCGTCGTAGAGCGCGGGGCGTACGAGGTCGTTCATCGCCGCATCCACGATCGCGAAGTTCTTTTCGTCACCATGCTTCAGGTATTCGATCCGGGTCAGCAGCAGGCCTGCGTTGCCGACCAGGGCACGACCCGGCTCGAAGCAGATCTCCTCATGCCGATCCGCCATGCGCTCGATCAGCGGCGCCAGGTAATCGGCCACGGTGGGCGGTGTCTCGTCGCGGTAACGAATGCCCAGGCCCCCGCCAAAGTCGACGTGGTCCAGCGTGATCCCGTCCGCCTTCAGTGCGTCCACGAGCGCAAGCAGCTTGTCGGCCGCCTCGGCTATCGGCGTCGGGTCGAGCAACTGCGAACCGATGTGGCACGCGATGCCGCTGATGCGGACGTGTGCAAGCGTCGCTGCGTGCCGGTAGAGTGCGCGGGCGTCGCTGAACGCAATGCCGAACTTGTTGTTGCGCAGACCGGTCGAGATATACGGATGGGTCTTGGGGTCGACGTCCGGATTGACCCGGAATGCGATCGAGGCGGTTTTGCCGAGCTCGCCCGCGATGGTGTTCAGCCGCTCGAGTTCGGGCGCCGATTCGATGTTGAAGCAGCGAATGCCGGCTTCCAGTGCCTGGCGCAACTCCTCCACCGATTTTCCCACGCCCGAGAAGACTGTCTTGCCCGGGTCGCCGCCGGCCGCGATCACGCGTGCCAGCTCGCCGCCCGAAACGATGTCGAACCCCGCGCCCCAGCGTGCGAAAGCCGAGAGCACGCCGAGATTCGAGTTGGCCTTGACCGCGTAGCAGACCAGCGATCGGCGCCCGGCAAGCGCGGCCTGGAAGGCGGCGAACGCGTCGCGAAGGGCCGCCAGTGAATAGACGTAGGTCGGCGTGCCGAAGCGCGCTGCGATATCGGCGAGTTCCGCGCCCTCCAGGGTCAGGCCGCGGGCCGACCGGCGCAGGGTCGGGATGGGAAAGTCAGGATTCATTGTCGTTCGGCAGAGGTTGGGCGGGCTTCGTTGTTGCTATGATCGGTGGCCGGGGCGGGCTTGGCCTGGCTGGCTGCCCCCGCGGGCGGCGGCAGGACGAGCGGCCCCTTTATTCCGCATGCATTGAGGAGTGCGGCGCAACCCACCAAGGCGATGATGGTCGAAAAGCGCATGGCGTCGATTGACCCAAAAGCCCCAATCGTAACAGAAGGAGAGATGATGGATGAGTCCGTGTTCAACGCCTTGGCCGATGCCGAACTGGGGCGCATCGAAGAGGCACTGGAAGGGTGCGGGGCCGAACTCGACATCGAGTGCAAACCGGGCGGCGTGCTCGAAGTCGAGTTCGAGAACGGCTCCAAAGTGATCATCAACCGCCATACGGCCGCCCGCGAGATCTGGGTGGCGGCGAAGTCCGGTGGTTTCCACTTTCGCCCGGAGGCCGCCGCCTGGGTTTCGGGGCGCGACGGCGCCGAGCTTTACGCGCTCCTGGAGCGGGTCGTCGGCGAGCAGTCGGGGGCGCCGGTGACAGTGCGCGCGCCCGCTTGAAACCGGCCGGTCAGCGCAGCGGACTCAACACACGTTCTTCGACTGGCGCCGGCGTCTGGGGTGTTCCCTGTCCGGCCGGCGGGCTGGGCGCTTCGTCGATGAAGTATCTCAGCTCCGGTATGTCCGGAAGCGCTGGTGCGAGTGGCGCGGGCGGCGGGTTTTCGCGATAGTGGAAGTCCACGCTGCCGGTCGATTCATTGCGATGTGACACGAGTCCTGCGGGCCGGGTGCGTTCGCGCTGTGGTACGTCCTTGAGTGCCGCGCGCATGTAGTCGATCCAGATCGGCAGGGCGGCCCGCCCGCCGGTTTCGCCCCTGCCCAGGTTTTGTGGCTGATCATAGCCCATCCAGCTTACCGCGACGATGTCCGGGTTGTAGCCGGCGAACCACGCATCGACGTAATCGTTGGTCGTGCCCGTCTTGCCGGCCAGGTCATTGCGCCCGAGGGTTTTGGCGCGGGTGGCGGTGCCGCGGCGGACCACGTCCTGAAGCATCGAGTCGATCAGCCATGCGTTGCGCGGATCGATCGCGAGGGGCGCGGTACCGCCGGCCATCGGTGGGTCGACCCGCGCAACGGTCTGGCCGTTGCCGTCGATGATCTCGCTAACGATGTAGGGCTCGACCTTGTAGCCGCCGTTGGCGAACACGGCATAGGCGCCGGCGACCTGCCACGGGGTGACCGCACCTGCGCCGAGCGCCATCGTGAGATAGGCGGGATGCTGCTCGGCTTCGAAACCGAAGCGGGTGATGTACTCCTGTGCGAACGCGGGTGACACTGCCTGCAGCAGGCGTATCGAAACCATGTTCTTCGACTTGACCAGCGCATCCCGGATGGTCATCGGTCCTTCGAACTTGCCGTCGTAGTTCTTGGGCTCCCAGGCCTTGCTGCCGGTGATGCCGGCCGGGAAGTAGAGCGGCGAGTCCTCGACGTACTGGCCCGGCGAGAACCCTTTTTCGAGGGCCGCCGAATAGATGAAGGGTTTGAAGCTGGAGCCCGGCTGCCGCAGGGCCTGGGTCACATGATTGAACTTGCTGCGCCGGAAGTCGAATCCGCCCACCAGGGCGCGCACCGCACCGGTATCGGCGTCGAGCGCGATCACCGCGGCCTCGACCTCGGGGAGTTGCAGGATTTCCCAGCCCTTCTCGCCGGTGTCGCGGATGCGCACGATCGCGCCGGGGCGAATCCGCCGAGTCTGTGGCGCGCGCTCGTTCAGCATGGGCGCGGCAAATGCCAGGCCGGCGCCGGTGATCTCGATGAAGCCGCCGTGGCGATAGACCTTCACCCGCTTGGGCGAGGCTTCGACCACGATCGCTACGAGCAGGTCGTCGTAGTCGCGCGACTCGGACAGTAATTCATCGAGGTTTGCTTCGTCCCTGCCCGATACCGAGAGATCCGCGAACGACTCCGGGCCACGGTAGCCACGGCGCTTGTCGAAGTCGAGCACCCCTTTGCGTAGCGCGCGGTAGGCGGCGATCTGGTCAGCCATCCGGATCGTGGTGACGACCCGGATGCCGAGTTGATGCGCTTCGTCGCCGAACTGCTCGACGGCCATCAGGCGGGCCATCTCGGCCACGTCGTCCCCATGCAGCGAGGCCGGTCCGGTGGCACCGGAGGTGGCCGGCGATGCGCGCGTGGCGGCCAGCGGAACCGGCATGTCGCGTGCCGCGAGGTAGTCGTCCTGGGAAATGAAGCCCGCCTCGAGCATGCGGCGCAATACGTATTGCTGGCGAAGCGTGGCCCGCCGTGGATTCGTGACCGGGTTGAACAGCGATGGCGCCTTCGGCAGTCCCGCCAGCATCGCCGCCTCGGCAAGATTGAGTTCGTCGAGTTGTTTGCCGAAGTAGATGCGCGCGGCCGAAGCGAAACCGTAGGCACGCTGCCCCAGGAAGATCTGGTTGAGATACAGCTCGAGGATCTGGTCCTTGGTCAGGTTGTGCTCGATCTTGAGCGACAGCAGCACCTCGTAGAGCTTGCGGTTATAGGTTTTCTCGCGTGACAGGAAGAAGTTGCGCGCGACCTGCATCGTGATGGTCGAAGCGCCCTGGCCCCGTTCGCCGCTCACCAGGTTGGCGAATGCGGCCCGGCCGAGCCCGATGACGTCGATTCCCGGGTGTTCATAGAACCGTTCGTCCTCGGCAGCGAGGATGGCTTTCCGGAGGATGTCGGGAACTTGGGAAATGCCCACGAGCGCCCGCCGTTCCTCGCCGAACTCGCCGATGAGGTAACCATCGGCCGTGTATACTCGCAGCGGAATTTTGGGTCGGTAGTCGGTGAGGACTTCGAGCGACGGCAGCTTGGGCCAGGCGAACATGATCGCGGTCCCGACCGAAGCCAGCCCGACGACGATCAGCACGAGTAACAGGGTCAGGGGATAGAGTACCCAGCGCATCAAGAATCCAGGAAGCTGGCAAAGGCCGGATTATACGGAGGGGGGGCGAACTGCTCCAGTGCATTCTGTCAAGCTTTTGCTTTACACTTTGTATCGTTTATTGCTAGCATTTAAAGTAAGCAAGTATCATTTGAGCGTAACATAAAGAAATGAAAGGATTTTCTTTGTGACAGACTTCCGCCTGTTCGGTTCGAAGGTTCGCCAGCTCGTTGGGCTCGATATTTCATCTTCATCTGTCAAGATGCTTGAATTGTCGGGAAGCGAAAAGGATGGCTTTCGAGTCGAGCGCTTTTCGATCGAGACCTTGCCGCGCGATGCGGTGGTAGACGGAAACATCGTCAGCCTCGAAGGTGTCGGCGAAGCGATCAAGCGGGCGGTGCGCCGAATGGGCGCCGGTGTGAAGCAGGTTGCGGTGGCATTGCCGGCGTCGTCGGTGATTACAAAGAAGATCGTCCTGCCGGCCGGGCTGCGCGAGCAGGACATGGAATTCCAGGTCGAGTCCGAGGCCAATCAATACATTCCATTTGCGCTGGACGAAGTCAATCTCGACTTTCAGGTGATCGGCCCGTCGCCGGCAAGCTCCGACGATGTCGAAGTCCTGATTGCCGCGTCGCGCAAGGAAAAGGTCGAGGACCGCGTCGCGGTGGCCGAGGCCGCGGGCCTCAAGGCGGTCGTGGTGGATGTCGAATCCTTCGCCTCCGAGGCTGCTTTCGAATTGGTGAGCCGGCAGCTGGAAGAGGGCGGGCGTGACCGGATCGTCGCGCTCGTCGATGTGGGCGCGACCGGCACCAGCGTGACGATGCTGCGCAATGGCCGGCAACTCTATAATCGCGAGCAGCCGCTAGGCGGCAACCAGCTCACTCAGGATATCTCGCGACAGTACGGCATGAGCTTCGAAGAGGCCGAAACGGCGAAGCTGTCGGGCGAGCTTCCCGATGACTATGAGCGGGATCTCCAGCGCCCTTTTCTCGACAGCATTGCGCTCGAGATTTCGCGCGCGCTGCAATTCTTCTTCACGTCCACCCAATATAACGAGGTGAATGACATCGTGCTGGCCGGCGGGTGTTCCGTCATGCCGGGCCTGGCCGACGTGGTCCGGGGGCGAACCCAGGTCGCGACGGTCGTGGCGAACCCGTTCGTGGCGATGGCGGCCAATTCCAAGGTGCGCTCGAAGAGCCTGCAGGCGGTGGCACCGTCCCTCATGGTCGCCTGCGGTCTCGCGCTGCGGAGATTCGACGCATGATACGCATCAATCTGCTCCCTCACCGCGAGGAAAAGCGCCGGGAGCGCAAGCGCGAGTTTTTCGTGATTTCCGCGCTGGTGGTGGTGCTCGGCGCAGCAATCGCGTATCTGGTGCATACCTTGATCGTGTCGGCGGTCGATGCGCAGGATGCGCGCAACAACATCTTCAAGACCGAGATCAAGAATCTCGACACCGAGATAGCCGAAATCAAGAATCTGCGTGAGCAGATCGATGCATTGCTCGAGAGAAAGCAGGTGATCGAGTCCTTGCAGCACAACCGGTCGCAATCGGTTCACCTGATGAACGAATTGCTGCGCAGTGTGCCGGATGGTGTCTATCTCAAGTCGATCAAGCAGACGGGGCCGCTCATCACCCTTGCCGGCTATGCCCAGTCGAATTCGCGGGTGTCTCACCTGATGCGCAACCTGGACCAATCGCCGTTCCTCGAAAGGCCGGGTCTGATCGAGGTCAAGTCGGCTTCGCTGGACAACCGTCGGCTGAGTGAGTTCTCGCTGAACATCAGCATCACGCAGGCCAGCGCAGAGGATGCTACGGAGGCCGTGCGATGAGCGTCGGCAAGACCCCCTTCACGCGCAGGAAGATCGATTTCGAAGCGCTGGCGGGTGATTTCAAGGGGCTCGATCAGAATGACCCCGGGCAGTGGCCACTGGCACCACGGGTGGCGGTGTTCATAAGCCTGTTCGTGGCGACGATCGCGGCAGCATGGTGGTTCGATTGGCGCGACCAGGCGGACCTGCTGGCGCGGCGGGAGGCGGAAGAGCAGCAATTGCGCCTCGACTGGGCCGCCAAGAAGCGTCTGGCGGTCAATCTGCACGAGTATCGCCGGCAGCTCGAGGAAACCGATCGCCAGTTCGGGGCGTTGTTGAAACAACTGCCGAATCGTGCCGAGATGGACTCCCTGCTCGCCGATATCAATCAGGCCGGGCTCGGCCGGGGCCTGAGCTTCGAACTCTTCAAACCCGGCGCCGACGTGGTCAAGGATTTCTACGCCGAGATGCCGATTGCAGTCAGCATCGTCGGCGAGTACGACGATTTCGGCGCCTTTGCGAGCGATGTGGCGCAGATGCCGCGGATCGTGACCCTGAACGATGTTTCGCTCACACGCCTCGACGGCGGTCCGCTGAAAATGGAGGCGAAGGCCGTCACCTACCGTTACCTGGATGAAGAGGAGCTTGCCCTGCAGCGGCAAAAGCAGGAGCAGGAGAAGAAGGACAGACAGGGGCGCAAGTAAAATGAATCTCAGGGATGCGGTCATACTGTTCGGTGCCCTGTCTCTCGTCGCCTGCAGCGGCGAGAAGGACAACATCACGCAATGGATGGCCCAGCAGGAGCGGACGATGGTTGGCGGCGTGAAGCCATTGCCCGAGATGAAGCCTTTTCCGGTGTTCAGCTACGAAGTGGCCGGCGCCGTCAGCCCGTTCGAGCCGAACCGCATCGTGCCGGAGGCACGCGCCGAGGTGGTCAGCGGTGGTCCCGACCTGAACCGACCCAAGGAGCCACTGGAGGCCTATCCGCTCGAATCGCTCGGAATGGTGGGCGTGCTTGCGCGCGGCAATGAAACGAATGCGCTGATCAGGGTTGATCAGGCCCTGTACCAGATCAAGGTCGGCAATTATCTCGGTCAGAATTACGGGGTCGTGACCGATATCCAGGAAACAGAACTGAGCCTGTTGGAAATGGTTGAAGACATGAACGGTGACTGGGTGGAACGCACCAGCAAGTTGCTATTGCAGGAGCAATAGGAGTTGACCATGACAAGTAAAACGATGATGGCGCTCGTTGCTGCGGCTAGCCTGCTCGTTGCGCCGGTGCCTGCCATCTTTGCCCAGGATCCGGCCGGTGACTCGGGGGCGGTGGCCTCCGCAAGCAACCAGATCGAAAGTCTCGAAGTGGTCGAGCAGGGCGGTTCGACCTACGTTCGCATGCGGATGAGATCCCAACTGAACGATCCACCGGCGAGTTTCAGCATTGCCGAGCCGGCGCGTATCGCGTTCGACTTTCCGGACACCGCCAACGGCCTCGGGCGGACACAGCAGACGATTTCGCAGGGCGATCTCCTCAGTGCCAACATCGTGCAGGTCGGCGACCGCACCCGGTTGGTGCTGAACCTCACCCGCGTATCACCGTACGAAACGCGGGTGGAGGGACGTGACGTCATCATCGTACTGACTCCGATCATACGCGAGACCGTCACCACGACCGCGGTCGGCGCCGCGCTGGCGAACTTCGCGGCGCCGCGGGCCGATCATGTCGCCACGGCCAAGACCGTTCGGGACATCGCGTTCCGTCGCGGCAAGGATGGCGAGGGGCGCATCGTGGTCCAGCTTTCGAGCGCGGATACCGGCATCGACATCCGTCCGCAAGGCGGAAACCTGGTGGTCGAATTTCTCGACTCTTCGCTGCCCGAACATCTCCAGCGTCGTTCCGACGTCACCGATTTCGGCACCCCGGTCACCTCGATGATTGCCCAGTCGCAAGGTCAGAACGTCAAGCTGGTCGTCACCCCGAACGGGCTGTGGGAGCACAACGCCTACCAGAGCGATACGCAGTTCGTGCTCGAGGTGCGACGCATCGTCGAGGACCCGAATCGCCTGGTCCAGACCGCGCGTCCTGGAGAGTTCGGTGGTGAGAAGCTGTCGCTGAACTTTCAGAATATCGATGTCCGCTCGGTCCTGCAGGTGATCGCCGATTTCACCAACTTCAACATCGTCACCAGCGATTCGGTGCAAGGCAACCTGACCCTGCGCCTGAAGGATGTCCCCTGGGACCAGGCGCTCGACATCATTCTCCAGGCCAAGGGTCTGGACATGCGCAAGAGCGGCAACGTGATCTGGATCGCGCCGGGCGAAGAGCTCGCGGCGCGCGAAAGAATGCAACTCGAGGCGATGTCGCAGGTTTCGGTGTTGGAGCCGGTGCTGACGGAAAGTTTCCAGATCAACTATCACAACGCGAAGGAGATTCACGCCTTTCTTAGCAACAAGGATCAGTCGGTCCTGTCGCAGCGTGGCAGCGTGACCTTTGATGATCGCAGCAACAAGGTCTTTGTGACCGATGTGGGATCGCGTTTGGCCGATGTGCGTCGCTTGGTGGCCGAGATTGACGTCGCGCCGCGCCAGGTGCTGATCGAGGCCCGGGTCGTCGAGGCCAACAAGGGGTTCCAGCGCGAATTGGGGGTGAGATTGGGTGTTGGCGGCGTTGGTGGACGGGTAGTGGGCTATGACGCCAATGGGCGCCCGATTCGGCAAGGTACGATTGGTGGTAGCCTCGAGTCGACCGCTGCGAATGCTGGACAATTGGTTGGGAACAGGGATGACATCTTCGATATTGCGGATGCGGTCAACTCGGTACCGGGTGGGCTCAACGTGAATAAGCCTGTAGATAGCGCACTCGCGAGTGCGCTATCTATGGTGTTGTGGAACAATGCCGCAACCCGGTTCATCAATCTTGAGCTCAGTGCACTTGAGTCGGACGGTCGCGGGCGCATTATCTCGAGTCCACGGGTGTTGACCGCAAATCAGGTCGAAGCGTCGATCGAGCAAGGTGAGGAAGTCCCTTATCAGGAATCCACGAGTTCGGGCGCGACCAACATCGCATTCAAGAAGGCGGTCTTGTCGCTGAAGGTGCGGCCCCAGATCACGCCCGATGGGCGGGTGCAGCTGCGGGTGCAGGTACACAAGGATCGTGCGGCTTACGAGCGGGCGCTCGAGAATGTGCCGCCGATCGACACCAAGAACGTTCAGACCGAGGTTTTGGTCGAGAACGGCGGTACTGTGGTACTTGGCGGAATTTTTGAAGAAACAGAATCTAGTAGTGTAGATAAAGTCCCGCTACTGGGTGACCTGCCCTATGTCGGCGCATTGTTCCGGAACACGAGCAACATTTCGAACCGAAGCGAACTGCTGATCTTCATCACGCCGCGCATCGTCAACGAAGATTTGTCGTTGCGTTGAGCGTGACCGTGTTTCAGGAGGCGCCGTGCGCTTTCCTTGTCGTACTCGTCGGCTTGATGGGGGCGGGCAAGACCACGGTCGGGCGTGAGTATGCGCGCCGCAAGGGCATGCACTTCGTCGACTGCGACCATGAACTCGAAGCCCGGTTGGGGGTCAAGGTCGCCACGATCTTCGAGATCGAGGGTGAAGCCGGGTTCCGGCGCCGCGAAAGCCTGTTGCTCGACGAACTCACCCTCCAGACCGGTCTCGTCCTGGCAACCGGCGGCGGCGTCGTGCTCAACCCGGAAAATCGGGAGATGCTGATGCGGCGTGGCACGGTCGTCTATCTGAACGTGCCGCCGCGCATTCTCTGGGAGCGCACGCGCAACGACAAGGGGCGCCCGCTCCTGCAGGTACCCAATCCGCGCGAGCGGCTCGAGTCGTTGTTTCGGGAGCGCGACCCGTTGTATCGCGAGGTCGCCGACATCGTGATCGACGGTGGACGGGGAAACCCGAGTGGAATGGTCCGCCATCTCGATCAAGCCGTAGAGGAATTCCGCAAGCACCATGCGCACACTGAATGTCGCCCTGGGTGACAGGGCTTATCCCATCCACATCGGGCGCGGTCTGCTCGACGATGCGTCGCTGATCCTGCCCCATCTCAAGAAGCCGCGCGTCGCGATCGTTACGAACGACGTCGTCGGCCCTCTTTACCTTGACCGCCTGCGGGCGGCGCTCGCGGGCCAGGGCGTGGCCTCGACCGCGGTATCGCTGCCGGATGGCGAGGCCCACAAGGACTGGCAGACACTCAACCTCATCTTCGACGCATTGCTCGGCGATCGCTGCGAGCGCTCGACCACGTTGATCGCACTCGGCGGCGGTGTCGTCGGCGACATGGCCGGGTTCGCGGCGTCGGCCTTTCAGCGCGGGATGCCTTTCATCCAGGTGCCCACCACGCTGTTGTCTCAGGTCGATTCGTCGGTCGGCGGCAAGACCGCCATCAATCACCCGCTGGGCAAGAACATGATCGGGGCCTTCTACCAGCCGCAACTGGTGCTGGCCGATACCGCGACGCTCGATACCTTGCCCGACCAGGAATTAAAGGCGGGCCTGGCCGAAGTGATCAAGTACGGCCTCATTCGCGATGGCGAGTTCTTCGTCTGGCTCGAAGCGAACATCGAGAAGCTCCTCGCCCGCGACCATGATGCGCTGGTGTTTGCGATCGAGCGCTCCTGCACCAACAAGGCCGAGGTCGTCGCCCGGGATGAAACCGAGCAGGGGGAGCGTGCGCTGCTCAATCTTGGCCACACTTTCGGACATGCGATCGAAGCCGGGCTCGGATACGGCGCATGGCTGCATGGCGAAGCCGTCGCCGCGGGCACGATGATGGCGGCCGAACTGTCGTGCCGCCTCGGCTGGATCACGCCGGCCGAGGTCGAACGCATCGGGCACATTCATCGGCGTGCCGGGCTGCCGGTCAAGGGGCCGGCATTGCCGGTGGCGCATTATCTTTCTTTGATGGCCGGCGACAAGAAAGTCGAGGACGGTCGTCTTCGGCTGATCCTGCTGCGTGGAATCGGACAGGCGGTGATCCACGCCGGCGCCACCCGCGCCGAGATCGAAGCGGCGATCGTGGCCGGGTGTGCATGACCGCGCTGGCGTCGTACGCCACGTCCGAGGCAAATTCGCGCGGGCGCGTGCATGCCGAACCGCCACCCGGTATTCGGAGCGAATTCCAGCGCGATCGTGACCGCATCGTCCACTCGACCGCGTTTCGCCGCCTCGAGTACAAGACCCAGGTCTTCGTCAACCACGAAGGCGACCTGTTCCGCACCCGGCTCACCCACAGCATCGAGGTCGCGCAGATTTGCCGCAGCATCGCCCGCACCTTGAAGCTGAATGAAGATCTCGCCGAAGCGATCGCCCTCGCGCACGATCTTGGGCACACGCCCTTCGGTCATGCGGGGCAGGATGCACTAAATGAGTGCATGAAAGAGCACGGGGGCTTCGAACACAACCTGCAATCGCTGCGCACGGTTGATCTCCTGGAGGAGCACTATGCCGGGTTCGATGGGCTCAACCTGACCTTCGAGACCCGTGAAGGCATTCTCAAGCACTGTTCGCGCGCCAATGCGACGCAACTGGGCGAGCTTGGGCAGCGTTTCCTGCGCGGGCAGCAGCCCACGCTCGAGGCACAAATCGCGAATCTCGCCGACGAAATCGCCTACAACAACCACGATATCGACGATGGGTTGCGGTCGGGGCTGATCACCCTCGAGCAATTGCTCGAAGTCGCGCTGTTTACCGAAAAGCGCCGCGAGGTCGAGGCACAGTGGCCGGGTCTGGCCGGGCGGCGGCTGATTCACGAAACGATCAGGCGCATGATCAACATCATGGCGGTGGATCTGATCGAGCAGACGCGCACCAATATAGTGCAAACCGGTGTGCTGACGCTCGACGAAGTGCGTACCGCACCGCGACTGGTCGCTTATTCGGCCGACCTGCAGCCGCGTCTGCACGAACTCAAGAGCTTTCTGCGCGAAAAACTCTATTGGCACTACCAGGTCTTGCGGATGACCAACAAGGCCCGCCGCATCATTTCAGACCTGTTCGGCGCCTTCATGTCCGATCCGCGGCTGCTGCCGCCGCAGTATCAGGCGCGCGCGCGCCTGGAAAAGCCTCGCGCCATCGCCGACTACATTGCCGGAATGACCGATCGATACGCGATCAAAGAGCACCGGCGGCTCTTCGCAGTGGGCGAAATCTACTGAGCATTCATAGCCTTACTGCAGCGCAAAAAATCCTTGAATCGACGGGTTCTCGCGCGTATATTTCTAAGCCCGCCCGAATTGTAAGCTTGGGCCGCGTGCTGCCGCACCGGTCCTGAAAAGCCGGCCCGCGTTCGCACCG
Organism: Rhodocyclaceae bacterium UBA2346; assembly: GCA_002344625.1. Classification (GTDB taxonomy): domain Bacteria; phylum Pseudomonadota; class Gammaproteobacteria; order Burkholderiales; family Rhodocyclaceae; genus UBA2357. The sequence goes on along the minus strand of DDUE01000048.1, from coordinate 11,819 downwards.
GCTTTTTTTGACGCGCTTCTCGTTTGTGGCGCAGTTATTGCTTTCGATGCAGCCACCCGTTCCATGCCGGATGAAAGCCGGCTTTGATTTGTGTTGAGGATGAGCGTGATGGATCTCCCCCAGAAGCAGGGTCTGTACGACCCGGTGAACGAACATGACGCCTGTGGTGTGGGCTTTGTCGCCCATATCAAGGGCAAGAAAAGCCACGAGATTGTGAGTCGCGGGCTCGAGATCCTCAAGAATCTCGACCATCGCGGTGCCGTGGGGGCCGATCCCCTGCAGGGTGACGGCGCCGGCATCCTCATCCAGATTCCCGATCAGCTCTACCGCGAAGAGCTGGCCGCACAGGGCGTGGCATTGCCGGCGCCCGGCGAATACGGCGTGGGTATCGTCTTCATGCCCAAGGAACAGGCGTCGCGCCTGGCCTGCGAGGAGGAAATCGAGCGGGCCATCCGCGCCGAGGGCCAGCTCGTCCTGGGCTGGCGCGACGTGCCGATCAACCACGACATGCCGATGTCGCCGGCTGTCAAGGCCAAGGAGCCGGTGATCCGCCAGGTCTTCGTCGGCCGCGGCCCCGACGTCATGGTGCCCGAGGCGCTGGAGCGCAAGCTCTACGTCGCGCGCCGGCGCGCCGCCAACGCGATCATGCAGCTCAAGCTCAAGCACGGGCAGGAGTTCTATTTCGTCTCGATGTCGACCCGCACGGTCAACTACAAGGGGCTGCTGCTCGCGACCCAGGTCGGCGAGTACTATCTCGACCTGGTCGATCCGCGTGCGGTCTCGGCGCTGGCGCTGGTGCACCAGCGCTTCTCGACCAACACCTTCCCCAAGTGGAACCTCGCCCACCCGTTCCGCTACATTGCCCACAACGGCGAGATCAACACCCTGCGGGGCAACTACAACTGGATGCGCGCCCGCGAAAAAGGCGTGTCGTCGCCGCTGCTCGGTGCGGATCTCGAAAAGATCTGGCCGCTGATCTATCCCGGCCAGTCCGACTCGGCCGCGTTCGACAACGCGCTCGAGTTGCTGGTGATGAGCGGTTATTCGCTTGCTCACGCGATGATGATGATGATCCCCGAAGCATGGGAGTCGCATGCGCACATGGACGAAAAGCGCCGCGCGTTCTACGAATACCATGCCGCGATGATGGAGCCGTGGGACGGCCCGGCGGCCGTCGCGTTTACCGATGGCCGCCAGATCGGCGCCACGCTCGACCGCAATGGCCTGCGTCCGGCGCGTTACCTCGTCACCGATGACGACATCGTGGTGATGGCGTCCGAGTCCGGGGTGCTGCCGATTCCCGACAGCAAGATCGTCAAGAAGTGGCGTCTCCAGCCGGGCAAGATGTTCCTGATCGACATGGAGCAGGGCCGCATCATCGACGACCGCGAGCTCAAGGACTCGCTGGCCCACGCACGTCCCTACACCGACTGGCTGTCGCGCATCAACGTGAAGCTCGACGAGCTCGACGCGCCGGCGGACGCGGTGCCGCCGGTCAGCGACACGGCGCTGCTCGATCGCCAGCAAGCCTTCGGTTTCACCCAGGAAGACGTCAAGTTCATCCTCGAGCCGATGGGCAAGAGCGGCGAGGAGGCGACCGGCTCGATGGGCAACGACTCGCCCCTGGCGGTACTGTCGGGGCGCGAGAAGCCGCTCTACAACTACTTCCGCCAGTTGTTCGCCCAGGTCACCAACCCGCCGATCGACCCGATCCGCGAGCAACTGGTGATGTCGCTGGTGTCCTTCATCGGGCCGCGGCCGAACCTGCTCGAGATCAACGAGATCAACCCCCCGTTCCGCCTCGAAGTGACGCAGCCGGTGCTCGACTTCGCCGACATGGCGAAGATCCGCAACATCGCGCGCTACACCAAGAACAAGTTTAAGTCGGCGCTGCTCGACATCTGTTACCCGGTTGCGTGGGGCAACGAGGGGGTCGAGGCGCGCCTGGCCTCGCTGTGTGCCGAAGCCGAGGACGCGGTGCACCTCGGCTACAGCATCCTAATCATCTCGGATCGCAACGTGGACGAGGACAACGTCGCGATTCCCGCGCTGCTTGCGCTGTCGGCCGTGCATCAGCACTTGGTCACCAAGGGCCTGCGCACCCGCGCCGGCCTGGTGGTCGAAACCGGCACCGCGCGCGAGATCCACCATTTCGCGGTGCTGGCCGGCTACGGCGCCGAAGCGGTCCACCCCTACCTCGCGCTCGAAACGCTCGCCGAGCTGGCGGGCAGCGAGGAGGCCGCCAGCAAGTACAGCAAGCATTTCGTCAAGGCGGTCGGCAAGGGCTTGATGAAGGTCATGTCCAAGATGGGCATCTCGACTTACATGTCCTACACCGGCGCCCAGATCTTCGAGGCGGTCGGCCTGCAGCAGGCGCTGTGCGACAAGTACTTCACCGGCACCACCAGCCAGGTCGAGGGCCTGGGCGTATTCGAGGTGATGGAAGAGGTCATCCGTCTGCACAAGCGCGCCTTCAGCCCCGATCCGGTGCTGGCCCAGATGCTCGACGCCGGCGGCGACTATGCCTTCCGGATCCGCGGCGAGGAGCATATGTGGACGCCCGACGCGATCGCCAAGCTCCAGCATTCGACCCGCTCGGGCAAGTTCGACTCGTACAAGGAATACGCCAAGATCATCAACGACCAGACCCGTCGTCACATGACCTTCCGCGGCCTGTTCGAGATCAAGCCGGCCGGCCCGCCGGTGCCGCTCGACGAAGTCGAGTCGGCGAAGGAAATCGTCAAGCGCTTCGCCACCGGCGCGATGTCGCTCGGCTCGATCTCGACCGAGGCCCACACCACGCTCGCGGTCGCGATGAACCGCATCGGTGGCAAGTCGAACACCGGCGAAGGGGGCGAGGATCCGATGCGCTTCAAGCCCATCCCCAAGGCCATGCGGCTTTCGCAGATCATCGGCGAATCGCGGATCGAGCGCGACCTCGAGCTCAAGGCCGGCGACAGCCTGCGCTCTTCGATCAAGCAGGTGGCGTCGGGCCGTTTCGGCGTCACGACCGAGTACCTGGTCAACGCCGACCAGATCCAGATCAAGATGGCCCAGGGCGCGAAGCCGGGCGAGGGCGGTCAGCTGCCCGGCCACAAGGTCAGCGAGTACATCGGCTTCCTGCGCCACTCGGTGCCGGGCGTGGGCCTGATTTCGCCGCCGCCGCACCACGACATCTACTCCATCGAAGATCTGGCCCAGCTCATCCATGACCTCAAGAACGCCAACCCGAAGGCGGACGTCTCGGTGAAGCTGGTATCCGAGATCGGCGTCGGCACGGTTGCCGCCGGGGTGGCCAAGGCCAAGGCCGACCATATCGTGATCGCCGGCCACGATGGCGGCACGGGCGCCTCGCCGTGGTCGTCGATCAAGCACGCCGGTTCGCCGTGGGAGCTCGGCCTCGCCGAAACCCAGCAGACGCTGGTGCTCAACCGCTTGCGCAGCCGTATCCGGCTTCAGGTCGACGGCCAGATGAAAACCGGTCGCGACGTCATCATCGGTGCCTTGCTGGGCGCCGACGAGTTCGGCTTCGCCACCGCGCCGCTGGTGGTCGAAGGCTGCATCATGATGCGCAAGTGCCACCTCAACACCTGCCCGGTGGGCGTGGCGACCCAGGATCCGGTGCTGCGCAAGAAGTTCACCGGCCAGCCCGAGCATGTGGTCAATTTCTTCTTCTTCATCGCCGAGGAAGCGCGCGAGCTGATGGCGCAACTCGGGATCCGGCGCTTCGACGAGCTGATCGGCCGTGCCGACCTGCTCGACATGAAGAAGGGGATCGAGCACTGGAAGGCCAAGGGGCTCGATTACTCGCGCATCTTCTATCGCCCGAACGTGCCGGCCAGCGTGCCGCGGCTGCACACCGAAATCCAGGACCATGGTCTGGACAAGGCGCTCGACAACCAGCTGATCGAGCTTGCCATGCCGGCTCTCGAGAAAGCCGAGAAGGTCGATATCGATTTGCCGGTGCGCAACATCAATCGCACGGTCGGCGCGATGCTGTCGGGCCAGGTGGCCGCCCGCTACGGTCATGCCGGCCTCGCCGACGACAAGATCCATGTGCGCCTGTCGGGTACCGCGGGACAAAGCTTCGGCGCCTTCCTGGCGCGCGGCGTCACGCTCGAGCTGGTCGGCGAGGGCAACGACTATGTCGGCAAGGGCTTGTCCGGTGGCCGCATCATCGTCAGGCCCGACGCGAGCTTCCGTGGCGCCACGCCCGAGAACATCATCATCGGCAACACCGTGCTTTACGGCGCGACCGAAGGCGAGGCCTATCTTGCCGGGGTCGGCGGCGAACGCTTTGCGGTGCGCAACTCGGGCGCGACGGCGGTCGTCGAGGGCGTGGGCGATCATGGTTGCGAATACATGACCGGCGGCACGGTGGTGGTGTTGGGCGCGACCGGGCGCAACTTCGCGGCCGGCATGTCCGGCGGGGTCGCCTACGTGCTCGACAAGGACGGCACGTTCGAGACCCGCTGCAACATGGCGCAGGTCGCGCTCGAGCCGCTGCCGGACGAGATCGAGGCGCGCAAGGGCTCCGAGTCCGGCGACGAGCTCGAGTCCCACGGCCGGGTCGAGATCGATCACCTCGAGATGGGGGACGAATTGATCCTCAAGGGCCTGATCGAGCGCCACGCCCGCTTCACCGGCAGCACTCGCGCCCGCGAGATCCTCGATGACTGGGTCAGCTGGCGCGGCAAGTTCGTCAAGGTGATGCCTATTGAATATCGTCGCGTGCTCGCCGAACTGGCCGAGCAACGCCAAAGCCAACTGGAGGCCGCGTAACATGGGCAAGCCCACCGGATTTCTGGAATATCAACGTCTGTCGCAGGCCTACGCGCCGGCGGCGGACCGGGTCAGGAGCTACAAGGAATTCGTGCTCCGCCTGAACGACGAGCAGGCCGCGGTGCAGGGCGCCCGCTGCATGGACTGCGGCATTCCGTTCTGTAATAACGGCTGCCCGGTGAACAACATCATCCCGGACTGGAACGACCTGGTGTATCGCGGCCAGTGGCAGCAGGCGATCGAGGTGCTGCATTCCACCAACAACTTTCCCGAGTTCACCGGCCGCATCTGCCCGGCGCCCTGTGAAGCGGCGTGCACGCTCAACATCAACTCCGATGCGGTCGGCATCAAGTCGATCGAGCAGGCGATCATCGACAAGGCCTGGGAGCAAGGCTGGGTCAAGCCGCAACCGCCTGCCGCCAAGACCGGCAAGAAGGTGGCGGTGGTCGGCTCCGGTCCGGCCGGCATGGCCGCGGCGCAGCAACTTGCCCGCGCCGGCCACGACGTGACCGTGTTCGAGAAGAACGACCGCATCGGTGGCCTGCTGCGTTATGGCATCCCCGATTTCAAGATGGAGAAGTCGCTGATCGACCGCCGGGTCGAGCAGATGCAGGCCGAAGGCGTGAGCTTCCGCACCAGCGTGGTGGTGGCCACCCAGGATCTGCCGGTCGGCATCATCAACGATGCCAAGGAAGTCGTCAGCGCCGCCCGGCTCAAGGCCGAGTTCGATGCCGTGGTGCTCGCCGGCGGCGCGGAAGTGCCGCGCGACCTGCCGGTGCCAGGGCGTGAGTTGGAGGGCGTGTATTTCGCGCTCGAGTTCCTGATCCCGCAGAACAAGCAGGTGGCGGGCGACCGCCCCAACCCGATCTCGGCCGAAGGCTGCAACGTGGTGGTGATTGGCGGTGGCGACACCGGCTCCGACTGCGTCGGTACCAGTTACCGCCATGGCGCGACTTCGGTGACCCAGTTCGAGGTGATGCCGCAGCCGCCCGAGCAGGAGAACAAGGCGCTGACCTGGCCGTACTGGCCGATCAAGCTGCGTACCTCGTCGTCGCATCTCGAAGGCGAAACCCAGCGCGAGTATGCGATCGGTACCAAGGCGTTCATCGGCGAGAACGGCAAGCTCACCGGCGTGCGCACCGTCCGGCTCGAATGGAAGGACGGCCGCATGTCCGAAGTCGCCGGCAGCGAGGAAGTCTTCCCGGCGGAGCGCGTGTTCCTCGCCATGGGTTTCACCAACCCGGTCGGTGGCCTGCTCGAAGCGTTCGGCGTCGACAAGGATGCGCGTGGCAATGCCAAGGCCGGCACCGACGGCGAAGGCAGCTACGCCACCAGCGTCGCCAAGGTGTTTGCCGCCGGCGACGTGCGTCGTGGTCAGTCGCTCGTGGTGTGGGCGATTCGCGAAGGCCGCCAGGCCGCACGCGCGGTCGATGAGTTCTTGATGGGGGGGTCGGTGCTGCCGCGCTGAGCTGCGCATCCAGACCTGATGCAGCCGGGATCACCCGGTTGCAGCCGACGAACCCCGGGTCGCCCGTCAAGGCCCCGGGGTTTTTCATGGGTCAGAGACCCAGCAGCTCCATGGTGTAGCGCGCGATCATGCGTTCCTCGTCGGTCGGCACCACCGCCACCGCCACGCGGCTGCCCGGTGCCTCGATCCGTACACAGCCTTCCGCGTTCGCGTCGGCGTCGAGTTCGATCCCGAGCCAGGCCGACAGGGCGGCGACCTTCGCACGCACCGGCGCGGCATGTTCGCCGATGCCGCCGGTGAACACCAGCGCGTCCAGGCCGCCCGCCGCGGCGGCCAGCGAGCCGAGTTCGCGCGCGATGCGATAGCAGAACAGGTCGACCGCCTCGGCGGCCTCGGCGGCGTCAGAGGCGAGCAGGGCACGCATGTCCTGGCTGATCCCCGAAACGCCCAGCAGACCGGATTCCTTGTACAGCAGGCTGGTGAGCGCTTTCGCGTCCATGCCCTTCTGCTCCATCAGATACAGCATCACGCCGGGGTCGAGGCTGCCGGTGCGGGTGCCCATCATCAGGCCTTCCACCGCGGTGAAGCCCATCGTCGAGGCCACGCTCTTGCGCTCGCGCAGCGCGGCCATCGATGCCCCATTGCCCAGGTGCGCGATCACCACGGCGCCGTTCGCCCGCTCGCCGATCACGTCGGGTAGCTGGCGCGCGACATAGTCGTAGGAAAGGCCATGAAAACCGTAGCGCTTGATGCCCTCGTCGGAGAGCGCCCGCGGCAGCGCGAATGCTTGCGCGACCGGCGCCTGGGTGCGGTGGAAGGCGGTATCGAAGCAGGCGATCTGGGGCACGTCGGGCATCAGTTCGCCCAGCGCGCGCACCGCGCGCAGGTTGTGCGGCTGGTGCAGCGGTGCGAGCGGCACGAAGGCATCCAGCTCGCCCAGCAGGGCCGGGGTGAGCAGCACCGGAGCGCTGTAGCGTTCGCCGCCGTGTACCACCCGGTGACCGGCCGCGACCACGTCGAGCGCGGGATTGTTGGCCGCCAGCCAGCCGAACAGATGGGTGAGGGCGTCGCGATGTTGCTCGCCGTGTTCGCCCGAAATCTTTACCGCTTCGGTGACGCGCTTGCCGTCCGGGCCTTTGGCCTTGAGTTCGGGCTTCGCGCCGATGCCTTCGATCTGCCCGGAGATCGCGGGCGTTGCGGCGAGTTCGCCGTTGATCGGGTAAAGCGCGAACTTGAGACTGCTGGAGCCGGCATTTAGAACGAGTATGGCTTTCATGACTGGTCCGAGTTCCGTTTCTTGTGGGCCATGAGCTGGACGATCGCGCACGAGGCGGTCCGTGTTTCGGCCGTGTCGGCACGGCTGGTCAGCACGATCGGTACGCGCGCGCCCAGCACCACGCCGGCCATCAGCGCGTTGCCGAGGTATTCGAGCTGCTTTGCCACCATGTTGCCCGATTCGAGGTCAGGCACCACCAGGATGTCGGCATTGCCGGCCACGGCCGAACGAATGCCCTTGGTCTTGGCCGCGACGAGCGACACCGCGTTGTCGAACGCGAGCGGACCGTCGAGCAGGCCGCCCTTGATCTGGCCGCGGTCGGCCATCTTGCACAGCGCGGCGGCGTCGATGGTCGAGCGCAGCTTGGAGGTCACCGTTTCGACCGCAGACAGAATCGCGACCTTGGGCTCGCCCAGGCCGAGAATGATGCCGAGGTCGATGGCGTTCTGAACGATGTCGACTTTTTCTTCGAGCGTGGGGTCGATGTTGATCGCCGCGTCGGTGATCAGCAGCGGGTGCGGATAGGTCGGCACATCGGCCATGAACACATGGCTGACGCGGCGCGAGGTCCGCAATCCGCTGCGCGACACCACCGCACTCATCAATTCATCGGTGTGCAGCGAGCCCTTCATCAGCGCTTCGACGCCGCCGTCGCGGCACAGGGCCACGGCGGTCTCGGCCGAGGCATGGCTGTGCGGGGTGTCGACGATGCGAAAACCGGTCAGGTCGAGCCCTTGCTCTTCGGCCACCGCGCGAATGCGCGATTCGGGGCCGACCAGGATCGGGTCGACCAGGCCGGCCTGGGCCGCCTGGATCGGACCGCGCAGCGATTCCGCGTCGCACGGATGGGCCACCGCGATCGGGATCGGCGAGAGCCCCGACGTGATCGACAACAGGTGGCGGTAGCGCAGTTCGCGATCCGAAATCGTGACTTCGGGCAGGTTGATGCGGGTGCGCTTGACCTTCTCGGTCGGGGCCTGCACTTCGGCGACGCCGTCGATCACCTTGAGACCATCCTGATTGACCGCCAGGCAGTCGAGGATCAGGTGGTGATTGTGTTCGAACTTGCCACGGCAGGTCACCGTGATGGTGAGCGTGTCGCCAATCGTGATCGGACGCCAGAAGTTCAGCCCTTGCGACACGTAAACAGTACCCGGACCGGGGAACTCGGTGCCCAGGATCGACGAGATCAGGGTGCTGCCCCACATGCTGTGGCCGACCACTTCGCGGAACTGGCTGGAGCGCGCATATTCGGTGTCGACGTGGGTCGGGTTGACGTCGCCCGACATGACTGCGAACAGGTGGATGTCATCCGGGCGCAGCGTTCGCACGAGCTGTGCGAAATCGCCGATCTGGATTTCGTCGTAGGTGCGGTTCTCGATGTATTGGTTTGCTGGTTTGTGCATGCGGGTTCTCGCAGGGTGCGTTGCAACATTGCCATTCTACCTTTGTTGCTATTCGTTTCTGTGTGAAACATTCCTTGCCATGTGCGGTGCACCATCGAGTGTTGTGTAAATGTGAATGCGCACAGGGTCACGGGCCGGTGCATGGCCCCATGCTACACTTCGGCCCGATTTCGAATGCTTCGGGGTGTCCATGGATGTCGTGATTCTGGCGGCGGGCAAGGGAACGCGCATGCGCTCGGCCCTGCCCAAGGTGTTGCAGCGGCTCGCGGGTCGGCCGATGCTCGCGCATGTGCTCGCAACCGCACGAAGGCTCGATGTTTCGCGCATCTGCGTGGTGTATGGACATGGCGGCGAAGTGGTGCGCGAGGCCCTGCAGGCCCCGGATATCGTCTGGGCCCGCCAGGAGCCGCAACTCGGTACCGGCCACGCAGTCGCCCAGGCCCTGCCGCAACTGGACGGCGGTGCGCCGGTGATGGTGTTGTACGGCGACGTGCCGCTGATCGGCGAGGCGACACTGCGCCGCCTGCGCGCCGCGGCGGGCGAGCGTTCGCTCGCGCTGCTGACCATCGAGCTCGAAGACCCCACCGGCTACGGCCGCATCGTCCGCAATGACGAGGGCGCCGTTCAGTGCATCGTCGAGCAGAAGGATGCCACGCCCGAGCAGTTGCGCATCAACGAGATCAATACCGGCATCCTGATGGCGCCGTACGAGCGCCTGGTCGACTGGCTGGCGCGGGTCGGCAACGACAACGCGCAGGGCGAGTATTACCTGACCGACATCATCGCGCTGGCCGTCGCCGAGGGCACGCCGGTGGTCACCGTCACGCCCGACGCCGTCGGCGAAACCCTGGGCGTGAACAATCGCGGCCAGCTCGCCGAGCTCGAGCGCCTCCACCAGCGCAACCAGGCCGAACGGCTGATGAACGACGGCGTCACCCTGATCGACCCGGGCCGCTTCGACCTGCGCGGCGAGCTCGTCTGCGGGCAGGATGTCGAGATCGACGTCAATTGCGTGTTCGAAGGCCGCGTCGAGCTTGGCGACAACGTGCGCATCGGGCCCAACTGCGTGATCCGCGACGCCGTGATCGGTGCCGGCACCCGCATCGCGCCGTTCTCGCATATCGAGGACACCACCATGGGCGCCGCCTGCGTGATCGGCCCCTATGCGCGCACCCGCCCGGGCACGCGGCTGGGGGCGGATGTGCACGTCGGCAACTTCGTCGAAATCAAGAACAGCCACATCCAGGACCACTCCAAGGCCAACCACCTCGCCTACGTGGGCGATGCCGACGTCGGCCAACGGGTAAACATCGGCGCCGGCACCATCACCTGCAACTACGATGGCGCCAACAAGTTCCGCACCATCATCGAGGACGACGTCTTCATCGGCTCCGACACCCAGCTGGTCGCGCCGGTGCGCGTCGGCCGCGGCGCCACGCTCGGTGCCGGCACCACGCTCACCAAGGATGCGCCGCCCGAGCAGCTCACCGTTTCGCGCGCGCGCCAGCTCGCCATTCCCGGCTGGAAGCGGCCGATCAAGATCAAGAAGTAATCCAGGAGAGTTTCCATGTGCGGCATCGTCACGGCCATTTCCACCGGCAACATCGTTCCCGTCCTGATCGAGGGGCTGCGCAAGCTCGAGTACCGCGGGTATGACTCGGCCGGGGTGGCGGTCGTCAACCAGGGCTTGACCCGCTTGCGCTCCGCCGGCAGGGTAGCCGACCTGGCCGCGCTGGCGGACGAGCGCCAGCTGGCGGCAACGATCGGCATTGCCCACACGCGCTGGGCCACCCATGGCGTGCCGTCCGAGCGCAACGCCCATCCGCACATCTCCGGCGGCCTCGCGGTGGTTCACAACGGCATCATCGAGAACTTCGCCGAAATCCGCAGCCGCCTTCAGGCACAGGGCTATGTGTTCGAGTCGGATACCGACACCGAGGCGATCGCCCACCTCATCCAGAGCAAGCTCGCCACCGGCGCCGATCTGTTCGACGCCGTCCGGCTGACGGTGAACGAGCTCACCGGCGCCTACGCGATCGCGGTGTTGTCCGAAGCCGAACCGACGCGCGCCATCGTCGCGCGCAGCGGCGCGCCCTTGCTGCTGGGCGTGGGCGAGGACGGCATGTATGCCGCTTCCGATACCGCCGCGCTGCTGCAGGTCACCCGCAACGTGATCTACCTCGAGGACGGCGATCTTGCCGAACTGCGCCTGGGCGGATACCGCATCGTCCGCGCCGACGGCAGCCCGGTCGAGCGCGAGCTGCATGTTTCCAGCCTGTCCGCGGACGCGGTCGAGCTCGGTCAGTTTCGCCATTACATGCAGAAGGAAATCTTCGAGCAGCCGCAGGCGCTGGCGAACACGCTGGAGACCATCGCCGGCGGCGGCTCGGTCAGCGCGCAACTGTTCGGCTCGCGCGCCCCGGAACTGCTCGACGGTGTCTCGCAGGTCCTGATCATTGCCTGCGGCACCAGCTACCACGCCGGGCTGGTCGCGCGTTACTGGATCGAATCGATCGCCCGCGTACCCTGCGTGGTCGAGATCGCCAGCGAATACCGCTACCGCGAATCCGTGCCCAACCCCGACACCCTCGTGGTGGTGATCTCGCAGTCCGGTGAAACCGCCGATACCCTGGCTGCGCTCAAGCATGCGCGCAACCTCGGCATGACCCGCACCCTGGCGATCTGCAACGTACCCGAATCGGCCATCGTGCGCGAAGCCGCGCTACGCTTCATCACCCGCGCCGGCCCCGAAATCGGCGTCGCCTCCACCAAGGCCTTCACCACCCAGCTCGCGGGTCTTTATCTGCTGACGCTCGTGCTCGCCAAGGTTCGCGACCGGCTCCACCCCCGACCGGGGGGCAACGCAACCGCCCACACCGGCACCACC
>DDUE01000016.1:558-4041 GCA_002344625.1 Rhodocyclaceae bacterium UBA2346 | reverse complement strand
TCTGGAACGCGCCGCTGAGCGTGGCGGCGCGGCCCTGCTGGCCCGCTTCGTGCGCGACATCGCACGCTTGCCGGAGGCCGACCCGCTCAAGACCGCGGCCCAGTGGGACGCCTGGCTGAAGTCCAAGGAGGCCTTGGCCGCGGGCTTCGGCATGGTGCAGCTCGCCGACTGGATGCAGCGCTGGGTGACCGACCTCGCGATGGTCCGGCTGGGCGGCCGCGCACGCTACTTCCCGGCCCAGGCCGAGGTGTTCGCGGCGCTCGCGGCGCGCACCGACGTCGCGCGCGCGACGAACTGCTACAATGAATTCGCAAGCATCCGGCGGGTCGCCCATCACCCGCTCAACGCCCGGCTGATGCTTGAAGACATGCTTTTGCGCTATGTGCGCACCATGAGCGAAAAAACCGCATGAGCGAAGCACCCCGATCGAGCTCGGTACGCCCGAGCGTCCTGTCGCTGAACATCAATTCCAAATCGGCACTGTATGCGGCGTACATGCCTTACCTCGTCAACGGGGGCATCTTCGTGCCGACACCCAAGGCCTACGCGCTGGGTGACGAGGTTTTCATGCTGCTCCAACTGATGGACGACCCGACCAAGCACCCGGTAGCGGCCAAGGTGGTGTGGATCACGCCCAACGGGGCGCAGGGGGCGAAGACGGTCGGGGTGGGCGTCCAGTTCAGCGACGACGACGCGGGCAAGGCGCTGCGCGGACGCATCGAGACGATTCTTGCCGGCCTGCTCGGCTCGAGCCGCCCGACCCATACGCTATGACCTCGAGGCCGCAAGGTGGCCTCGGCCGCAGAGATCATCCATGTTCGTAGATTCCCATTGCCATCTCGATTTTCCCGATCTTGCCGAGCGCGAGGATGCGATCGTCGCGTCCATGGCCGAGAAGGGGGTGGATCATGCGCTGTGCATCAGCGTCAAGCTCGAGACTTTTCCGCGTGTGCTGGCGCTGGCCGAACGTCACGAGGGTTTCTTTGCCTCGGTCGGCGTCCATCCCGACAATCTCGAGGTGGAAGAGCCGGACGAAGAACGGCTGCTGGCGCTGGCCGCGCACCCCAAGGTGGTCGGCATCGGCGAAACCGGGCTCGACTACTATTGGCACAAGGATGAGCCGGAATGGCAGCGCGCGCGCTTTCGTACCCACATTCGCGCGGCACGGCGCTGCGGCAAGCCGCTGATCATCCACACCCGCGCGTCGGCGGCCGATACCCTGCGCCTGATGCGGGAGGAGAATGCGTCCGAGGCGGGCGGGGTGATGCACTGTTTCACCGAGACGCGCGAGGTGGCCGCGGCCGCGCTCGACCTGGGTTTCCATATCTCGTTCTCGGGGATCGTCACGTTTCGCAACGCGAAGGACCTGAAGGCGGTGGCACAATACGTGCCGCTCGATCGCATGCTGATCGAAACCGACGCGCCCTATCTCGCGCCGGTGCCCCACCGTGGCAAAACCAATGAACCCGCCTGGGTGGTGCATGTCGCAGAGGAGATCGCCTGTCTGCGGGGCGAATCGCTCGAGCGCATCGCCCAGGTCACCACCGAAAACTTCTTCAGGCTCTTCAAACATGCAAAAAAAACTTGAATCCATCGTCGTCCGCTGGCTGCTGGCCGGCCTGATCGCGCTGTCGGCATCGGGCATCGCCCGGGCGGACAACATCGTCGATGCGCTCAGTTCGGCCCGGCTCGGCGATACCCCGCAACTGGTCGATCTGCTCAAGCGCGGCGTCAGCCCCGATACCGTCGACGAACAGGGCAACTCGCTGCTCATGCTGGCCGCGCGCGAAGGCCAGGTGCCGACCGTGAAGGCGCTGCTGGGCTACAAGCCCAAGGTTTCGCATCGCAACCAGGCCGGCGATTCGGCCTTGATGCTGGCGACCTTGCGCGGTGACGGCGAGATGGTCGAGCTGCTGCTCGAAGCCGGCGCGCAATTCGACCACGATGGCTGGACGCCGCTGATCTATGCCGCCTTCGAGGGGCATCTGGCGCTGGTCGAGCGCTTTCTGGCGCTCGGCGCGAACGTGAATGCGCTGGCGCCGAATGGTTCGAATGCGCTCATGTTTGCGGGCCGCAATGGCCACCTGCCGGTGGTGGCGCGCCTGTTGAAGACCGACATCGACCTCGAACAGCAGAACGATCGCGGCTTCACCGCCGAAACTTGGGCGTTGTCGAACAAGAACACCGATATCGCCGATCTGATCAACAAGGAGCGCGCGCGGCGTGGCGCGCAGCCGCCCAGCCTGACGATCGAGATCAAGTAAGCCGTGAACAGCCCCGGTCCGGCGCAGGCCGGGCCGGAAACAAAGGGTCGCGAGCGGCATGGCAGGCTGGCGCCTGCGACCCGATGAGGGCCCGGTTTGGTGCGCACAAAGGCCGCTTCGCACGGTTTTGCACCAGTTCGAGGCAAAATAATGTGCGAAGTTGGTGCGTAAACGGCGAGTTTCCGACAGAATTCAGGTCCTTTGGCGTCACTGGACGCCGATCGATCAAACTTCCGTCAGAAAGGAACCCGTATGCGTTACCCGTCACTCGAAGCCTTCGTATCAACCGTCGAAGAGCGCAACCCTGGCCAGCCGGAGTTCATACAGGCCGTGACGGAGGTCATGGAAAGCCTGTGGCCGTTCATCGACGAACATCCGCGCTATGCCGAGCATGGCTTGCTCGACCGCTTGGTCGAGCCCGAGCGGCTGATCCAGTTCCGGGTGTCATGGCTCGATGACAGTGGCGCGGTGCATGTTAATCGCGGCTACCGCATCCAGCATAGTTCCGCCATCGGGCCCTACAAGGGCGGGCTGCGCTTCCATCCTTCGGTGAACCAGTCGGTCCTCAAGTTTCTCGCCTTCGAGCAGACGTTCAAGAACGCCCTGACCACGCTCCCGATGGGCGGCGGCAAGGGGGGCTCGGATTTCGATCCCAAGGGCAAGAGCCCGCGTGAAGTGATGCGTTTTTGCCAGGCGTTCATGACCGAGCTGTATCGCCATATCGGTTCGGATACCGATGTGCCGGCGGGCGACATCGGTGTCGGCGGGCGCGAGGTCGGTTTCATGGCCGGCATGATGAAAAAGTTGTCCAACCAGGCGAATTGCGTGTTCACCGGCAAGGGCCTGAGCTTTGGCGGTTCGCTGATTCGGCCCGAGGCCACCGGCTATGGCACCGTCTATTTCGCCCAGGAGATGCTCAAGCACGTGGGGCGCTCGATCGAGGGTATGCGCGTGGCGGTGTCGGGTTCGGGCAACGTCGCCCAGTATGCGATCGAGAAGGCGATCGAGTTCGGCGCGCGGGTGGTGACGGTGTCGGATTCGAGCGGAACGGTGATCGACACCGAAGGTTTCAATGCCGAGAAACTGGCAGTCCTGATGGACGTGAAGAACGTCCATTACGGCCGGGTGGCCGATTACGCCGAACGCCTCGGGCTGCCGTTCAAGCCCGGCATGCGGCCGTGGACCGTGCCGGTCGAGGTCGCGCTGCCGTGCGCGACCC
>DDUE01000016.1:0-281 GCA_002344625.1 Rhodocyclaceae bacterium UBA2346 | reverse complement strand
GAATGAAGTCGATGGCAACGACGCACACCTGCTGGTCAAGAACGGCGTCGTGTGTGTGGCCGAAGGGGCGAACATGCCCTGCAACGCCGACGCGGTGAAGGTGTTCGAGCACAGCGGGGTGCTTTATGCACCGGGCAAGGCCAGCAACGCCGGCGGGGTCGCCACTTCGGGGCTGGAGATGAGCCAGAACGCCATGCGCCTGAACTGGGACAGCGACGAGGTCGAGCGTCGGCTGCACGGCATCATCTGCGGTATCCACCAGACCTGTGTCGACCACGGCC
>DDUE01000014.1 GCA_002344625.1 Rhodocyclaceae bacterium UBA2346 | reverse complement strand
GCGCGCACTTCCAGGCTCATGTTGTTGTTGGCCACCAGGCCGCCGAACCGGCGGGTCACGTCACGGGCCTCGAGCAACACCGTGCCCGCGGCCGGCATGTCGCGCCGCGGCAGTGGCGCCGCGGTCGGGTCGACGCGCCGCCGCACCACCTTGATCGGCACGATCCGGCTCACGCCGGCGACGATGATCGGCCACAGGCCGCCGCGCGCCTTGTGCAGGATCAACACCATCAGAAAGCCGAACACGATGATCTCGAAGTTGCCGCTCGCGCCGAAGAGCTTGGGCAGCACGTCCTGCAGCCACTGCTTGAGCACGGTGATCACCCCCGCGCCGACCAGCGCCCCCCAAACGTGTGCCGCCCCGCCGACCACCGCCATGAACAGGTATTCGATGCCGAGGTGCAGGCCGAACGGGGTCGGATTCACGAAGCGCTGCATATGCGCGTAGAGCCAGCCCGAAGCACAGGCGAGCAAGGCCGCGATCACGAAAATCACCATGCGCGAGCGCGCGGTGTCGACCCCCATCGCCTCGGCCATCACGATACCGCCCTTGAGCGCGCGGATCGCCCGGCCCTCGCGCGAGTCGAGAAGATTGCGGGTGGTGAAGACGCCCACCAGCAGAAAGGCCCAGATCAGGTAGTACACCTGGTGGCCCTGGAGCAGGTCGAACCCGAGCACCGAGATCGGCGGAATGCCCGTGAGGCCGGTGTGGCCGCCGAGGGTCGCCATGGTGCCGAACAGGAAGTACAGCGAGATGCCCCAGGCGATGGTGCCCAGCGGCAGGTAGTGGCCCGACAGCTTGAGCGTGAGCGAACCGATCACCACCGCGATCGCGGCGGTGAGCACCAGCCCGAGCACCAGCGAGATCCAGGGCGCGCCTCCCGCCCACGCGATCCACGCCGGCAGCTCCGACGAAGTCGATAGCACCGCGGTGGTATACGCGCCGACGCCGACGAAGGCGGCCTGGCCGAAGCTCGTGAGCCCGCCGACCCCGGTCAGGAGCACCAGGCCCAGCGCCACCATCGCGTACAGCCCGATGTAGTTGAGCAGCGTGACGTAGAACGCCGACAGCGTCAGCGGTGCGAGCAACAGCACCGCCATGAACAGCGCCAGGAACAGGCGTGGAGAGAGTCCGGTATTCATTCTTCCTCCTCCATGTGATGGCTGGTGAGCGAACGCCACACGAGCACCGGGATGATGAGCGTAAACACGATGACTTCCTTGTAGGCGCTGGCCCAGAACGAGCTGAAGGCCTCGAGCAGCCCCACCAGGATCGCGCCGCCGGCCGCGATCGGATAGCTCGCGAGGCCGCCGATGATCGCCGCGACGAAGCCCTTCAGCCCGATCAGGAAGCCGCTGTCGTAATAGATCGTGGTGATCGGCGAGATCAGCACGCCCGAGAGCGTGCCGATCAACGCGGCCAGAAAGAAAGTGAGCTTGCCGGCCAGCGCCGGCGAGATCCCCATCAGGCGCGCGCCGTTGCGGTTGAGCGCGGTCGCCCGCAGGGCCTTGCCGTAGATCGTGCGGCCGAAGAACAGGGCCAGCGCGACGATCAGCACCGCCGACGACATCACCACCCAGATGGTCTGCCCCGAAATCATCATCGCGCCGAACTCGAAGCGTGCGTCGGAAAATGCCGGGGTTCGATAGCCCTCTGCACCGAAGAACAGGAGGCCCAGGCCGACCATGGCAAGATGCGCCGCGACCGACACGATCAGGAGCACCAGCACCGGCGCTTCGGCAATCGGCTGGTACACGATGCGATACATCATCGGCCCCAGCGGCACGACGATGAGCAATGTGACCAGCACCTGCAACGCCAGCGCAAAATCGGCCAACGGCATCGCCTTGAGCAGGGCCAGCAGCACCAGCGGATAGGCCAGGTTGACGGCCGCGACGACCAGAAGTCGCCGTGGCTGGCCCGCGCGCAAGGCCGCGACGCCGTCAATCACGGCCACCACCACACCGGCCCCCACCAACAGCCAGACCGTGGCCGGCAACACGCCATTGCCGACCATGGCCAAGGTCAGCGCGCCATAGGCGACGAACTCGCCCTGGGGAATGAAGATCACCCGGGTCACGGCAAACACCAGCACCAGCGCAAGCGCGAGCAACGCGTAGATCGCGCCGTTGGTGATTCCGTCCTGACCGAGGATCAATGCAATCTGAAAATCCATGGACGAAGCCTCCCGTTCGCGCGTGGCGCATGGCCGCGGCGAGGGTCCTGAAACGAAAGATCCGGAGTCGAGACGCGGGGGACCACGCCCCCGCGACGAGGGTCGATTACTCGACCAGCTTCCAGGCGCCGTTGTCGATCTGCACCATCACCCGTGCGCGCTGATCGAAGCCGAGGTGATCGGTCGCGCTCATGTTGAACACGCCGTGCGCGCCCGGGGCATCCTTCACGCCTTCGAGCGCGTCGCGCAGCGCGGCACGAAACTCAGGCGTGCCGGGCTTGGCCGTCTTCAGCGCAACCGGTATCGCGGCGTTCAACAGCACGCCCGAATCCCATGCATGCGCGCCGAAGGTCGACACGCTGCCTTTTCCATGGACCGCCTCGTAGGCATCGATGTACGCCAGCGCACTGCCTTTCACCGGATTGCTGTCGGGCAGCTGGGTCGCCACGAGCACCGGTCCGGCCGGCAGGAAGGTGCCCTCGCAGTCGGCCCCGCACACGCGCAGGAAGTCGTTGTTCGCCACGCCGTGGGTCTGGTAGACCTTGCCGGTCCAGCCGCGCTCCTTGAGCGCCTTCTGCGGCAACGCCGCGGGCGTGCCGGAACCGGCGATGAACATCGCGTCGGGGCGCGCCGCGATCATCTTGAGCACCTGCCCGGTCACCGAGGTGTCGGTGCGGTTGAAGCGCTCGTTGGCGACGATCTTGATGCCGCGCGCTTCGGCAACCCCCTTGAACTGCTCATACCAACCCTCGCCATAGGCATCGGCGAAACCGATGAAGGCCACGTTCTTGATGTTGTTGCTGGTCATGTGCTCGATGATCGCGGTCGACATCTGGGCATCGTTCTGCGGCGTCTTAAACACCCAGTGGCGCTTCTCGTCTACCGGCTCGACGATGCGGCTCGAGGCCGCCCACGAGATCATCGGCGTCTTCGATTCGGCGGCGACATCGATCATCGCGAGCGAGTTCGGTGACGTGGTCGAGCCCAGAACCACATCGACCTTGTCCTCGGACACCAGCTTGCGGATGTTCTTGACCGCGCTGGTGGTGTCGGACGCGTCGTCGAGCACGATGTAGTTGATTTTCTGGCCGGCAATCTCCTTGGGCATGAGATCGACCGTATTGCGCTCGGGAATGCCCAGCGACGCGGCCGGCCCGGTTGCCGAAAGCGTGATGCCGACGTTGACCTGCGCATGGGCCACGCCGGCGGCAAAGGCCAGGGTCATTGCCGCCACAAGGGTGTTCTTGAACTTCATGAGTGTCTCCTCTTTATAGTTGGCGCGCCGGCCGCGTTCATGGACACGGCCCGCCATTGCTTCAGTACATTTTAAACACAAACGATTTAACAATAAATAAATTACCTCTAAACACGCTCGATCAACATCGCGATCCCCTGCCCGACCCCGATGCACATCGTGGCGAGACCGCGGCGCCCGCCGGTGGCCTCGAGCTGACGCATCAGCGTGAGCACCAGCCGCGCCCCCGAAGCACCCAGCGGATGGCCCAGCGCGATCGCGCCGCCGTTCGGATTCACCTGCGCCGCGTCGTCCGGCAGACCCAACTGGCGCGTCACGGCCAGCGCCTGGGCGGCGAAGGCCTC
>DDUE01000053.1 GCA_002344625.1 Rhodocyclaceae bacterium UBA2346 | reverse complement strand
GCGACCCCCGACATCTACCCCCTTCCCCTCCACGACGCTCTGCCGCCCCGAGCGCGCCGACGCCGCTTCGCGCCGTTCCAGGCGGAACCCCCGAATGCATCACCACGGCCTTGAAGCGCTCGGGGTGGCGGCTGACCAGCAGCGCGGCCATGCTCGCACCGGCCGAAAGCCCCGCCACCGCGACCCGTTCCCGATCCACCGGATAGAGAAGACAGGTTTGGTCGATCGCATTCATGATCAACTCCGCCTCGCCATAGGCGCGCCCCGAGCGGGTGTCGAACCAGTTCCAGCAACCCTGGGCGTTGGCGATCCGCTCCTGCTCGGGATAGAGCACGATGAAGCGCTCGCGCGCGGCGATCGCGTTCATCCGGGTGCTCGACGCGAAGCTGTTGGCGTTCTGCCCGCAGCCATGCAGCATCACCAGCAAGGGCAAGCGCTCGCCCGCCGCGACGGCGGGCGGGCGATAGACCCGGAAGCTGCGCGCGCCGGCCGGCCCCATCGCCAGGCCGGCAAGCCAGTCGCCGCTACCCGATGGTTTGGTGAGTTGCGCGATGGCGGGTTTGAGCGCCTTGCGCGCGGCACTGCGTCCAACCTGCAAGGTGTTGCGGGTGAGTGCCGCGAGCCCGCGCGAGAAGGCCTTGGTCAGCGGGGAAGCACGCTTGCGGGCGGCCATTCAGGCGACCGCCAGACGGTGCGAGCATGCAGCCTGGCTGCACCGGCCGCGAACGCGGGCCAAGGGTCGAACGCCGCGAGCCCGGCGCGGGCGGAACTTGATGGGTGGACGGTTCATGGATCGGACTCCGATTCGAATTGCAGCGCGGCCAGGCCCCGCTCGAACGCCCGCCGCCTGCACGACCGCAGGGCCCGGGCAATGCAGCGAGCACACCGCACCGGCACGGACGCTGCAGCGCAGCATCAGCTTACCGAGCAACGCGTCACAATGCCAGGGGCAAGCAGTCGAGCACCATTTCGCCTTTGCGTGTCGAACACTCCCGGTCTAAAGTGGTGAGTGCCGTCATCGGCATGTCACACCCACAATCAGCTCGGAGGTACAAAATGGCGATAACCTGGATCCTAGTAGCCAATGCCAGCCTGGCCAAACTCTACGAGAACATGGGCCCGAACAAGGGTCTCAAGCTGGTGAAGGAACTGCTCCATCCGGAAAGCCGACTCAAGAATTCCGAACTCGTCACCGACCGCTCCGGCAGCCTGTCGTCATCCGGAAATGGTCAGGGTGCCATGGAACCGCACTTTTCGCCGAAAGATCACGAGGCGAAAGTCTTTGCCCAGGAGATTGCCAAGGAGCTTTACATCGGGCGCACACGCAACGCATTCGGGCGCGCGATCGTCGTGGCCCCGCCCGCCTTCATGGGCATGCTCAACGCGGTCATGGACGGCCCGACCGCGCAGATGATCTCCGAGCGCTTCGAAAAAGACTACACCAAGTCACCCGAGCCGCAACTGCGCGAACGGCTCGGAACGTGCATCTTCCTGTAAATACCCGCCGCTGCAGCACTCGCGGCGCGAGGGGCACGCGGATTACCGGCGCGCCCCTCTTCAAGCAACAGCCCGCTCCCTTACCAGCAACACCACCACCTGCGCCGCAATTCCCTCGCCGCGGCCGGTGAAGCCGAGTTTCTCGGTCGTCTTGCCCTTGATGTTGACCGCCGTGCGCGCCATGCCCAAATCGGCAGCGATGTTGGCGGCCATGTCCGGCACATGCGGCAGGATTCGCGGCGCCCGGCATATCACGGTAGCATCCACATTGACCGCGACGTAGCCCTCGGCTCGCACCGCCTGCCAGGCATGCCGAAGCAGCACCCGGCTATCGGCACCGGCATGCGCGGGGTCGGTATCGGGGAACAGCCTGCCGATATCCCCCAGCCCGGCCGCCCCGAGCAGCGCATCGGTGAGCGCATGCAGGAGCACGTCGGCATCCGAGTGCCCCAGCAGCCCGCGCTCGAACGGTATCGACACCCCGCCAATGATCAGTGGCCGGCCCGGAACCAGCGCATGCACGTCGAAACCTTGCCCGATCCTGAATGGAAAACTCATTTCAACCCTCGCGATTCTTCAAAATCCACTCGGCCAGATGCAGATCGAGCGGATAAGTGACTTTCAGATTGGTGGCATCGCCCTCGATCAGGCGCGGATGCAGGCCTGCCGCCTCGATGGCGCTGGCCTCGTCGGTCACCTGGTGGCAACCCTCGAGCGCGCGCCGCAGCATCACGTAGCGAAACATCTGCGGCGTTTGCGCCTGCCACAGCCGGTCGCGCGCGACCGTCGACTCGACATGGCGCCGATCGTCCGCGCGCTTGAGCGTATCGGCCACCGGCACGGCCAGCAGACCGCCGACTTCGTCGTGGGCGAGTTCGTGAATCAGCTTGTCGACATGCCATGGCGCGAGACAGGGTCTGGCCGCGTCATGCACCAGCACCCAGTCGGATTGCACCGCGACATCGGCCAGCGCCCGCAGCCCGCCGAGCACGCTGTCGGCGCGGGTCGCCCCACCGCAGAACAGCGGCACCAGCTTGGCGCCCAGACTCGACCAGTCATGCTTGCGCCATTCCTGGTCGTCGAGCGACAACACCACGAACACCTTGTCGATCTCGGGCGCGGCACACAGGACCGCAAGCGCATGATGGATGAGGGGCCGGCCCAACAGCGCAAGATACTGTTTGGGCCTCTCGGACCCCATGCGGCTACCGCTTCCGGCAGCCGGAACGATGGCGAAATGGCGTGGCTGGAATGTCTTCATGGCGCGATTCTACCCACGGACGGCACGATCCGGCCGAAGGGCTATAATTTGGTCGCGCATTCGCTTCGGCCGACCCCCGGCCGCAGACTCGCGTTCGCTACGACCCGGGCGGCTTGCAGACGTCCGAACCGGAGAGATCCTCGTATGGCTTCAGCTTCGATCCGACGCGCCGCGGCAGCAGGCTTCTTTTACCCGGATGACCCACGCGTGCTCCACACCCAGGTCGCCGAGATGCTCGCCCTCGCGCTCCCGCCCGAACCGGGTGGGGCGCCCAAGGCGCTGGTCGTGCCGCATGCCGGCTACCTCTATTCGGGCCCGGTGGCGGCAAGCGCATACGCGCTGCTCGAACGGATTCGCCACCAGATCTCGCGCGTGGTCGTGATCGGCCCCGCGCACCGGATGGCCGTGCGCGGTTTCGCGCTGGCGGCGGCCCAGGCATTCGCCACGCCGCTGGGCGAGGTCCCGGTGAGCCGGCGCGACTGGCAAGCCCTGCAGGCGCGGCCGGACGTCGTCGTGGACGACGCCCCGCACGCCGACGAGCACTGCCTGGAAGTGCAACTGCCGTTCCTGCAAAGCGTTCTCGACAAGTTCGAAATCGTTCCGATACTGGTGGGCGGCGCGCCGGCCGACGCGGTCGTCGAGGTGCTCGAAGCATTGTGGGGAGGCGAAGAGACGCTGATCGTGATCAGTTCGGACCTGTCCCACTACACCCCGTACGAGTACGCACGCCTGGCCGATCGCGCCACGATCGGCCAGATACTCAAGGGCGCGCCGCCGCTCATGCGCGAGCAGGCCTGCGGCGCGGCCGCGCTCAACGGCATGATGTTGCTGGCGGCGCGGCGCGGCCTCGAACCGCAACTGCTCGACCTGCGCAACTCCGGCGACACCGCGGGCGACCGCAACAGCGTCGTCGGCTATTCAAGCCTCGCCTTTTCGGAACCCGCCCTTCATGCCGGAAACCTTGCCCACTGAACTCGGCGCCACGCTGCCCGCGCTGGCCCGCCGCGCGATCGAGCGACATCTTGCCGGCAGCGAACGCCTCGTCCCTGGCGACGATCCACGCCTCAGGGCGCGCGGTGCGTCCTTCGTCACCCTCGACAAGGCGGGCGAGTTGCGCGGCTGCATGGGCAGCACCCGCCCGCAGCGTCCGCTGGGTGAAGACCTGGTCGCCAATGCGATCTCGGCGGCGACCGCCGACCCCCGCTTTCCGCCGGTCGATGCCGCCGAACTGGCTGGCCTGCGGATCGAGGTATCGGTGCTGTCGGCGCCCGAGTTCATCGATTTCGCCGACGAACGCGCGTTGTGCGAGTCGCTTCGCCCGGGCGTCGACGGCTTGATCCTGTTCGCCGGCTGCCGCAATGCGACCTTCCTGCCACAGGTCTGGGAACAACTGCCCGACCCGGCCATGTTTTTCGCCGCACTGAAGCAGAAGGCTGGGCTTGCGCCCGATCGGCCGGCGCGCAACCTGATGGCGGCGCGCTATACGGTCGACACCTGGTCGGAATCCGGCTGAGCGCGTGGCTCTGGGGCCACCGGTGAATACGATGGCCTCTCCAGCCCCGATACTGACATATGCACGGCGACGGCCGCAGCCAGTGCTCCGGTTGCGCTCCATCGCCGCCGCCGAATGGCCCGGCTTGCCGCACCGCGGACGGTGTGAGACGCTCGCTGCATACGGGGAACCGACCCAAACCGGAAACCGAACCGACGTGAAACTTCGAAACACCATTCTGAGCATTCCGGCCGCAAGCGCATGGCTGGACGCGCGCCTGTCGCACGCGCCCGATCTGGCGGGGCTGATCGTCATCCTCAAGCCGGGCGCGGTCCTCGATTCCGAAGCACGCGAAGCGTATATCGCCGGTGCAGTCCAGCGGGTCGGCTACGCGACGCTGCTGGTCGATCTGCTCACCCACCATGAAGAAGCCCGCGACCCCGATGCGCGCTACAACGTGCCGCAACTCGCCAATCGCGTTCTGGCGGTGGCAGCCTGGATCGCCCACCAGGCGCCGCTGCAAGGCCTGCCGATCGGCCTGATCGCGCTCGACACCGCGTGCGGCGCCGCCGTGCGGGCAGCCTGGAAGGCACCGGACGTGTTCTCCGCCCTGGTCTGTCGTGGCGGCCGCCCCGATCTGGCCGGCGCCACCCCGCTGTCGGCCTTGAGCGTGCCGCTGTGCATGATCATCGGCGGGCAGGACCCCGGGCGGGCGATCGTCACCCGCGCCTACGAACTGATCACGGCACGCAAGGCGTGGCACGAAGTGCCGGACGCGAGCGATCTCTTCATCGAGCCCGGTACACTCGACAGCTTTTGCCAGCTCGCGAGCGCGTGGTTCAAGGCCGAACTGCCGCCACCCGTGCTGCCTGTGGCACAGGCGGCCGACCCGGGCCCCGCAACCGCCGATCCGGACGGGTCCGGGCGCGACTGAAACCGCCCGACCGCTATTCGGCCTGCCCCAGCCTGCACTTGGCTTCCGCCTCGTTCTCGTAGATCCGCGGCGCCAGCTTGCAGCGCTCGAGCGCCTCACCCAGGCGCATGCGCAGAAAGCTGTTGCTGGTATAACGGGTGACGTCGAGGTAGTGGCGATCCATCAGCGCCTTGACCATGCCGATGTAGTCGTCGACCAACTCCGGCACGATCGAGAAACGGTCGTAATTGACGATTGCATTGACCTTGTGGCCGACCGCCCCGAGCCGCGCGTCGACCGCGCGCCCGACCCGCTCGATGTCGTCGACGGTACGGATATTGACACCCGCAAAATCCACGAAGAACTGGTTCTTGTCCGGGTCGTAGAACAGGCGCTCCTCGAGCGGCCGCTCCAGCAGGTTCACCCGCAGACCCATCGGTTCGTCGCGAAAGATGCGCGCATCCATCTGGCGCAGTGGCATGCGCATGAGCGGCGCGAAATCCATCCGGTCGAGAATGTCCCGTTGCAGATCGACACCGGGCGCGATCTCGACCAGTTCCAGTCCCTCGGCGGCCAGCCGGAACACGCAGCGCTCGGTCACATAAAGAACGTTCTTGCCCCACTTCGCGGCCTGCGAGCCGCTGAAGGTGCGATGCTCGACCTCGGCGACGAATTTCCTGGCTTTGCCGTCGCGGATGATGCGCAGCCTGCCCTCCTCCAGCGCGATCTCCTGATCGCCCGCGGTAAACGTGCCGACGAACACGACGTTCTTCGCATTCTGCGAAATGTTGATGAACCCGCCCGCCCCGGCTAGGCGCGGACCGAACTTGGACACGTTCAGGTTGCCTTCGCGATCGGCCTGCGCCAGGCCGAGAATGGCGATGTCCAGCCCGCCGCCGTCGTAGAAGTCGAACTGGCTCGGCTGGTCGATGATCGCCTGGGTGTTGGTCGCGGCACCGAAGTTCAGGCCGCCGGCCGGGATGCCGCCGATCACACCCGGTTCGGCGGTGAGCGTGAGCAGGTCGATGATCTGCTCCTCGTTGGCGACATCGGCCACCCCTTCCGGCATGCCGATGCCCAGATTGACCACCGCGTTGGCCCGCAGCTCGAGCGCCGCCCGGCGGGCGATGACCTTGCGTTCGCTCATGTGCATTTTTGCGAGCGCCGACGTCGGCACCCGGATCTCACCCGAAAAGGCCGGGTTGTACTGCTCGATGAAAGTCTGCATGTGGTACTCGGGTTTTTCCGCGACCACCACGCAATCGACCAGCACACCCGGGATCTTGACCTGGCGCGCATTGAGCGTGCCCCGCTCGGCCACGCGTTCGACCTGGGCGATCACGATCCCCCCCGAATTGCGCGCGGCCATCGCGATCGCCCGCGCTTCGAGCGTCAGCGCCTCCTTTTCCATCGTGATGTTGCCTTCCGGATCGGCCGTGGTACCACGAATGATGCCGACATGGATCGGGAACGCCTTGTAGAACAGGTACTCCTCGCCGTCGATCTCGATGACCCGCACCAGCTCGGTGCTCGTTCTCGGGTTGAGCTTGCCGCCGCCGAAACGCGGATCGACGAAAGTGCCCAGGCCGACCCGGGTCAGCGTGCCCGGCTTGCCGGCCGCGATGTCGCGGAAAAGATGCGCGATCACGCCCTGGGGCAGGTTGTAGGCTTCGATGCGATCGGCCACCGCCAGCCTTTGCAGCTTTGGCACCAGCCCCCAGTGGCCACCGATCACCCGGCTGATCAGGCCTTCGTGCCCCAGATGGTTGAGCCCCCGGTCCTTGCCGTCGCCCTGTCCGGCCGCATAGACGAGGGTCAGATCGCGCGGCCGCCCCAGCCCGCCGACATCGGTCTCCTCCCCTTCGAGAAATCGTCGTTCCAGCGCAATCGCGATGTTCTCGGCGAAACCGATGCCGACGAAACCGCCGGTCGCGATCGTGTCACCATCGCGGATCAGGCGCACGGCCTCCTTGGCCGAGACGATCTTGCCGGTATCCGTGGCACGCAGGAGCGCCGTGATGGGGTGGCGGTTGGTCGACATGTTGCGGTTCTCCTGCACCGGACGGGATGCGCCTTCGCACCGTCGAGCAAATTGATCGGGCATTGCTGAATCGAGGCCCGAGCATAAACGCGGGGTACGCCGAATGTCAGTAGGGAAAACCTGCCCCCGCCGCCAGGCGTTCGATCGCTCGCGCATGCCATGGCAAGCTGCCGCCCGCGGCACCCGGCAGACTCCTACGCGTCATCACCGGCGCGCGCGGACGGAGCCAGCGTATCCAGCCAGTCGAGCAGCGACTGGGCGGCCTGAGGCCATTGCGGATCGAGGATCAGCATGTGGCCTGCGCCGTCGACGACGACGCTGCGGGCCTGCCAGATCGCCGCGGTGAAATGCAGCATCGAGGCGGGAAACACCGCGTCTGCGCTGCCGCTCATCGCCAGGGCCGGAATACGGAGGCGGCTCGACACACGGCGAAAAGGCAGCGTGGCCATTTCGGCGACGGCCTGATCGGATTCCTCACCGATCAGCGGCATGAAGCGTTCAATTTCGTCCGGGCGCACTGCGGGCGAAAAGTAGGCACTCGTCATCACCTGCAGCGTCGCCGGCGTGAGGGTTTTATTCACCGCATTCGGCAACTCTTCGAAGAAACCCGGCACCTGCACCGCGAGCCGGGCGGCGGAACCGCCGGTGCCGGTCGGCGGGACCGGCGCGAGCAGCGCGACCGCCACCGCACCCGCGTCGGCGCGCGACAGATAACGATCGATGACCACCGTACCCATCGAGTGCCCGATCAGCACCGCCGCCTGGTCGAGGTCGGCCAGCGCGCGCGCAAGATCATCGGCGTAGTCGTCGAGGCCGAACCCGTGCAGCTGTTCGCGACCGCCGCTATCGCCATGGCCTGGCAGGTCGATCGCATAACAGTCGTAGCCCTGGGCATTGAAGAAGGGAATGAAGTTGAGCTGCCAGCTGCCGGCGTGGGTGTAGCCCCCGTGCACGAAAAACAGCGGCGGGCGGCGAGTCGGTCGAGGGGCGGGATGAGTGTGGATGGCGAGGCGTACGCGGGTCATGGGTCGGGAACACGATCAGGGAAATGCCCGCTATCGTCCTCCAAACAGGCCTTCCTGCCAAGATGCTGTGCTGCAACATCAAGTATAGAAAACTCAGCACCCTTCATTCAGCACCCTTCATTATTGGTAACAGCGCTCGGGCACCCTACTCGATGCACGTGACGAAAACGATCAAGTCTGCAAAAACGACTGTGGGCCACCGCTCGGCTTGACGGTCTTCTCCAAAAGGCCAACCCAGACGACTCCTTCTGCGCCAAAAAGAAAATCCAGCACGGGGATAACGAGCTTGTCGATCGAACTCCCACCAAAATGCGAAAACACCTCCCATCCCCGTCGCTCGTAGGCTGTCGCGAACCCGAACTCCGCATAGACGTCCTTGAGCAGTTGAAGATTCAACGGCGCTTCGTCCGGCATTGGCGCGAGCTGTACATATTGCTCAAACTTGGGCAGGGATGTTCTGTTCCACCATTGAATTGCCTTCGGCTCAGTTCGTGGTGTGGCCACCGGCTCAGCCAGAAGAATCCTCCCGTCCGGTTCAAGCAGGCGCATCAAGTTTGAAAACACGAACTGCAGCTGATCTGCCCGGAGATGGTGCAGAAAACCTACACACGTAATCAGGTCAAATCGGTCGTCGCATTTTCCAACGAAACCCAGTGCATCAGTCACTTCAAACCGCAGATCGCTCTTTACTCCAGCAGTATTGCGCCTCGCCTGTTCCAACATCCCCCTGGAGTGATCCACGAGCATCACGCGATCGTATCCGCGGCCGAAACGAATGGCCATATGCCCCGTCCCTGCACCGAGATCAAGCATTGATCTGCCGCGGGCCGGCAGTCGCTTGGCGACCCTCTTGAAGATAACGTCATTGAGGGTTTGTCTCGGATCGACGATAAGTTCATCGTATTTTGGTGCGACGATGTCGTGATGCATCCTGTCGAGTTCGGCATGCTCATCATCGTGCTTGGTCATATATCCGGTTCCAGTGGCAATCCCTCGGCGCAGCCGAGACTATCGTTTATGGGTCGTGCAAGACAACCATCTGAGAATGCTAACGCGACCCCTACCTGTCTGTCATCACCCGCGAACCAGCCCGCTTCGGCGGCATCACTGCCACCATATGACATGGCCCGGCGTCAGGTACTCGCGCTGGTTCCCGGCTGAACGCAGGCTTGCAGTTGCCGTGCTGGATCTGGCACCCGCCATATTTGGGGTTCTCTATGCAGGCAGACGATCGCCTATAATCGCGCTCTTCCCAAACCGCCTTCACACAAGAGGCCGACTCTGCCGATGCCTCAAACTTTCGCGCCGCTGATTCAACAGATTTCCGACCTCCCGCGCGCGCGCGCCGGGCATCGCATCGATTTGCCCACGCTCGTCGGCTCGTCAGACTCGCTGGCGGTCGCACAACTTGCGGCGGGCACGACCCGCCTCTTGCTCATCACCGCCAACCCGCTCGATGCGCAGCGCATGCAGGCCGAACTCGCATGGCTTGCGCCGAACCTGCGCACACATTTGCTGCCCGACTGGGAAACCTTGCCCTACGACAGTTTTTCGCCCCATCAGGACTTGATCTCGGAGCGCCTGTCCACACTGTATGCGCTCGGGCGGGGGGAGGCGGACGTGGTGCTGGTGCCGGCATCGACTGCGCTTTACCGGATGGCGCCACCCTCGTTCCTGGCGGCCTACACATTCTTCCTGAAGCAGGGTGCGCGGCTGGATGTCGAGCAGTTGCGTACCCAGATGGCCACGGCGGGCTATG
Source organism: Rhodocyclaceae bacterium UBA2346 (assembly GCA_002344625.1). Taxonomy (GTDB): domain Bacteria; phylum Pseudomonadota; class Gammaproteobacteria; order Burkholderiales; family Rhodocyclaceae; genus UBA2357. The sequence continues at coordinate 11,815 of DDUE01000053.1, read as the reverse complement.
CCCATGTGACCCAGGTCGTGAGCCCGGGCGAGTTCTCGGTGCGTGGCGGCCTGGTCGACCTGTTTCCCATGGGCGCCGCGCTGCCGTTCCGGATCGATTTGTTCGACGACGAGGTCGAGAGCATCAAGACCTTCGACCCCGATACCCAGCGCACGGTCTTTCCGGTCCCCGAGATCCGCCTGCTGCCGGCGCGCGAGTTTCCGCTCGACGCCGCCGGGCGTACCCATTTTCGCAGTCGCTTCCGCGAGGAATTCGAAGGCGATCCGTCGCGAGTCGCGCTCTACAAGGATGTTTCGAACGGCATCGCTCCCGCGGGCATCGAGTACTTCCTGCCCCTGTTTTTCGAGCGTACCGCGACCCTGTTCGACTACCTGCCGACCGACGCCACGGTGGTGCTGCATCACGACGTGCCGGCCGCGATCGAGGAGTTCTGGCGCGATACCAGCGCGCGTCATGATCTGCTCAAGGGTGACCGCACACGTCCGGTGCTGCCGCCCGAGAAACTGTTTCTCGACCAGGAGGATTTTTTCGTCGCGCTGAAGACACGGGTGCGCTATCAGCTCGACACGGCCGGCACGACCGACCCCATCGCCGGCGCAGCCGCCCGACCCGTGCCGGATGTCTCGGTCGACCGCAAGGCCACCGATCCGCTGCACAAGCTCAAGGCCCTGCTCGACGGCGATTGGGTACGGGCCGGCGGCCGGATCCTGCTGCTCGCCGAATCGGCCGGACGTCGCGAGACGATGGCGGAGTATCTTGCGGAATATGGGCTCAAGCCGGCCGCGAGCGCCGATTTCGCTGCGTTCATGAATGGCGGTGCGGCCTTCGCCCTCGGGATCGGCCCCCTGTCGACCGGTTTCATACTGCCCGGCGCGAATCTCGCGATCCTGACCGAGGCCGAACTCTACGCCGCGACCGCGCGCACCCGCAGCCGCCGCGACAACCGCAAGGCGGCGACCGTCGAAGGCTGGCTGCGCGACCTGTCGGAGCTGCGCCCCGGTGATCCGGTCGTGCATGCGGCCCATGGCATCGGACGCTATCTCGGCCTGCTGCACATGGACCTCGGCGAAGGCGACACCGAGTTCCTCCATCTCGAGTACGCCAACGGCGACAAGCTGTATGTGCCGGTGTCGCAACTGCACGTGATCACCCGCTACGCCGGCGCCGATCCCGAGTCGATCGGCCTGCACAAGCTCGGCAGCGGCCAATGGGAGAAGGCGAAGAAGAAGGCCGCGATGCAGGTGCGCGACACCGCCGCCGAACTGCTCGCGCTGTATGCCCAGCGTGCGGCCCGGCCCGGCCATCGTTTCGATTTCAAGCAGCACGATCTCGAAGCCTTCGCCGAGTCCTTCGGTTTCGAGACCACCCCCGACCAACAGGCAGCGATCGACGCGGTGGTCGCCGACATGAAGTCGGGACGGCCCATGGACCGCCTGGTGTGTGGCGACGTCGGCTTCGGCAAGACCGAGGTCGCATTGCGGGCGGCATTCGTCGCCGTCGCCGACGGCAAGCAGGTGGTGGTGCTGACCCCGACCACGCTGCTGGCCGAGCAGCATTACCAGACCTTCGCCGACCGCTTCGCCGACTGGCCGGTGAAGGTCGCCGAGCTGTCGCGCTTCAAATCCGCCAAGGAGCAGGCCGACGCCCTCAAGCTGTTGAGCGAAGGCAAGGTGGACATCATCATCGGCACCCACCGCCTGCTGCAGAAAGACGTCCGCTTCAAGCGTCTCGGCCTGGTGATCATCGACGAGGAACATCGCTTCGGGGTGCGTCAGAAGGAAGCGCTCAAGACCTTGAGGAGCGAAGTCGACATCCTCACCCTCACCGCGACCCCGATTCCGCGCACCCTGGGTCTCGCGCTCGAGGGCCTGCGCGAGTTCTCGGTGATCGCGACACCACCGCAGAAACGGCTCGCGATCAAAACCTTCGTGCACGGCTTCAGCAAGGGCATCGTGCGCGAGGCGGTGCTGCGCGAGTTCAAGCGCGGCGGGCAGGTGTTCTTCCTCTACAACGAGGTCGACACCATCGAAAACATGCGCGACACCCTGGCCGAGCTGCTGCCGGAAGCCCGCATCGCGATCGGGCACGGCCAGCTTCCCGAGCGCGAGCTCGAACGGGTGATGCGCGAGTTCACCCAGCAGCGCGCCAACCTGCTGTTGTGCACCACCATCATCGAAACCGGCATCGACATTCCGAGCGCCAATACCATCATCATCCACCGTGCCGACCGTTTCGGCCTGGCCCAGTTGCACCAGCTCCGCGGCCGGGTCGGGCGCAGCCATCACCAGGCCTACGCCTATCTGCTGACCGACGCGCACGCGAAGCCTTCGGCGCTGGCGGTGAAGCGCCTCGAGGCGATCACGATGATGGAAGACCTGGGTTCGGGCTTCTATCTCGCGATGCACGATCTCGAGATTCGCGGCGCGGGCGAAGTGCTGGGCGAGAACCAGTCGGGCGAAATCCAGCAGGTCGGGTTCTCGCTGTACACCGAAATGCTCAAGCGCGCGGTGCGCGACCTGCAGGCGGGACGCGAGCCGGATCTGTCGCAACCGCTGGAAATCGTCTCCGAAATCAACCTGCACACGCCGGCGCTGTTGCCGAGCGCCTACTGCCCCGACGTGCAGGAGCGTCTCACGCTCTACAAACGTCTCGCGAACTGCGAAACCGAGAGCGAGTTGCGCGACCTGCAGGAGGAACTCATCGACCGCTTCGGCGAACTCCCGCCCCAGACCCAGGCCTTGCTCGAATCCCATCGCCTGCGGGTATTGATGCGCCCTCACGGCGTGCTCAAGCTCGACGCATCGAGCACCCAGATCACCGCCCAATTCAGCCCCGACGCACCGATCGATCCGGCGCGCATCATCATGCTGATCCAGAAGGATCGCAACGTCCGGATGTCGGGGCCGGACAAGCTCGTGCGCAAGATCGAGGCCGACGACCTCAAGCAGCGCACCCAACTGGTGAAGGACCTGCTCGCGGCGGTCAGCGTCGCGCCCTGATGGCCTTCCCGGGCGCCCGGCGGCGCCCGGTCACGGGCGGCGGTGCGCACCGTTTTGGACGCCACGGGGTTAAAATGAGCGTCCGTCCGACCAATACAGAGCGAGAATGGCAATGTCCGTCGCCCAAACCGAAAACCTCAATATTCTCGCCGCCGACCACATGCCCTCACCCGAGGAGGTCAAGGCCGCGGTTCCGCTCACCGACGCCGCCGCGGCGACCGTCCTCAAGGGCCGTCGCGCACTCGTAGACATCCTCGACCGCAGGGATCCGCGCCTGTTCATCGTGGTCGGCCCGTGCTCGATTCACGACCCGGTCGCGGGGCTCGACTATGCGCGCCGCCTGAAAGGCCTCGCCGACGAAGTCGCCGATACCCTGGTGCTGGTGATGCGGGTCTATTTCGAGAAGCCGCGCACCTCGGTCGGCTGGAAAGGCTTCATCAACGATCCGCACATGGATGACTCGTTCAAGATCGACGAGGGCATGCACCGCGCCCGCAGCTTCCTGCGCGACGTATGCGAGATCGGGCTGCCGACCGCCACCGAGGCGCTCGATCCGATCGCGCCGCAATACTACGGCGACCTCATCTCGTGGACCGCGATCGGTGCCCGCACCTCGGAATCGCAGACCCATCGCGAGATGTCTTCGGGCCTGTCGACCCCGGTGGGTTTCAAGAACGCCACCGACGGCGACATGGATGTCGCGATCAACGCGATCCTGTCGGCTTCGCATCCGCACAGTTTTCTCGGCATCAATGGCCGTGGCCAGTCGGCGATCCTGCGCACCCGCGGCAACCCCTACGGCCACGTGGTGCTGCGCGGCGGCGGCGGGCGTCCCAACTACGATTCGGTATCGATCTCGCTCGCCGAACAGGCACTCGCCAAGGCCAAGCTCGCGCCCAATGTCGTGGTCGATTGCTCGCATGCGAACTCATGGAAGAAGCCCGAACTCCAGCCGCTGGTGATGAAGGATGTGATTCACCAGATACGCGAGGGCAACCAGTCCGTGGTCGGCATGATGATCGAGAGCTTCATCGAAGCCGGCAACCAGTCGATTCCGAAGGATTTGTCGCAGCTCAAGTACGGCTGTTCGGTCACCGACGGCTGCGTGGGCTGGGACACCACGGTCGGCATGATCCGCGATGCGCATGCGATCCTGAGCGAGATCCGGCCGGCCAGGAGTCGCGCTGCATGAATCTCGTCGTACAGGGCGACGACGTCGACACGATCGCGCTGAAAAGCCTCGCCCGGGCGGTTGGCACCAGCGACATCCGCCAGATCCACCCCCAGGCCTTCCGGCTCCATGGCGCGTCGGCGAGCGACGACGTCGCGTCGATCTGCGCGGGCGCCAGGCTCGACTTCGCCTGGATCCCCGACGGCCTGAAGCTCGCGGATTTCGGCCTGTTCGTCACCGACATGGACTCCACCCTGATCGACATCGAGTGCATCGACGAGATCGCCGACATGCAGGGGCTCAAGGCAGAGGTCGCGGCGATCACCGAAGCGTCGATGCGCGGCGAGATCGATTTCGGCGAATCGCTCACCCGGCGGGTGGCGCTGCTCGAGGGCCTCAGCGAAAACGCGCTGGCCAGCGTGTACGAACAGCGGCTGCGCTTGAACCCCGGTGCGGAACGCCTGCTGCGCGGGCTCAAGGCAGCCGGCATTCATACCATGCTGGTATCGGGCGGATTCACCTACTTCACCGACAGGCTGCGCGAGCGCCTGGGTTTCGACCAGGCCTGCGCAAACGCGCTCGAAGTGCGCGACGGCCATCTCACCGGGCGCATCGACGGACCGATGATCGATGCGCAGGCGAAGGCGACGCAGTTGCGCCGCGTGCGCGACAGCCTCGGGCTGAACAGCGCTCAGGTCATCGCGGCCGGCGACGGCGCCAATGACATCCCGATGTTCGAGGCCGCCGGCTTCAGCGTCGCCTTTCGCGCCAAGCCGGTCTTGCGCAAGGTATCGAGCTGCTGCTTCGACCATGTCGGCCTGGACGGAATCCTGAGCCTGTTCGAATGAGGCGCCACGGTGTCCGCCCCGCGGCGAACACCGTCCGGCACCGAATCCACTCGCGCCCGGTCCGGGCACCCCGCTCCATCTCACGCAGGCGCCGCCCCTGCGGCCAACGCGCAAGTGTGACTTTTTTCACGGTCAGCGCGTGCGCTGTTTCATCGTTCGGCCCCACCTGAAAACTTAATCTGCAATCGCACGCACAGCCTCACGCACCTGCGCTGCGACAGCACCCTCAACCTTCAGGAGAGCCATCATGACAAACAATACCCACGACCCGCTCACCATCCGCGCCGACCGCATCGACGACATGGTCGCCCAGAGCCGCGCCCGGGCGCTCGAGGCCCGCGAGCGGGTGACCGAGCTCACCCCGGAAGAAATCGAACAGGTCGGTGGCGGCGCCATCGTCCTGCGCGACTACTTTCCGTACGGCATCATCGAGCGCCGCCTGGCGGACCAGTTCCTGTCCAAGCCGATCATCGACCAGCGCCTGACCGGCGCAGCCATGACGCTCAAGTTCTGACGAGCGGATCATGGCCCGCGCGCCCGACCTCATGTGCCCCAGCGCCGACCCCGGCAGCTACGGGGCGAGCTTGTTCGGACTGATCGTCGGGACGCCGGAAAGGCCGGAAACGGCCTATCTGGACACGGCCCAGGCGGTCACGCCCGAACTCCTGGCGCTCGCCGAACCGGCCAGCCCGACCGAGATGTTCCGCTTCGCCTCGCGCTGCATCGCCAGGGCGTGCGGCCATTTCGATCACGACCGCGAGATGTGCCGCTTCGGCGAGAAAACGGTGCGCATGGCGCCGGTGGTGGTGAATCAGCTACCCACCTGCGCGATCAGGGCATCCTGCCGATGGTGGCACCAGCATGCCGAAGCCGCGTGCCTGCGCTGTCCGCAGGTCGTGCGCACTTGCTTCAATGCCGACTCGCCGGTCCGGCAGGCGGCCGACCCGCGGATCTTCTGATGCCGGGGCGGTACCACCGTTTCACACCGGACGCATCGTTCGCCACGAATGGCGTCCGGCATCGCAAACCTGCACGCGATGCCGGACGTTCATCAACGCGGGAGGAAGAATCATGACCAGACCCCTGTTTCGCGCCGAAGCGCTCGAGGCGAACAGGAACGGCTTGCAGGGTGGCGTTCTGATCGCGACGCCGCCGTCGGTCCGGCTCCTGGTGTTTGCCGCCGTGCTCGCCGCCGCGCTCGTCGTCGCCTACGGTTTCTGGGGGGAATACACGCGCAAGGCGCATGTCAGCGGCTTCCTGGTGCCGACCCAGGGCCTGATCCGGGTCCACGCGCCGCAGGTCGGGACCGTCATCGAACGCGCCGTCGACGAAGGCCGCCAGGTTCGACGCGGTGACGTATTGCTGCGGGTCACCAGCGAACGCGCGACCGCCCATGCCGAGGGCGCCCATGCCGCCGCGCTGGCCCAACTCGAACGGCGCCGCGACAATCTCCGGGCAGTGATCGCGAACCAGACCGCGGCCGACCGGTTGGCGCTCGATGCGCTCGCGGCGCGCATCCGCAGCCTCGAATCCGAGCTCGAACAGGCCGGTGCCCAGCAGGCCCTCCAGGGCAGGCGGGTCGCGAGCGCCGCGCGAAGCCTCGAGCGTTACGGTGAACTGGTGAAAGCCGGGTTCGTTTCCGAGGCAACGATTCAGCTCCGGCAAGACGAGTTGCTCGACCAGCAAAGCCTGCTCGCCGGCCACGTCCGCGGGCTCACGGCGCTGGCGCGCGAGCTCGACGAGGCGCGCGCCGCACTCGATTCGACACGCATGCGCCAGCCGAACACCCTGGCCGCGCTCGAGCGCGAAGCCCTCGAAATCGAACAGCAACTGGCCGAAGGCGAGGCCCGGCGCGAAGTGCTCGTGACCGCACCGGCCGATGGCACGATTACCTCGGTGCTGACCGATGTCGGCCAACGCGTCGATCCCGAAACACCGCTGTTGAGCATTCTTCCGCACGGCGCCACCCTCGAGGCGACCCTGCTGGTCCCCACCCGCGCCGCCGGTTTCATTCACACCGGCCAGATCGTCGCGCTGAGGTACCAGGCGTTTCCCTACCAGCGCTTCGGCCATCATGAAGGCGAAGTGGTGGCGATCGGCCGCGCCCCGATCCAGCCGGGCGAGGTGCGCCTGCCGGCGATGGTGACCGAACCCGCCTACCCGGTTACCGTGCGGATCGCAGCACAGGCGGTGTACGCCCATGGACAGGCGCTCGCGCTGCAGCCGGGCATGCTGCTCGACGCCGATGTGCGCATCGATCGGCGGCGCCTGATCGAGTGGCTGTTCGATCCGGTGCTGGCGATCGCGCGGCGGGTGTGACGGACGGCCGGGCCATGCATCTCGACCTCTCCCTGTTTTCGTCGAAGCGCACGCCGGTCGTGATGCAGTCCGAGGCGGCCGAGTGCGGTCTCGCGTGCCTCGCGATGGTCGCGGCCCATCACGGCCATCGGGTCGAATTGCGCAGCCTGCGCAACCGGCATTCGATCTCGCTGCGCGGCGCCAGCCTCGCCGAGTTGATGCGCCTCGCGGCCGAGCTGCGCCTCGACACCCGGCCGCTGCGGGTCGAGCTCGAGCATCTTGCGCATCTCAGGTTGCCGTGCCTGCTGCACTGGGACCTCAATCATTTCGTGGTGCTGGTGCGCGTGCACCACGACGGCGTGACCATCCACGACCCGGCCTGCGGACGCCGCCGCCTGTCGCTGGCCGAGGTTTCGAAGGCGTTCAGCGGCGTCGCGCTGGAACTGAATCCCGCGGCCGACTTCGAGCTCAAATCCGAAACGAGCGGGCTGAAACTGCATACCCTGATAGGCCGCCTGCCCGGCCTCGCCGGCACGCTGCTGCAGGCACTGGCGCTGGCGCTGGTCTTGCAGCTGTTGTTGCTGATCGGACCGTTCTACATGCAGTGGGTCGTCGACCACGCGCTGGTGGCCGAGGACCGCGACCTCGTCACCGTGCTCGGTGTCGGGTTCCTGCTGCTGGCGTTGCTGCAGGTCGGTGTGACCGCGCTGCGCGGCTGGGTCTTGATGGTGCTCGGCACCAGCCTCAACCTGCAACTGGTGACCAGGCTGTTCCGCCATCTGGTGCGCTTGCCGATGGCCTGGTTCGAGAAACGCCACATGGGCGACGTGGTATCGCGTTTCGAGTCGGTGAACGTGATCCAGCGCACCCTGACGAGCGGCTTTCTCGAAGCGCTGATCGACGGACTGATGGTGGTCGTGACGCTGATCATGATGCTGATCTATAGCATTCAACTCACCCTGGTCGTACTCGCCGCGGCCGCGCTCTACGCAGTCCTGCGCCTGCTCCTGAATCGACCAATGCGCCTCGCAACCGAGGAACACATCGTACGCGGCGCGCGCCAGCACAGCCACTTTCTGGAGACGCTGCGCGGCATGCAGACCGTGCGCCTGTTCGGGCATGAGACACCGCGCGGCGCGCGCTGGCAAAACCTAACCGTAGACGCGTTCAACGCCGGAATCCGGACCGAGCGCCTGGGCATTCTGTACACCAGCCTCAACGGCATGCTGTTCGGCATCGAGAGCGTGGTCACGATCTGGCTGGGTGCGCGCCTGGTGCTCGACGCGGCAACGGGCCCGGCGTTCACGGTCGGCATGTTGTTCGCGTTCATCGCCTACAAGACCCAGTTCGTGCAGCGCTTCGCCGGCCTGCTCGAAAAGCTGATCGAGTTCCGCTTGCTCGGTCTGCATGTCGACCGGATCGCCGATATCGCGCTGGTCGCACCCGAAGCGTCGGGGCCGACGAACCCGGGCCAGCCCGCGCGCGAGCTGAGCGGCCGCCTGACTGTGCACGACGCGAGCTTCCGGTATGCCGAGTCCGATCCGCTGGTGCTCGACCGGGTGAGCTTCGAGGTCGCTGCCGGAGAGTCGGTCGCGATCGTGGGCCCCTCGGGATGCGGCAAGACGACACTGATGAAACTGATGCTGGGCCTGCTGCAGCCTACGCACGGCCAGATCCTGATCGACGGCATTCCGCTCGCGCGAATCGGACTGCACAACTACCGCGAGATGGTCGCCAGCGTGATGCAGGACGACCAACTCTTCGCCGGCTCGATTGCCGAGAACATCTGCTTCTTCGCCACCGAGCCCGATCCCGACCGCATGCGCGAATGCGCGCGCCGCGCCGCGATCAACGACGACATCGAAACCATGCCGATGCAGTATCACACCCTCGTCGGCGACATGGGCACGGTGTTGTCGGGCGGGCAGAAACAGCGCATCCTCCTGGCCCGCGCGCTGTACCGGTCACCACGGATCCTGTTTCTCGACGAAGCCACCAGCCACCTCGACCTCGCGCGCGAACGCAGCGTGAACGAAGCGGTACGCGCACTGCCGCTGACCCGGATCATCGTCGCGCATCGCCCCGAAACGATTGCGCACGCCGATCGGGTGATCGTGATCGAAGCGGGTCGTGTCGCCAATGCAATGCATGCCATCGACGGCAGCCATCCGGGCCAGCCCACGCGCCCGGGCGAAGCCTGGCACCCGCGCTACGCCTGAAACCCCCTCAGGCGCGCACGGGCCGGCAACGCGTTCGTCACCAGCAGATCTGGTAGGTATAGAACCCCGAGGCGCCCTGCTTGGTCACCAGGATGCAGCGCGAGCCGGTATGACTGACCACGCTCATCGGCGTCACCCCGGTGATCGTGGTCCCGCTGGTGCTCTTGCACATCGGCACCCGCTCATCCGCCTTGCCGGCCTTGCAGGCCTCGTCACCGTCTTCACACAGGCGGCAGGGTTCGACGACCGTGCCCTTCTCGTCGACGAATACCAGGTCACCGTCGCGATTGACGACAATCGCACCGACCGCCTCTCCTGGCGCGACGAAGCGCTGCGCGAGCTCCGGGGCCTTGAGCGGTTCGTAATCCGCATGCCCGGGCGCCTGCATCCCGGCGCAGCCGCCAAGCAGCAAAGCCGCGACGAACGCCCCGGCGGTGGCAGTCCGGTTTGCACGAATTGCGTGAAGTTTCAGCATTGCACCTTCTCCCTTTGTGAATGGACCTAGAACTGGTACCGGAAAGCAAGGAAAGCCGAACGCTCCGGCAGATAGCGCGGCACGCCCGCCGAACCGAAAATATTGGGATCCTGGTAACGGAAGTCCTGATCGAAGGCGTTGCGCAGCTCGACATCGACGCTCCAGCGCGCATCGGCTGGCGCCCGCCTGAGGCGGAAGTTGGCGAGCCAGAACGATTCGCTTTCGGTACGTACGGCACCGTCGGCCAGGAGGCCGACGCGCTGGCCGATCCGCAAGGCTTCCGAGCTGACACTCCAGCCATGCCCAAGCCCGAACCAGGCACGCAAAGGCAGCTGGGTGGTTCTGACCTCGACCGGATAGGCGAAGGAGTCCGCCGCGAACGCGCTCTGCTCGCTCGATTCGTACGCCCATTCGACCGAAAGCGCCACGCGCGGGTCGAGTTGCCAGCCGGCATGCGCGCGATAGCGGGTGATTTCCACCGGTGCGTTGCAGGGCGCGAGACCGCAGTTGCGGTTCGGTACGTCGAGGTCGCGCGCCGACCATTCCAGGCCGGTCGTGACCCGCTCGACCGGACTCAGATCGAGCGCGAGCGCGCGGGTGGTCGAGAAGCTCGCGATCGGATCGTCATGCTGCTGCACGAAACCGGCGAACTCGGTGGGTTCCAGTCCCGGCAGCCCATACTGACCCGCCACGCCCTGTATCCACGCAGCCCTTACGCTGACCCTGTGATGCGGCCGATAGACCAGGCCAAGCTTGCCGCTGGTGCGTTCCTCGCCGGCCACGAACGGGTCGTCGCTTTCGAAGCGCTGGTACGCGGCACCCAGATGCGCATCGATGGCGGCGGATACGCCGTAGCGCAGATAGCCGTAGGCGCTGTCGAGCGCCTCGTCGTACTCGAACAGCGGCGAGCCGATCACCACCTCGTCGGGCACGCAGCAAATGGTGTCCTCGAACCGCGTCTCGCGATCCCGGCGGTTGCGGGTCACGCCCAGCGTCACGGTGTAGGGCGAAGTCGCACGCAGATACTGCAACCCGAGCTCGCGGCCGGCGACGCTCTCGTCGATCAGCCCCTTCTGCGACATCCCGGGCGCGAACTCGACCGAGCCGGTGTTGACGACGTCGATGTCCGAAACCGCATAACTGCCGATCAATTCGCTCTGCGCATCGATCAGGGTCCGGAACGCGACCCGGCCAAGCCTGCGTTCGGTATCGAAGCCACGCACGATCTGATCGTCGAAGAAGCGCTGGCCGATGTCGCCGCCCGACTCGTCGCTCTGCCACGCCTCGGCATGCAGCATCGTCGAAGCGGTAGGCGCGAACTGTAGCGCGACCCGGTCCAGGGCGAGGTCTACATCGGCGTTGTCGCCGACACCGTCACTGCGATAGCGAAACGCGCCCAAGGACAATTGCGCCCGCTCCCAGGTGCGCGCCATGGTGACCGTCCCCCCCAGCGTATCCTGGCTGCCGCCCAGCCCCGAGGCCGAAAAATGCACCGGCTTGCGCCCCACGACGTCGGTGACCTCTTCCGGCGACAACAGCCTCGAGCCGCTCAGTATCGGCAGCCCTGGCAGCAGGACCTGCGGCGGCACCGGCGCGGCACCCAGCGGCTGGCGCAGGCTCATCTGCAGGTACTGGCTCCCCCGCGCCCGCCCCCCGCCCGGCCCCCCGGCCGCGCCCCCGCCGCCGCGCCCGGCCCGGCGCGCCGCGGGCCCCGGTCCCCCCTGCCCCGGGGGCGGGCGGGGGCCGGGGCGGGGGGGTACCCCCCGCCCGTGGCGGGGGGGAAGCGGGCGGGGGGGGGGCGGGGC
>DDUE01000067.1 GCA_002344625.1 Rhodocyclaceae bacterium UBA2346 | reverse complement strand
CTCCCCCCTCCCCCCCCCCGCCCTCCTCCCGCTCTCCACCCCGCCCCCCCCCCCCGCCAGCCGATCGACCTCGTCCTGCGCCGCCTGGGCCACCTTGCCCATCTGGAACACCGAACCCCCGAACACCGCACTCTGCGCATAGGCATTGCGCTGCGTCAGCGCGGCACCGATCACCGGCAGGCTGAAGTCGCGCATCACCTCCAGCACCGAGCCGGATAGCGCGGTACGCTGTACCCGGTTGGGCAGGAGCGCCCCGCCAAGCCCCTTGCGCGTGCCCATGCGGCTCAGGATGAAGCGCTCCATCGCGCGTGCCGACCATAGATCGGGGGGACTCGGCACCACCGGCACCAGGGCCAGGTCGACCAGCTCGAGCGCCCCGTCGGAATGGGGGTGCTCGATCGACGGAGGACAATCGAGCAGCACGAAATCGCGCTTTTGCCCGAGCACCTTGAGCTGGGTGCGCAAGACGCCCACGTCACCCGCGACCCGTGCCACCGCCGCCGGGAACGGTTTTTCGGGCGCGGCGGACTCCGACCAGCGCAATGCGCTTTCCTGCGGATCGAGATCGGCGATCGCCACCGCGAATCCGCGTGCGGCCAGCCCGGCGGCAAGCTGCATGGTGATGGTTGTCTTGCCCGCCCCGCCCTTTTGCGAGATCAATGCAACCAGCCTGCTGCGTTTCATCATCCCACCCCTGATTCGTGTTGGCCTCGGAAGCGTGTGAATATACCAGCGGCGCGCCAGGCGCCGGTACACGCTCGCACCATGCGGGGGCGCCGGAGTGGGTATACTTCGCGGGCTTCAACCGGCGCATCAAGCGGAATCCACCCTCCATCCACCCAAGGACGCGTGCATGAAAATCGAAACCCTTGCCGTTCACGGCGGCTACAGCCCCGACCCCACCACCCGTGCGGTCGCGGTACCGATCTATCAGACCACCTCCTATGCCTTCGACGACACCCAGCATGGTGCCGACCTGTTCGACCTGAAGGTGGCCGGCAACATCTACACCCGCATCATGAACCCGACCCAGGACGTGCTCGAAAAGCGCGTCGCCGCGATGGAAGGCGGCATCGCCGCGCTCGCGATGGCGTCGGGCATGGCCGCGATCACCGCCGCGATCCAGACCATCGCCGAGGCCGGCGACAACATCGTGACCTCGAGCACCCTGTATGGCGGCACCTACAACCTGTTTGCCCATACCTTGCCGCAATACGGCATCGACGTGCGCTTCGCCGACCATCGCAACCCGGCTTCGTTCGAAAAACTGATCGACGCCAGGACCAAGGCGGTGTTCTGCGAATCGGTGGGCAATCCGCTCGGCAACATCACCGATTTCGAACCGCTGGCCGAGATCGCCCATCGCCATGGCGTGCCGCTGATCGTCGACAACACCGTGCCTTCGCCCTACCTGTGCCGGCCTTTCGAGCATGGCGCCGACATCGTCGTGCACGCGCTCACCAAGTATCTCGGCGGCCACGGCAACTCGATCGGCGGCATCATCGTCGATTCGGGCAAGTTTCCCTGGGCCGACCACAAGCAGAAATTCAGCCGCCTGAACGAGCCGGACGTGTCCTACCACGGCGTGATCTACACCGAGGCGCTCGGCCCCGCCGCCTATATCGGCCGGGCGCGGGTCGTGCCGCTGCGCAACATGGGCGCCGCGATCTCGCCGTTCAACGCCTTCCTGATCCTGCAAGGCGTGGAAACACTCGCCCTGCGCATGGACCGCATCTGCGACAACGCGGTGAAGATCGCGCAGTTCCTGCAGTCCCATGCCAAGGTGAGCTGGGTGAACTACGCCGGGCTGGCCGATCACCCTGACCACGGACTGGTAGCGAAATACATGGGCGGACGGGCTTCGGGCATTCTCAATTTCGGCGTGGCGGGCGGTAGCGCCGGCGGCGCCCGCTTCCAGGATGCGCTGCAACTCGTCACCCGGCTGGTAAACATCGGCGACTGCAAGACCCTCGCCTGCCACCCGGCCTCGACCACCCATCGCCAATTGTCTCCGGCCGAAATGAGCAAGGCCGGTGTCTCGGAAGACATGATCCGGCTGTCGATCGGCATCGAACACGTCGATGACCTGATCGCCGACCTCGATCAGGCGCTGGCCAAGGTTTGAGCGGCAGTTCGTCGAACCGCCGCTACGACGTCGTCGTGATCGGCGCCGGCGCGGCCGGCATGATGTGCGCAGCGCAGGCCGGCCAGCGCGGCCGTTCGGTGCTGCTCATCGATCATGCCGAGAAACTCGCCGAGAAGATCCGGATCTCGGGAGGCGGCCGCTGCAATTTCACTAACCGCCGGGTGGCCGCGCACAACTTCCTGTGCGGCAATCCCCACTTCGTGCGTTCGGCCCTCGCCCGCTATACGGCCCAGGATTTCATCGCGCTGGTCGAGCGCTACCGGATCGCGTATCACGAGCGCGCGCACGGGCAACTCTTCTGCGACGAATCGGCCGCCGACATCATCGCGATGCTGCGCGCCGAGTGCGAAGCGGGCGGCGTGCATTGGGCGATGCCGGCCACGGTGGCACGCATTTCGGCATCGGCGGCGCCAGCCGCGCGCCATACCCTCGATACCAGCGCCGGGCGCATCGACTGCGAGAGCCTGGTGATCGCCACCGGCGGCCTCTCGATCCCGAAGATCGGCGCGACCCCGTTCGGATACCGGGTAGCCGAGCAGTTCGGGCTCGAGGTGGTGCCGCCGCGCGCCGCGCTGGTGCCCCTGACCCTGCCACCGGAAACCCTGGCATTGTTCGAACCCCTCGCGGGCGCATCGCTCGAGGTCGAGGCCTATTGCGGCGGCGGGCGTTTTCGCGAAGCCATGCTGATCACCCACCGCGGCCTTTCGGGCCCGGCGATCCTGCAGGTATCGAGCTACTGGCAGGCTCAGGCCCATGACGCCGAGCGGGAGCCGGTTTCGATCAATCTGCTGCCGGATCTCGACGCGGCGCAATGGCTGGCCGGGCATGCGGCCGGCCGCGGCCTGCTCGCCAACCTGCTGGCCGAGCATCTGCCTCGCCGCTTCAGCCAGGCCTGGTGCGCCCTGCACGGGTGGGAGCGCCCGCTCAACCAGTTCAGGCCGGCGGAACTCGCACGCATCGCGACGGCCCTGAGCGACTGGCGGATCATCCCGTCGGGCACCCAGGGCTACGCCAAGGCCGAAGTCACGCTGGGCGGGGTCGACACGCGCGAGCTGTCATCGAAAACCATGGAGGCCGCGAAAGTGCCCGGCCTGTTTTTCGTCGGCGAGGTCATGGACGTCACCGGCCATCTCGGCGGTTTCAACTTCCAGTGGGCCTGGTCATCGGGGCATGCGGCGGGGCAGTTCGCCTGAGGCGAACGGCGCTCGGGCGCGGCTCCGGTCGTGCGCATGCCGCGCTGACCGCAGAGGGCGCACGCCCTCCCCCGTTCAGCGCGTCGTCGTTTGCGCGCGCCGGCCGCCAAACAGGATCGGCAGCAGACTCGCAGCTTGCACGACCAGCAGGCCGGCGAAGGTGATCCGCAGCGCCGCGCTCATGTCCCGGCCCCCGTCAAGCAACAGGTCGACGATGCCGCCCAGGCCCCACTGCATCGCAAAGGCGCCGGCGAACACCATCAGGTTGACCGCCGTGCTCACGCGCCCGAAAGCAGACTGGGGAAAGTAGGCCGAAGCGGCGAGATAGGCCTGGGCATTCACCGACACCAGCAGGCCGAACGCAAACCAGACCGGCGCGATCGGCCCCCAGTCCATCAGAATCATCAACTCGGCCAGCAGCATCGCCGAAAACCCTGCCTGCAGCAGATGCACCGGCCTGACGCCGCGCCGGGCCAAGCGGGTGCCGAGAAAACCGATCGCGAGTTGGCCGGCCAGCATGCCGAGGTTCAGCACCATGAGCTGGTTCGCGGCCGCGGCGCGTGACAGGCCATTCACGTTCATCAACCATGGCATCGCCCATAAGCCCTGAAAGGCCATGAAACCCCCGGTAATGAACAGGGCCGAGGCGGCGAAGCGCCAGAAGCCGGCCGATCCGAATATGCCGCCGATCGAGCGCAATGTGGCAGCGAGCGATTCGTTCGACCCATGCGGCGCATCCGGCGGAAGCGACATGAACAGGAATACCGCGATCGCGACCGCGAGCACGGCGATGACCCAGAAGATGCCCCGCCAACCGAGCAAGGGCAGCGCAGCTTCGACCGGCGCGCTCGCGGTCAGTGCGCCGAGCGCGCCGGCCGCCATCAGAAAGCCCGTCATCGAACTGTGCCGCTCGGGCGGATACCACATCGCGAACCCCTTCAAGCCCGCCATCAGGCATGCCGATACGCCCAGGCCGATCAGGCCACGCGCCAGACCGAGCTGCCCCAGCGAATCGCCGAGCGCAAACGCCGCCGCGCCCGCCGCGGCCAGCAACAGCAGCACGCACTCGACCATGCGCGGACCGTAACGGTCGAGCGCGATCCCGAGCGGAATCTGGGCGACGCCGAAGGTCAGAAAATAGGCACTGGTGAGCAGGCCGAGGTCGGCCGCCGAGAGCGACAACTCGCGGGTGAGATCCGGCGAGATCACGGCGTTCACCGTGCGCAGCAGGTACGACAGGTAATAGCCGAGCGCGAATGGCAAGAACAGGCTGACCCACGGGTTGGGGCGGATTCTACTGGTCATGGGAAGGGGCGATTCGATGAGGTTGAACAACTCGCAGCCTGGCCGCGCAGCGGTGCATTGTCACCCAAGACGGCGCCGTACGGCGACCGGTTTTCTCAAACCGGCCGCAGCATGAGAAGATTCGCTGGCCCGGCGCTCACGCCCTTACCCTCTGGAGACCCAAACGTGTTCAACATGAAGACCGTCGCACTCGCCACCAGCCTGATCTGCGCCAGCGGCGCATGCGTCGCCGCGGATTCGATCAAGGTGGGCATAATCACGACCCTGTCGGGCCCCGGCGCGGGGCTGGGCGTCGACATTCGCGACGGCTTCAACATCGCGCTCAAGCAGCTGGGCGGCACGCTGGGTGGGCTCGCGACCGAAGTGGTCACCGCCGACGATGCGCAGAACCCCGAGACCGCCAAGCAGATCGCCGAGCGCATGGTCCAGCGCGACAAGGTGGACATCGCGACCGGCGTGGTTTTTTCCAACATCATGCTCGCGGTCGGTCCGACCTTCTTCTCGTCCGAGACCTTTTACGTCAGCGCCAATGCCGGCCCCAGCCAGTACGCGGGTGCGGATTGCAATCCGTTCTTCTTCAACGTC
>DDUE01000042.1:3845-4125 GCA_002344625.1 Rhodocyclaceae bacterium UBA2346 | reverse complement strand
ATCGATGCCTACGTGACCGACGCCCCCCCCTCCTACCTGCGCGACGGCGGACCCTATGCCGACGCCAACCAGCCCCCCGACGCCGACAACCACCTGCGCTTCGCGCTGCTCGGGTGGACGGCGGCACAACTGGCGATCGGGCTGGACCCCTTGTGGCACGCGGAAGTGGTACATGCCCACGACTGGCACGCGGCGCTCGCCCCGGCCTACCTGGCCGCGGCGGCGCAGGCGTGGCAGCGGCGTCTGGCCGGCAGCGTCTATACCGTGCACAACCTCGCCT
>DDUE01000042.1:0-3655 GCA_002344625.1 Rhodocyclaceae bacterium UBA2346 | reverse complement strand
CACGCCGCGCTGGCGCCGGCCTACCTGCGCGCCGCCGCCGAGGCGGGCGAGAACGCGCTGCCCGGCTGCGTCTATACGGTGCACAACCTCGCCTACCAGGGGCAGTTCGCGGCCCATCACTTTGCCGAACTGGGCCTGCCGGCGCATTTCTTCGCGATGCATGGCGTCGAGTTCCACGGCCAGATCAACTTCATGAAGGCCGGGCTCTACTACGCCCACCATATCACCACCGTCAGCCCGACCTATGCGCGCGAGATCCAGGGCGCCGAGCAAGGCTGCGGCCTGGACGGGCTGCTGCGCGATCGCGCCGACGACTTGTCGGGCATCCTCAACGGTGTCGACGAGTCGGTGTGGAACCCGGCCACCGACCCCGCGCTGGCCGCGAACTACAGCGCCGACGCGCTTGCCGGCAAACGCCGCTGCAAGACCGCCCTGCAGCAGGAACTCGGCCTCGCGCCGGCCGCGACCGCCCCGATTCTTGCCGTGGTGAGCCGCCTCACCGACCAGAAAGGCCTGCACCTGGTCCTGCGCGCACTGCCGGCACTGCTCGAAAACGGCGCCCAGTTCGCACTGCTCGGCAGCGGTGACGCGGGGCTGGAAGACGCGTTCCGGGCGGCCGCCGCAGCGCATCCGGCATCCGTCGCGGTCACGATCGGCTATGACGAAGCCTTTGCCCACCGTCTCATCGCCGGCAGCGACGTGATCATGGTGCCATCGCGCTTCGAACCCTGTGGCCTGACCCAGCTCTACGGCCTCACCTACGGCACCCTGCCGTTGGTGCGTACGGTGGGCGGGCTCGCCGACACGGTCAACGACACCCGCCTCGAGACGCTGGATAGCGACGCGACCGGCTTCATGTTCAGCGAATTCTCGCCCGACGCCCTGCTCCGGGCGGCCGCGCGCGCATTCGCCCTCTACCGCCGGACGGCCGAATGGCAGGCAGTGCAGCAACGCGCCATGCGCCAACCCTGCGGCTGGGCGGGCGCGGCGCGTGCCTATCTGGCGCTGTACGCACGGATTTCCACCTGAATCGACGCACCGGATTCATAACAGAACGACCAGGACGCCCCCACATGGACCTCAAACAGTTCAACCAGCAATACGACCATCTTTCGCGCGACGTCGCGGCCCTGCGCCGCGCCATCTCCAACAAGCTGATGTACCAGGTCGGCAAGAACCCGGAGTCGGCCCGCCCCGAAGACTGGCTGCATGCGGTGTCGTACGCGGTGCGCGATCATCTGGTCGAACGCTGGATGAAGACCATCCGCCACAGCTACACCCAGGACGTGAAGCGGGTGTACTACCTGTCGATGGAATTCCTGATCGGGCGCAGCTTCAGCAATGCGCTGCTGGCGCTGGAATTGATGCCCGCGATACGTCAGGCGCTGGAAGAGCTCGACGTCGACCCGGACATCCTGATCGAGCTCGAACCCGACGCCGCGCTCGGCAACGGCGGCCTCGGGCGCCTGGCCGCCTGTTTTCTCGATTCGATGGCGACCCTCGGGGTGCCGGGCTTCGGCTACGGCATCCGCTACGACTACGGCATGTTCCGCCAGCAGATCATCGACGGACAGCAGGTCGAAGTGCCCGACTACTGGCTGACCCACGGCCATCCGTGGGAGTTTCTGCGTCCGGAGCGTCAGTTCCGGGTCCGCTTCGGCGGCCACCTCGAACAGCACGGCGACACCGTGACCTGGGTGGGAACCCACGACGTGCTGGCCATGGCCTACGACAACATCATTCCGGGCTACCGCACCGAGGTCACCAACACGCTGCGTCTGTGGTCGGCCAAGGCCACCGAGGAAATCGACCTGTCGGCGTTCAATCGCGGCAACTATTTCGGCGCGGTCGAAAGCAAGAATCACTCTGAAAACGTCTCGCGGGTACTCTACCCGGACGATTCGACCGAATCGGGGCGTGAGCTACGGCTGCGCCAGGAATACTTTTTCGTCTCGGCGAGCGTGCAGGACATCGTGCGGCGCTTTCTCGTCAACCATGTCGATTTCGACAGGCTGCCCGACAAGGTCAGCATCCACCTGAACGATACCCATCCGGTGCTCGCGGTACCCGAATTGATGCGAATCCTGGTGGACGAGCACGGGATCGCCTGGAAGCGCGCCTGGGCGCTGTGCCAGAAAGTGTTCTCATACACCAACCACACCCTGATGCATGAGGCCCTCGAAACCTGGCCGGTCGCGATGCTGGGCAGGGTGTTGCCGCGCCACCTGCGCATCATCTTCGACATCAATGCCGATTTCCTCGCCACGGTCAGCGAACGCCAGGGCCTCGATGCCGATCTGATGCGGCGGCTCTCGCTGGTGGATGAAAGCGGCGAGCGGCGGGTGCGCATGGCTTATCTGGCGGTGGTCGCCTCGCACTCGATCAACGGCGTTTCGGCGCTGCATTCCGAATTGATGAAGCAGTCGATCTTCGCCGATTTCGCCCGCCTGTGGCCGACGCGATTCAACAACAAGACCAACGGCGTGACCCCGCGGCGCTGGCTGGCCCAGGCCAATCCCGGGCTGGCGGCGCTGCTCGACCAGCGCCTGGGCGGGGCCTGGCGTTCCGACCTCGAGGCATTGCACGCGCTCGCCGGGCATGCCGAGGATCGCAGCTTTCTGGCCGCGTTCCGGACCATCAAACGCGGCAACAAGCAACGCCTGGCCAAGTACCTGGGCACGCAGCTCGGGATCAAACTCGACCCCGACGCGTTGTTCGATGTGCAGGTCAAGCGCATGCATGAATACAAGCGCCAGTTGCTCAACCTGCTGCACGTGATCACCCGCTACCAGGCGATACTCGCCGATCCGGGGGGCAACTGGGTGCCACGGGTGGTGATTTTCTCGGGCAAGGCGGCATCCGCCTACCACATGGCCAAACTCGTAATCCGCCTGATCAACGACGTGGCCACGGTGGTCAACAACGACCCGCGTGTGGATGGGCGCCTGAAGGTGGTGTTCATTCCCAATTACAGCGTCAGCCTGGCCGAACTCATCATTCCGGCCGCCGACCTGTCGGAACAGATCTCGACCGCCGGCACCGAGGCCTCCGGCACCGGCAACATGAAGCTTTCGCTCAATGGCGCGCTCACGATCGGCACGCTCGACGGCGCCAACGTCGAGATCCGCGAGCAAGTCGGCGACGACAACATCTTCATATTCGGCCACACCACGCCCGAAGTCGCCGAGATTCGCGCCCATGGCTACCAGCCGCGCACAATCTACGCGACAAACCCGACCCTGGCGGCGGTGCTGGACGCGATTCGCGACGGCGTGTTCAGCCGGTCGGAGCCCGGCCGCTATCAGCAGATCTTCGACGCGCTGGTGAATTGGGGCGACCACTACCTGCTGCTCGCCGATTACGCGAGCTATGTCGCGACCCAGGCACGGGTCGACGCGGTGTACCGGAGTCCCGACGAATGGACACGCCGCGCCGTGCTCAACGTGGCGGGCATGGGCGTCTTCTCTTCGGATCGCACCATCGCCGAATACGCACGCACGATCTGGAATACCCCGCGGGTGGCACTCCCGGCCGATTGAACGACCGCCCGCCGCCGCAAAGCCCCCCGTCAAGCGGTCGAACGGACCGCTTGACGGGGGGCGCCGTCGCAACGCTCACCGGGCACCACGGAGCGCGTCAAGATAGTTGTCGCCTG
>DDUE01000041.1 GCA_002344625.1 Rhodocyclaceae bacterium UBA2346 | reverse complement strand
TCATGGTGTTGGTGGCGTCCATCAGTTCGAGCTGGAAGCTCGGATCGGGCAGCCCGCCGGCGGCGCCGATGCGCGCGCGTGCGGCCTCCGCCTCCGCACGCTCGACCGCGAACATCGGGTTGGCGCTGCGGGCGTAGTCGAGCAGCGAGGCGACGTCCGCGCCCAGCCCGGTCGATTCGGCGCGCAGCCCACCCGTGGCGAGCAGGCATCCCAGCGCGAGCGCGGCGAGAAGCCCGCGCGTTCGGTACCGACCCGGGACAGGAGGGTTCATCGCATGCGCCTCAGGGCATCCGCTCGAGCGTCGTGACGGTGAATACGCCGCCGGCGCGTTCGGCGATGAAGCGGATCCGGTCGCCCGCCTTGAGGTCGTCCAGCATGCCGGCCGCGCCGGCGCGGAACACCATCGTCATCGGCGGCATGTCGAGCGTGGTGAGCGGGCCGTGGCTGATCGTGACCCTGCCGGCGGCTTTGTCGACTTTCTTTACCGTGCCTTCGGCGAACTCGGGCGCCGCGGCGGCCGCGGTGGCCGGGGGCACATGATGGCCGTCATGTTCGCCGGCCGCGAATGCGGCGCCCGTGCTCAGCAATGCCAGGGTGGCCAGCGCGGCCAGGCGGAGCTTCGTTTTCATGGTCGATTTCCTGTGCGGGGGCTCGTCAGGGCTTCAGTATGTCGAGGCGCAACCGTCGCCAGGCTGACGCGACGATTACATCTTTGTAATCCTGTCGCGATGCGTGCGCGAGCGGGCACAATGGGTCGCCTGCCGATGCACGGCACGAGGACATCGAAGTGAAGATCCTGATCGTCGAGGACGAACCGAAGACCGGCGACTACCTGCGCCAGGGCCTGGCCGAGGCGGGCTTCGTCGTCGACCTCGCGCGCGACGGGCTCGATGGCCTGCACCTGGCCTTGGGCGGCGACTACGACCTGGCCGTGCTCGACGTGATGCTGCCCTCGCTCGATGGCTGGGGGGTGCTGCAGACGCTGCGCCGCCAGGGGCACGAACTGCCGGTGCTGTTTCTGACCGCGCGCGACCAGGTCGAAGACCGGGTCCGCGGGCTGGAACTGGGCGCCGACGACTACCTGGTGAAGCCGTTCGCTTTTTCCGAACTGCTCGCGCGGGTGCGCACGCTGCTGCGCCGGGGCAAGACCAAGGAGCCCGACGTGTTGCGTGCGGCCGACCTCGAACTCGACCTGCTGCGCCGCCGGGTGTTGCGCGGCGGTGTGCGGATCGATCTCACCGCCAAGGAATTCGCGCTGCTCGAGTTGTTGCTGCGCCGCCAGGGCGAGGTGCTGCCGCGCTCGCTGATCGCGTCGCAGGTGTGGGACATGAACTTCGACAGTGACACCAATGTCATCGAGGTCGCGGTGCGGCGGCTGCGCGCCAAGGTGGATGAGCCCTTCGAGCCGAGACTGATCCGCACCGTGCGCGGCATGGGCTATGTGCTCGACACGCCGGAGGGCGGCTGATGGCTGCGGCGACCGTCGATCCGGACGGAGCGAGGCGCGCGCGCCGGCCGTTGTCGCTGACCGCGCGGCTGGCGCTGCTGTTCGCGGCGCTCGCCGCGAGCCTGTTGATCGTGGTCGGGGTGGTGATGGGGCGCGCGGTCGACGCGCATTTTCGTGAACTCGACGACCATGAGTTGAGCGGCAAGCTCAACCTGATCGAAAACCTGATGCGGCGCGCGCGCACCGTGGCCGAGCGCGAGGCCTTGCCGCAGCGGCTGGACGATGCGTTCGTCGGCCACGACATGGTCGCGGTGCTGATGCGCGACGACGAGGGCAGCGCGATCTACGCGCTTCACGCGAACCGCTTCGACGCCGCGCAGATCGAAGGAACACCGCTGGCCCGGGCCGGCGCGATGTGGCAGAAGGACGGGCGCCAGTTCATCGGGCGCGAGGAAACGCTGGTGCTGTCCGCGGCCGATGCCGTCGCTGCGACGCCGGTGCGGGTGCTGCTGGGGCTGGACATCTCCCACCATGCGCGCTTTCTCGACGAAGTGCGCGCACGCCTGTGGCTGGGCATTTCGGTCTCGGCGCTGGCGGCGGCCTTGTTCGGCTGGGTGGCCGCGTACAAGGGGCTGGCCCCGCTGCGCCGGGTCACCGCCGCCGCGCACGGCTTGTCGGCCGAGCGGCTCGACATGCGGCTCGCGGAACGCGATGCCCCGGCCGAGGTGCGCGACCTGGTCGAGGCCTTCAACGGCATGCTCGACCGGCTCGAATCGTCGTTCCGGCGGCTGCGCGATTATTCGGCCGACATCGCCCACGAGTTGCGCACGCCGGTTTCGAACCTGATGACCCAGACCTCGGTCGCGTTGTCGCAGGTGCGCAGCCCGGACGAGTACCGCGAGGTGCTGGGCTCGAACCTCGAGGAATACGAGCGCATCGCGCGCATGGTGAGCGACATGCTGTTCCTCGCCCAGACCGAGAACGGGCGTCTGCCGCGCCGGCCCGAGGCGGTGGAACTTGCCGACGAGGTGCGGGCGCTGGTCGAGTTCTACGAGGCGCTGGCCGAGGAGCAAGGCGTCACCGTGCGGGTACGCGGCGCGGCCAGTGTGAGCGGTGACCGCCTGATGCTGCGCCGCGCGGTGTCGAACCTGTTGTCGAACGCGCTGCGCCACACCCCGCGCGGCGGCGCGATCGAAATCGAGATCGAACAAGCGGACGAGCACGCCACGCTGACAGTGAAGAACCCCGGCGACACGATCGCCGCCGACCAGCTCGCGGCGATCTTCGAGCGCTTTCATCGCGCGAGCCCGGAGCGCCACCGCCATGGCGAAGGGGCCGGGCTCGGGCTGGCGATCACGCGTTCGATCGTCGTGGCGCACGGCGGGCGGGTGACGGTGACATCTGGCGCCGGGCTGACGATTTTTCGTGTCACGTTGCCATCGGCGGCGGGCGCGCAGCACTGAACATATTCATTCATTGCATGGAGGATACGATGATGGGATTGCAAACGAGCGAAACTCCGCTGTCGCCGGCACGCACGATGCGGCGCCTGTTGATGGTGGCCGCGATCGCCACGGCCACCGGCCTCGGTGCCGCGTTCGCCGGCGACGAGGTCACGATGTTCAAGGACCCCAACTGCGGCTGCTGCGGCAAGTGGGCCGAGCACATGCGCGCCAACGGTTTCACGGTGAAGGAGGTTTCGAGCGCCGACATGGGCGAGGTCAAGGCCGACGCCGGGGTGCCGCAAAAGCTGGGGTCGTGCCATACCGCCAAGGTGGGGGGCTATGTCGTCGAAGGGCATGTTCCGGCGTCCGACGTGAGGCGCATGCTTCTCGAGCGGCCGGCGATCGTCGGTCTCTCCGCACCCGGCATGCCGCTGGGCTCGCCGGGCATGGAAGGGCCGTATCCCGCTGACCGCTATGACGTGATCAGCTTCGATCGCGAAGGCGCCACGGCAGTCTTTGCCAGTCATTGACGACCAGGGGGCCGGGAGCCCCCGATGATCGGACCGGGCCGGATGGCGCGGCTACTCCCAGTCGGGCCGATCCTCGATCACCAGCACGTCGCAATGCAGTCCGTGCCCGTTCGTGGCCGGGATGCCGTGGCGCGCCGATCCTGCCGAAACCATCGAGGTGCCGAGCACGACGACATCTGCCGCGTCGGGCGTCGCCAGTGCATGAAGCTGTCCGGTGTCGGCGGCAACGGCGCAATCGCGCGGGTCGAGCCCAAGACGGTGGCGCAAGCCTTCGAGCAGGATCTCGGTCGTAGACGCATCCCGGGTGCCGCCGGCGGGCGCCGGGTGCTGGACGAGGCAGATGCGCTCGGCGACCGTGCGTGCCGCCATGGCCAGGCGTCGATGAAAAGAGTCGGTAGTGGCGGCAAAGTCGGCGACTACGATCGCGAACCGGTAGCGCATCGCCGCGCTGGTCCCGGTGCCGGCGTCGTACGGGTGCGCGCGCGCCGGGCGTGGGCTTGCGTGAAGCTGGCGCAGTGGCGATTCGGCGGAGCGGCCGCGCCGGGCCGGGAGATGGCCGTGGTGGGGCGGGCTGGCGCCGTTCGGCGGGCGAACAGGGGCTCGCCTGCTTGAGAGGGTGTCGATATACAAGGGCAAGGGCATGGATCTCCTCCGGTCGCGGGTCTGGTGCCCGATGAATCCAGCGGCTGCCCAATGCAGGGTATGTGCCAGGTCGTGCAAGTCAATGAATAAGATGAATTAAATTTGACATCTCGGTGCTCGGCCGGTCTGACTGTCTCGAATTGTGGATATCTTGACTTGGGTGACCAGGGGAATTGGTATTCTAGAACAAGCGATAACAATTTAACTTGTTGAATTATATGAAGTAATAGTTGATGTCCAAATTATGAGACATGTCTCAATGATGGGATGAAAGTTTCAGCGCTGCGATTTTCTTGTACAGGGTGGCGCGGCCCATCTGCAGTCGCCGGGCGGCTTCGATCACGCGGCCGTCGCAGCTCGCAAGGGTTTCGGTGATCAGCTTGCGTTCGAAATCGGCGATCGCCGCGTCCCAGGTGCGGCCTGGGTTGGCGGCCGGGGAGGGGCCGGCGGCCGCGGTGACGATGCTGCGAAACGCGTCTTCTCCGAGGCGCGCCTGGTCGCTCAGCATCGCCGCCTGTTCGAGCGCGTTGCGCAGTTCGCGGATGTTGCCAGGCCAGCGGCAGCGGCGGAACAGCGCCAGCGCAGTCGGGTCGAGTTCGCGCTGGGGCATCGCGTGCTGGCGGGCGATGTCTTCGAGGATGCTTTCGCACAACATTTCGAGATCCGACAGGCGCTCGCGCAGCGGTGGCAGCGTGAGCGGCAGGACCGCGAGGCGATAGTAGAGATCGGCGCGAAAGCCGCCGTGCGCCAGCTTGTGGGCGAGGTCTACGCTGGTGGCGGCGATGATGCGCACGTCGACCGGCACCATCCGGTCGGAGCCCACCGGCTCGACCTCTTGTTCCTGGATCGCGCGCAGGAGCTTTGCCTGCAGCGCCAGCGGCATGTCGCCGATCTCGTCGAGGAACAACGTGCCGCTGTCGGCGAGCTGAAACTTGCCGAGCCGCCCCTTGCGGTCGGCGCCGGTGTAGGCGCCCGGGCTGGTGCCGAAGAATTCGGCTTCGAGCAGGTTCTCGGGAATGGCCGCGACGTTGACCGCGATGAAGGGCTTGCCGGCACGCGGCGACGCCGCATGGATGGCCTGGGCGAGGAGTTCCTTGCCGGTGCCGGTCTCGCCCAGCAGCAGCACCGGCGCTTCGAGCCGCGCGGCGCGGCGCGCCTGACGTTTAACCTCCATCGCCGCCGGGCTGCTGCCGACGAAGTTGGAGAACGTATAGCGGGTGCGTCGCTCGTCGGCGAGGCGCTTGCGGGTCTGGGCCAGCTCCTGCTGCATCTTGCCGAGGCGGCCGTAGAAGGTCTTGAGCGGCTGGACGTTGTCGAACAGCGCGAAACCGACCGCGCCGATCACCGTGCCGGCGTCGTCGCGCAACGGGATGCGGGTGACGACGAAGCTCTCGTCGCTGGTTTCGAGGATGTCGAGCAGGATCGGCTGACCCGAGGACACCACGTCGCGCATCATCGAGTTGGGAATCACCGACTCGACGTCGCGCCCGATGGCTTCGGCCGCGGTGGGCAGGCCGAAGCGCTGGGCATAGCGATCGTTCATCCAGACGATGCGAGCGTCGCGGTCGACCACCACCGTGCCTTCGCAATAATTGTCGAGCGTTGCAAACAGCGATTGCATCGCCTGGGTACGGATCGAGGCGTAATCGAAAGCCGGGGGTTTGATGAGGGTGTCTCCGTGCATGTCTCTATTTCGAGTTTTTGTCTCTCAATGTGGACGAGAGCTTAGCGCGATTCGAACCCAGCCGCAAAGCCGCTCCTGAACGTTCTGGCGGCACATTCGTCGCGCTTTCGAGACAGCGATGTCGCCGGGCACGCGTGCCAGCCGTCGGGGAGCGCGGGACAAGTCCTTGTGTATGCAGGGAATCGTGCCCTCGTCGCGTCTGCCTTCAACATGGCATGCCCCATGCTTCATAGTGTCGGCTGTCCGGCTGGCCTGTGTGATCGCGGGAACCAACCGCCCTGATTCCGAAACATGTTCTTCCTCCCCCTCCCGGCGATGTATGCTGATCGCCGCATGTTAGGCGGCAGGGGCTGGTGCCGGGTCGCCGGGTCTGCCGGGCATGCTTTACCGCACGCTCCATGCCGCAACGGGTGGAGCGGGGGACATGACGAAAACAAGCGAACGATCCGGCCGGCGTCGATCCGCGCCCGAGATCGCGAGAGGAGACAATTCGATGAGTTGCAGAGGCTATTCCATAGGGATGGTAGGCGTCGCCGTGGCCGCACTGACGGGGCTTCACGGCTGCGGCGGCAGTGACAATCAGGTACCGGCGAACGTAGTGCCTGATTTCGTCAGTGGGCCGGTATCGGTCAAGGTCTACGATGGCATGTCCGACGACCTCCTGACCGGAGGGCTGGGCAAGACAGGCTTGATGGGCGCGGCACCCGCCTATGCCGATCCGCTCAATCCGACCCCGGCCGAATTGCGCCGCAATGCGATCTACAACAATTATCGCGCCCTGACCGATTTTACCGCCGGTGGGGGTTTCGGCACGCTGTTCGGCCCGAACATCGACGCCAGTGGCAAGGACACGCTGGGCGAGGGCAAGGTGGCGGGCGCCGAATACATCGCGGTGGCGGATGACGGCAGCGGCAAGCTCAATGTGACGATGATGGCGCAGGTTCCGGACAACTTCGATCGCAACAATCCCTGCATCGTGACCGGTACGTCATCGGGCTCGCGCGGTGTCTATGGCGCGGTCGGGGTGTCGGGCGAATGGGCCTTCAAGCGCGGTTGCGCGGTCGCCTATACCGACAAGGGCACCGGCAACGGCATGCACGATCTGGCAAGCGACCGGGTGAACGATATCGAAGGAACACTGGTGTCCGCGAGCGTGGCCGGTGCGCGCGCGATCTTTCGCGCCAACATCAGCGCCGCCGACCTGATCGCATTCAATGCCCGCTATCCGAACCGGCTCGCCTACAAGCACGCCCACTCGGGTCAGAACCCCGAGAAGGATTGGGGGCGGAATACCCTCGACGCGATCCGCTTTGCGTTCTACGCGATCAATGACCGTTTCGGCGAGCCGATCGGCAACGGTGAGCTCAAGCAGCGCAGTTTCGTGCCGGGCAATACCCTGGTCATCGCGTCGTCGCTTTCGAACGGCGGTGGCGCGGCGATCGCGGCGGCGGAGCTCGACAGCGAGGGCCTGATCGACGGCGTTGCGGTCTCCGAACCGAACGTGCAGCCGCGCAACACCGGCGCGCTCGCGATTCGCCAGGGCGACCGCAGCATCACCCGGGTCGGGCGTCCGCTGCTGGATTACTTCAGCTTCGCGAACATCTACCAGCCGTGCGCCATTCTCGCGACCGACGCGGGGGCGGCGACGAGCGCGTCGTTCTGGCCCGAAGCCTTCAACGCCTTGGCGGCCAATCGCTGCACGGCGCTGCGCGGCAAGGGTTTGCTCAACGCCGATACCCTTGAGGGGCAAGCGCGCGAGGCACTGCAACGCTTGCACCAGTACGGCTGGCAGCGAGAGCATGACTTCCTGCAGTTGTCGCACTACCGCTTTGCGACCAATTCGATCGCAGTGACCTATGTCAACGCCTACGGCCGTTTCGGTGTCGAGCAGAACATCTGCGGCTTCAGCATGGCCGGAACGGATGCGAGCGGCGGGGTGGCGGCGGTGGCCGAAGCGGCGAAGGCGGGCATTTTCGCCACCGGCAACGGCGTGCCGCCGACCAGCGGCATCAATGTCGTGTACGAGGATTCGGTAGGGGGGGCGCGAATCGACATGCTGGGTGTCTCGCCGTCGACCGGTCTGGCGGACTTCGCGCTCGACGGCGCGCTATGCATCCGCGCGCTGGCGACCGGTGTCGATCCGGTGAGCGGCGCGGCCCTTGCGGGCAGCATGAAGACGGCATCCGACAGGGTGCGCGCGGGTGTGGAGCAGACCTTGCACGACGGCAGCCTGCGTGGCAAGCCCGCGATCGTGGTGGCGGGGCGCAACGATACGCTGATCGTGCCGAACCATGCGGGCCGTGCCTATTTCGGCAAGAACCGCATGGTCGAGGGGGCGGGCTCGAAGCTGCGCTATGTCGAGGTCACCAACGCGCAGCATTTCGATACCTTCATCGCGTTCGGGCCCCTGCTCGGGTACGACACCCGGTTCATACCGCTGCACTATTATTTCGGCCAGGCGCTCGACCAGCTGTATGCGCACTTGCGCAGCGGGGCGCCGTTGCCCGCCAGCCAGGTCGTGCGCACCACGCCGCGTGCGGCGGTGGGGGCCACGCTGACGGCCGCCGGTCTGCCGCCGATCGTGCTCGACCCGGCGGTGGGCGACCGGATCGAGTTCGCCGCGGGGGTCGTCACGATTCCTGAATGACGGGTCGAGCGAATCGATCGCTTCAGCCCGGCACTGCCGGGTGGGCCGGGCCATGTGGTCGCAGGCCCGCCCACCCTGCCCACCGCGCATAGGCCAACCCACATGACCACGACCCGAAAGCTGTCCCCGCGTACGCTGACTGCGCAAGCACTGGGCCGGATTGCACTGCCGTATCACGACATTGCGCCGCCGATCCATGTTTCGACCACGTTCGAGCGGGGCGGTGACGGAAGCTACCCGGGCGGGCGCCTTTATGCGCGCGATGTGAGCCCGGCCTTCGACCAGGCCGAAGCGCTGTTGTGCGAGCTCGAGGGCGGGCATCAGTCGCTGTTGTTTGCATCGGGCATGGCCGCAGCGACCGCGGTGATCATGACACTGGCGCCGGGGCAGCGGCTACTTGCCTGCCGCACCATGTACTGGGCGCTGCGCAACTGGCTGGTCGGGTTCTGCGCGCAGTGGCAGATCAGCCTCGACTTTTACGACGGTGCCGATATCGACGACCTGATGGGCAGGCTTCATGCCGGCCCCACGGATCTGCTGTGGATCGAGACGCCGGCCAACCCGTCGTGGGAGGTGACCGACATCGCGGCCGCGACGGCTGCCGCGCATGCGCTCGGGGCGACGGTGGTGGTCGACTCGACGGTCGCCACGCCGGTGCATACGCGGCCACTTGGGCTGGGTGCCGATATCGTGATGCATTCGGCCACGAAGTACCTCAATGGTCATTCCGATGTGATCGCCGGTGCGCTGGTGTGCCGTGAGGATAGCCCGCGCTGGCAACAGATCCGGCGCAATCGCAACATGGGCGGTGCGATTCTGGGAACCTTCGAATCGTGGCTGTTGCTGCGTGGCATGCGTACCCTGCATTTGCGGGTGGCGCAGTCCAGCGCCAGCGCGCAGGCGATCGCCGAGGCGCTGGCGGGGCATCCGGCTTTGGTCGAAGTGCTTTATCCGGGGTTGCCGAGCCACGCCAACCATGATGTGGCGGCGCGCCAGATGCAGGGCGGGTTCGGCGGGATGCTGTCGATCCGCACGCGTGGCGGCGAGGCGCGCGCTCGCGCGGTGACCGCGAAGCTGGAGGTTTTCAAGCGCGCGACTTCGCTCGGCGCGGTCGAAAGCCTGGCCGAGCACCGGGCAAGCGTGGAAGGACCGGGCAGTGCCTGCCCCGTGGACCTGATTCGGCTGTCGATCGGTATCGAATCGACCGACGACTTGTTGGCCGACCTGCTGGCCGCGCTCGATTCAGGTCGGGAGGGCGGCTGATCCGTCCTGTGCGACCGGCATCGCCCACAGATGAGCGGCGACCAGCGCGCGCCAGGGCGAGAACGTGGCCAGCCATGCGCGCGTCTCGTCTGGACCCGGCTTGTCGGGGCTGGCGAGCAGGAGGGCAAGTTTGCGACGTACCACGACATCGCCGTGAAGCGACCCGTCCAGCCAGCCGAAGCCGCGCAGCAATGCGTAGTCGACCGTCCAGGGGCCGATGCCGCGTACGGCCAGCAGCGCCGCGCGGATGGTATCGATCGGCGGGGCGGGCAGCCATTCGTCGAGTGGTAGCAATCCGTCGATCACGCGCGCCGATAGTGCCAGCAGCGCACGCGCCTTGGCTGCCGAAAACCCGGCGCCGCGCAGGCCTGGCTCGCCCAAGAGCATGATCCGGGGCGGGTCGGGATAACACAGCAATCCCACCGAATGGCGGATTCCGGCGGCCTCGATCAGCCGCCGCCGGATCGAGATGGCCGCGCCGAGGCTGATCTGCTGACCGGTGATCGCCCAGGTCAAGGCCTCGAACGGCGACGCGGCGAGCGGTACGCGCAAACCCGACTGCAGTCTGATCAGTGTGCCGAGGCGCGGGTGTTCGCACCAGCGCCGTTCGAACGCGTCGATGTCCTGGGTGAAGCCGAGCATTCTCCCGACCATGGATTCGAATTCGAGCTGGTCGGGCTCCGACGATGGGGGATTGTCCAGCGACAGCGTCGCACGGGCGCAATCGCCGTCGAATTCGATCGCGAGGCATGCGGGGCTGGTGCGCCATATCAGGCCTTTCTGCAGCATCGTCCCCGACACCCGTTCGCTCGCCTGGTGCGGATCGCGGCGGTGAAAGGCGAGGATGTCGCGCAGGCGGAAGCGCGCGGGCAAGGTAAGGGTATGGTTGAGTCGTGTCGACATCGGCGCCCGCTCGCTAGTTTGGTCGGTGGATTCTAGGGTGTGTTCACAATTGAGGTGATCCGCGTCAAGCCAACCAGATATAGGCGCAAGCCAGGTTGATCATGGACATGAAGT
>DDUE01000004.1:477-9352 GCA_002344625.1 Rhodocyclaceae bacterium UBA2346 | reverse complement strand
GCCGAACAGGGTGATGTTCTTGCCCATCAGCTCGAAGATCGTCTTAATCTTGTCGACGGCGGCCTGGCTGCCGCCGACCATGATGGTGAGCGTAGCGGCCTTGGCCCCGACCTCGCCGCCCGACACCGGCGCGTCCACCCAGCCGATCCCGAGCTGCGCATAGCGCGCGGCGAGCGCGCGCGCGGTGGTCGGCGCGATGGTACTCATGTCGACATGGATCCCGCCGCGCTCGAACCCGGCCGCCAGGCCGTGCGCGCCGAACGCCAGATCCTCGACGTCGCGGCTGGTGGTGACGATGGTGATCACCACCTCGCTCGCCGCGGCAAGCTCGGCCGGGGTCCCGCACCGGCATGCCCCGTGTTCCACCAGCGCCGCGGCGGCCTCCGGCCGGCGCGCCCACACGGACAGCGCATGCCCCGCCTGCAGCAGATGCATGGCCATCGGGCGCCCCATCGCCCCCAGTCCGACGAAACCCACCCGCATCGTCATGCGCCTCCGCTCATTCGCTCGAGCAACTTGAGCATCGCGATCGAGTCGTCCTCGCCGAGGCCGCTACCGACCATCGCGTTGAACATCTGCGCCGTCGCGGCCGACGACGGCAGTGCGAGGCCCAGGCGATGCGCTTCTTCGAGCACGATGCGCATGTCTTTCTGGTGCATCCACGCCTTGAAGCCGGGCTTGAAGTTGCGGTCGAGCATGCGCTGGCCATGGTTTTCGAGGATGCGTGAATACGCGAAACCGCCCAGCAAGGCTTCGCGCACCCGCCCGGCGTCGACACCGCTGCGGGTCGCGAAATTGAGCGCTTCGGCGACGGCCGCCACCCCGACGCCCGTCAGGATCTGGTTGCAGGCCTTGGCCACCTGGCCGGCGCCCGAAGCACCGATGAGCGAAACCGTCTTGCCCATGGCCTCGAACACAGGCCGGACGGTCTCGAACGCAGCTGCGTCGCCGCCCACCATGATCGTGAGCGTGGCATTGATCGCGCCGATCTCGCCGCCGGAGACCGGCGCATCGAGCATCTGAATGCCCTGCCCGGCCAGACGCGCCGCGATCGACTGCGCGGCCGCCGGCGAGATCGTGCTCATGTCGACGAACACCAGGCCCGCGCCCGCGCCCGCCGCGACGCCTTCGGGCCCGAGCGCGACCTGCTCGACATCCGGCGCATCCGCGACCATGCTGATCGCCACATTGACGACGCCCGCCAGCGCGGCGGCACTCGTGCAGGCAACCGCGCCGGCCTCGACCAGCGGCTGCATCGACTCGGCGCGGCGCGTCCACACATGGACCTCGTGACCGGCGTTCAGCACATTGAGCGCCATGGGCCGCCCCATCAGGCCGAGCCCGATAAATCCGACTTTCATTGATCTTGCTCCTGGATTGCTACCGATGGTTGAATCACGTCCAAACGAGGATAATCCGCGAATGACCTACGCCCCAATCATCAAGGAAATCGGACGTGGCGCCAAGGGCGCGCGTGCGATCGGTGCCGATCAGGCGCAACACCTGTTCGGCGACATTCTCGACGGCCGCGTTCCGGACCTCGAGCTCGGCGCCGTGCTGATCGCGCTACGCATCAAGAGCGAGTCGCTGGCCGAGCTGACCGGCTTCAAACGTGCGATCGACGCGCGCATCGCAAGCGTCGCGGTAGCGCCGGGCGCGCGCTGCGTGGTGCTGCCCACCTACAACGGCGCGCGCCGCCAGGCCAACCTGATGCCCTTGATCGCGCTGTTGCTGGCACGTGCCGGCGTGCCGGTGCTGATTCAGGGGCGCCACGACTTCGACACCCGGGTGAGTCCGTTCGAGCTGCTGGCCGCGCTCGACATCCATCCGGCAGCCAGCATCGAGGCGGCCGCCGCGGCGCTCGCCGGGCAGCGGATCGCCTGCGTGCCGCTTGCGCTCTTGCTGCCCGGGCTCGACCGCCTGCTGGACATGCGCACACGCCTGGGGGTGAGGGGGAGCGGCCACACCATGGCCAAGCTCATCGACCCCTGCATGGGCCGGAGCGTGAGAGTAGTCTCGGTGACGCATCCCGAGTATCTCGAACGGATGCACGAATTCCTGCTGGACGACGGCGGCCGGGCGATGCTGCTGCGCGGCACCGAGGGCGAGGCTTTCGCCAACCCGCGCCGGCGCCCGCGCATGAACGTATACCTCGACGGCCGCGCCGAAACCGCTTTCGATGCCGAAGAAGGCGGCACTCCGCCGCTGCCGGATCTGCCGGACGTGCCCGCCGTCGCCGACAACGCCGCGCTGATCCGCGCGATGCTCGCGGGCGAAATCCCGATCCCGGCGCCGCTCACCGACCAGGTTTCGGCGCTGGTACGACTCGCGCGCGCGGCCTGAGTGGCGCGCGCGGCGGCTCAACCCAGACGGCCTTCGCGATAATCGCTCACCGCGGCGTAGATCTGATCCTGGGTGTTCATGACGAACGGACCATATTGCGCAATCGGCTCCCCGAGCGGGCACCCGGCGATCAGGAGCAGGCGCGCGCCCTCGGGGCCGGCTTCGACGACGACGCCGTCGCTCATCGGCGCATTCGCCAGAATCGCCATCCGCTTCACTCCGATCGCACGCCCCGCGACCGCGGCCTCGCCCCGATAGACATAGACGAACGCGTTGAACCCCGGCTCGAGCGGCTGGCTGAACCGGGCACCGGCGGGCAGGCCGATGTCGAGGTACAGCGGCGCCGTCGCGGGGCGCTCGACCAGTCCGCGCAATCCGTGGCTCTCGCCCGCGATCACGCGCAACGACACCCCCTGGGCGACCACGGCCGACGGGATCTCGGCCGCCTTGATGTCGCGGTACCAGGCCGGAATCATCTTGTCGCGCGCCGGCAGGTTCAACCACAACTGGAACCCTTCCATGACTCCGTCCTGCTGTTCCGGAATCTCCGAATGAATGACCCCGCGCCCGGCGGTCATCCACTGCACCCCGCCATTCTCGAGCAGCCCCTCGTTGCCGGCGCTGTCGCGATGGCGCATCCGCCCCGCGAGCATATAGGTGATCGTTTCGAAGCCACGATGGGGATGATCCGGAAACCCGGCGATGTAGTCGTCGGGTTTGTCGCTGCCGAACGCATCGAGCATCAGGAATGGATCCAGCCGCCTTTGCAGCGCCTGGGTCAGCACCCGGGTGAGCCGCACGCCCGCGCCGTCCGAGGTCGCAACTCCCGCGACCACCTGTTCCACCTCGCGCGGATGCCGTACCGGGGCATTGCCGGCGTGTTCGACCAACGGGTTCATTGCCGTCCCTCCATGCTTGTCATCGCGGGCACCGACCTGATGGCCCCTGCCCGCCAACCGGCTCGCCCGCTCAGGCGAGCACCGCCTCGATCTGCGACGCCGCATCGGCGAACGCCTTTGCCGCGGCCTCCGGCCCCATCGACAGGCCTTCGGCATACACGAAGCGCACGTCGGTCATGCCGAGAAAGCCCAGCACGGTCTTGAGATAAGGCACTTGCGAATCGGCCTCGGTGTCACGATGGACACCGCCGCGCGCGAGCGCGACATACACCTTCTTGCCCTTGAGCAAGCCTTCGGGGCCGTTGGCGGTGTACTGGAAGGTCACCTTGGCGCGGGCAATCGCGTCGATCCAGTTCTTGAACTGCACGGGCACGCCGAAGTTGTACATCGGCACCCCCAGCACCACCACGTCGGCAGCCTGGATCTCGGCTATCAGGGCGTCGTCCAGCGCGACCCGCGCCGACTGCTCGGGGCTGCGCGCTTCGGCGGGCGTGAACAAGGCTTGCAGCGCGGCTTCATCGAGCACCGGATGGGGTTCGAGCGCCAGGTCGCGCAGCACGAAGGAACCGGTCGGCGCCTGGGCGCGCAGGCGCTCGACGATCGAGTTCGCCAGGCGGGTCGATTGGGCGCCGTTCGCGCGGGCGCTGGCGTTGATTTGAAGAATGTTCATGATGGCCTCTTTGGCTTGATTGACGATGGCCCCATCGTATTCGACGACGAGAAGCTACAGAAGCCCATTAAACGGATATCATTGTTCCAGCCATGGAACAAAAACCCGCCATCGAAGCCAGCGACCTGGTGCTGTTCGCCCACATCGTCGAGCAAGGCAGCTTCAGTCGCGCCGCAAGCCGCCTCGGCATGCCCAAATCCACTTTGTCACGCCGTGTTTCGGGGCTCGAGCAGGCCTTGGGCGAACGCCTGCTGCTGCGCACGACGCGCAAACTCGCCTTGACCGAGTTCGGCCACGCCGTGCTCGCCCACGCGCGCCAGATCGACGATGAACTGGGCGCCGCGGCCGCGCTGGCCGCATACCGACAGCGCCGCCCCAGTGGACGTCTGCGGGTGTCGATGCCCAGCGACTTTGCCAACGTGGTGCTGGTGGATCTGCTGGCCGCGTTCGCGGCGCTCCACCCGGAGGTCACCCTCGACATCGACCTTTCGCCGCGGCGGGTCGATCTCATCGGCGAGAACTTCGACCTGGCGCTACGCATGGGCGACCTGCCGGACGACGCCAACCTGGTCGCGCGGCCGATCGGGGTGTTTCCGGCCGGCCTGTACGCAGCCCCGGACTACATCCGGGAGCACGGCAACCCTCGGGCACCGGCGGACCTGTCGTCCCATGCCATGCTGTGCCTCGCGAACCGCAGTGGCGAGGCGATGGGCTGGCGGCTCGGACGCACCGGCGGCGAACATTATATCGAGCCGCATCCGCGTTTCATCGCCAACTCACCCGAGCTGTTGATTCGCCTCGCCCGTGCAGGCAGCGGCATTGCCGCGGCACCCGACCAGTATGCGAACGCGTTCTGCGCCCGCGGCGAGTTGATGCGCATCCTGCCGGACTGGTGCCTGCCGTCGGTCAGCGGGTGGGCGGTGTTTCCGGGGCGCCGGCTCATGCCCGCCAAGACCCGCGCATTCATCGAGATGCTCGAGTGCGCGCTGAACGGGCGCGCAACTCCGGCACCCGGCGCATAACGCTGCGCGCCGATCCGGCCGGCCGCTCAGCCGACCACTTCGAGGGTCGCCACGCCGATCTCGTAGCGCCCGCCTTCGAGAGCGT
The DNA here is from genome assembly GCA_002344625.1 of Rhodocyclaceae bacterium UBA2346. Taxonomy (GTDB): domain Bacteria; phylum Pseudomonadota; class Gammaproteobacteria; order Burkholderiales; family Rhodocyclaceae; genus UBA2357. The sequence goes on along the minus strand of DDUE01000004.1, from coordinate 4,333 downwards.
TGCAGCGGCGCACCCGCACTTTCACCACCAAGGGGGGAAGAGTCAGCCGCCCTTCCGGCGAGGCGACCACGACCTCGAATTGCTCGCCCTCGCCGGGGACGTACGCGGCGTGCAGCGTCATGCCGCCGACCCCCAGCTCCACACAGTTCGCCGCGATCTCCGTGCCACCATCGAGACGGATCACCGCATTGGAGCCGAGAGGAATGCGGCGGTCCAGGCGTCGGTTCTGATAGTAATTCTTCATGTGGCGGCCGGGCATGCTTGGAATCGGCGCATTTTATGCCCATGAATGAAAAAAAGCTGCGCCGAAGGTCCGCGGGCGCCGATGGCCGGCAACTGCCACAGGCGCTCCAGCCCGCGCCTGCCTCGCACGGCGAATCAGCCGCAGCGCGTGTCGTCCTTGACCCCGAACTTGCGCAGGATGTTTTCGAGCGGACAGAAGCGAGTAAATCCGCTCTGGAACAGGTTCACCCCGACGAAGGCGGTGAACCACAGAAAATTGCTGTTCACGAACACTGGCGAGCCGGCGACGCCCAATGCCAGCGAGATCAGCACGAAGGCCCCGGCGAATATCCGCACGAATTGGTTGACGGTGAGTGTCATGGGTTTTCTCCAGAAACGGATCCGGCGCGCCTGTGCATCGCCGCGAAGTAGAGCACCGGTATCACGACCAGCGTGAGCAGCGTCGACACCAGCACCCCGAAGATCAGGCTGATGGCCAGCCCGTTGAATATCGGATCGTCGAGAATGAAGATCGCACCGATCATCGCCGCCAGGCCGGTGAGCCCGATCGGCTTCGCCCGCACGGCCGCGGCCCGTATGACGGCTTCGCCCAGGTCGACACCCGCGCGAACCTGCTGATTGACGAAATCGACCAGCAGTATCGAATTGCGCACGATGATGCCGGCCAGCGCGATCATGCCGATCATCGACGTGGCGGTGAACTGCGCCCCGAACAGCGCATGCCCCGGCATCACTCCGATGATCGTGAGCGGTATCGGCGCCATGATGATCAGCGGCACCCGATAGCTCTTGAATTGCGCGACCACCAGCAGGTAGATCAGGATCAGCCCGACCGCGTAGGCGGCGCCCATGTCGCGGAAAGTCTCGTAAGTCACCTGCCACTCGCCGTCCCATTTGAGGGCGTAGCCGGCGTACTGGTCGGGCGGCTGGCGGATGAAGTACTCACCCAGCGCGCCGCCCAGGCCCGGCCCGCTCAGGTCCATGCCGGACAGCCGCACGCGGAGGTCGAACATGCCGTAGAGCGGCGAATCCAGCGGGCCGCCCATGTCCGCGGTCACATACACGACCGGCAGCAGGTTCTTGCGATGGATCACCTGGTCGCGCACGGTTTCCTGCACCTGCACGAGCTCCGATACCGACACCAGGGTGCCGTCGCGTGCGCGCACCTTCATCGCCAGCAGCGTGTCGATGTCGGCTTGACGCTCGGGCGGAAGCTGGATGCGCACCGGCAGTTCGAACTTGTTGTCGCTGCCATGCACCGGCGTGACGTTCTCGCCCGCAAGCCCCATGCGGACGACCTCCACGATGTCGGACTGCGCGACCCCGAGGCGCGCCGCCTTCGACTGGTCGACCCGCAGCACGATCTTGGGCGCAATCTCATCCACCGTATCGTCGACACCGACGATGTCCGGCGTCGCCTCGAACACCGCGCGCACCCGCCGCGCGACCTCGATCTGCCCCGCGTGGTCGGGGCCGTAGATCTCGGCCACGATCGGCGCCAGCACCGGTGGCCCGGGCGGCACTTCGACCACCTTCGCGTTGCCGCCACCGGCCCGCGCGATCCTGGTCACCGCCGCCCGCACCGCAACCGCGATCTCGTGGCTCGGACGTGCCCGCTGGGCCTTGTCCACGAGGTTGACCTGGATGTCGCCCTGCTCGGGCGCGCTCCTAAGATAGTACTGGCGCACCAAGCCGTTGAAATTGATCGGGCTCGCGGTGCCGGCATAGGCCTGCCAGTCCGACACCTCGGCCGCGGCGCCAACCTCTTCGCCGATCAGGCGCAAAACGCGCACGGTCTCCTCCAGCGGCGTACCCACCGGCATGTCGAGAACCACCTGGAATTCACTCTTGTTGTCGAACGGGAGCATCTTCAGCACCACCCATTGCAGCGCGGGCAGCGCCACCGACGCAAGAATCAGCGCGAACACCAGCGCCCACAGCTTGAGCCGTGCCCGCCCGCCCCGCACCGGGTCGAGCATCGGCGTCATCAGGCGGCGAAAGAAACCGTCGAGGTGGCGGGTGAGCCGGTCGTCGTCGCCATGCGCGGGATCTGCCGGGCGGGCCAGCAGCCTGAGCGCCAGCCATGGCGTGACCACGAACGCCACCGCCAGCGAGATGAACATCCCCATCGAAGCATTGATCGGGATCGGGCTCATGTAGGGCCCCATCAAACCGGTCACGAAGGCCATCGGCAGCAAGGCTGCGATCACCGTGAAAGTCGCGAGGATGGTCGGCCCCCCGACCTCGTCCACCGCGCGCGGCACCAGCCGCCACAGCGGCGTGGCCGGCTCGAGCGCATGCCAGCGGTGAATGTTCTCGACCACCACGATGGCATCGTCGACGAGGATGCCGATCGAGAAGATCAATGCGAACAGGCTCACCCGGTTGAGCGTGAACCCCCACGCCCACGACGCGAACAGGGTCGCCGCGAGCGTGAGGGTGACCGCGATGCCCACGATCAAGGCCTCGCGCCGCCCCAGCGTCACGAATACCAGCAGCACCACCGCGGCCGTCGCAAACACCAGCTTGCCGATCAAGGTGCCGGCCTTGTCGTTGGCCGTCTTGCCGTAGTTGCGGGTCACCGTGAACCCGATTCCCTCGGGAATCAGCGAACCCTCCAGCGCCTGCGCGCGTGCGACGATCTCGTCGGCGACGTCCGCGGCGTTGGCGCCGGGTTTCTTCGAAATCGCCAGGGTCACCGCCGGAAACACCCCCTGCTCGGCGTGCGCGGACGCGGCGCCGGTGCCGAACCACACATAGCGCGAGGGCTGGTCGGGCCCGTCCTCGACCCGGGCGACATCGCTCATGAATACCGGCTTGCCATCCTCGACGCCCACCACCAGCCTGCGCACATCATCCGCCGATTCCAGATATGTACCGGTCTGGACCAGTACCTCGCGGTTCGCGCTGACGAGGCTCCCGGCCGGCTGCGAGGCATTCGACAACTGCAGCGCCGCGCGCACATCCTGCGCGGTCACGCCGTGCGAGTTCATGCGTTCGTTGTCGAGCAACACCCGGACCACCCGCCCCGGCCCGCCGATGGTGACGACGTCGCGGGTGCCCGGCACCCGCTTGAGCTCGTGCTCGACCGCGCGCGAAACCTGTTGCAGCTCGAAGCCGGCACGCTCCGGGTCGGCGGTCCAGAAAGTGAGGCTGACGATGGGCACATCGTCGATGCCCCTGGGTTTGACGACCGGCTCGCCCGCGCCCAATTGCGGGCTCAACCAGTCGCGATTGGAATGAACGGTGTCGTAGAGCTTGACCAACGCCTCCTGATTCGGGACCCCCACCTCGAACTGCACCGTGATCACCGCCATGCCCGGGCGCGACACCGCGTACACATGCTCCACGCCGGCAATCCGCGACAACACCTGCTCGCCCGGGCGGGCGATCAACGCGTCGACATCACGTGCCGACGCCCCCGGGAAAGGCACCAGCACATCGGCCATCGTGACGTCGATCTGCGGCTCCTCCTCCTTCGGGGTGATCAGGGTCGCGAAAATGCCGAGCAGCAACAGCACCAGGGCGATCAGCGGCGTGAGGGGATTGCGCTGAGACGTGGCCGCGATGCGCCCCGACCAACCTAGATCCATGACCGCCCGCCCTTGCCAAC
>DDUE01000004.1:0-230 GCA_002344625.1 Rhodocyclaceae bacterium UBA2346 | reverse complement strand
TCCATGCGCCCGCCCCCGCTCAACGACCGGCGGCGCGCCGGGCGCGCGCCTCGATGCCGGCCTGGATCGGATCGAGCGCGATCACCTCGCCGTCCACCAGGCCCGCCAGCACCTCCACGCTGCCATCCGGCTGGGGCATGCCGATGCGCACCTGGCGCAGGCCGAATCCGCCATGGCCGTCCGCAACGTAGACGCCAGTGATTTCGCTCCGCCGCAACACCGCCGAAACC
>DDUE01000084.1 GCA_002344625.1 Rhodocyclaceae bacterium UBA2346 | reverse complement strand
CCTGACCACGATGCCCGCGACGATCCGCGCCCCGCCCCCCAGCCCCAGGAACGGCAGGCGCTCGCCGGCGATGCGGCCGATCAGGCCGGCCCAGACCGGCTCGCCGGCATAGATCAGAGTCGCGCGGGTTGGCGACACCGAGCGCTGCGCCCAGTTCATGCCGAACTGGATCAGCGCGCTCGCCAATCCCAGGCCCAACGCGCTGGCGAGCAGCAGAATCGACATCGGCGGCACGGATTCACCGCTCGGCGCCATCGCCGCGAAACCGCACAGCGACGCCACCGCGAGCTGCACCACGGTCACCCGCCGCACATCGACCTTGCCGGCGAAGGTGCCGATCAGCAGGATCTCGGCCGCGATCGCCAGTGCGCTCAGCAAGGTCAGCACCTCGCCGAGGCTCAGCCGGAGCTGGCTGCCCTCGGGCCCCGCCAGCAATACCAGCCCGACGAAGGCCATCGCGACGCCCACCAGCGTCATCCGCCGCGGTGGGCGGCGCAGTATCAGCCACTGCAGCAGCGGCACGATCGGAACGTACAGCGCGGTGATGAAGGCCGACTGGCTGCTGGTGATGGTCTGCAAGCCGACCGTCTGCAAGCCGTAGCCGAGCGCGATGCCCAGCCCGATCAGGCAGCCCGCCTTGATCTCGAGCCAGGTCAACCCGCGCAGGATGCGCGCCGACAGCACGGCCATCACCAGCGCGGCGGTGGCGAAGCGCAGCCCGACGAAGAACATCGGCCCGGTCACGCTGAGCGCGTGCTGGACGGTGATGAAGGTTCCGCCCCAGAACATCGTGATGGCGACCAACACCCATTCGGCGCGCGAAAGGGACCAGGGGGAGCGGTGAGTGGACGTGGAGGCGAGCAATCAGGATCTCGGGTCGAGGATGCGGGCCGCCGATTCTGCAGTGATCGGCCCGATCAGTCAAAACGCCCGCACGCCGCCCCACGCCCGCGCGCGATCGTTCCGTGCGTACGGAACCTGTGTGCCGCGATCGGAACAAAGCGAGACATCCCCCGGAGCCGCCGCCATGACCGACCGCCGTACCCTGATCACCTCGCTGGGCGCGGGCCTGCTGCTCGCCGCCGGCCCGCGTGCATTCGCGAGCACGGCCGCCGGCCTGTGCCTGCCCGCCGACTGCGTCACCTGCGGTCCCACCGGCAGCACCACCGCCGGCCCCTTCTACGTGGCCAATTCGCCGGCGGCGATGGACATCAACCTGTTGCGCATGCCGGGCACGCCCTTGCGTGTGGACGGAATCGTACTGGGCGGCCGCGATGGGCGCCGCGTGCAGGCAGGCGCACGCGTCGAGCTGTGGCATGCCGACAGCGAAGGCCGCTACCACCCGGAGAACAGCGGCGACATCGCCCGCTATCGCGCCGACGAAATCAATCTGCGTGGCCAGGTCGTCTGTGATGGCGACGGCAGGTTCACGTTCACCAGCATCGTGCCGGCGCACTACGGCAGCCGCAGGCGCCACCTGCACTGGCGGATCGTCGCCGATGGTCACCGCGCGCTGGTGACCCAGACTTACTGGAAGGACGAGCTGGGCACGGCCCGCGAGCGCCGCGATCCGGTGGACCGCGATCCGGAGGCATGCCGCTGGATCGACTTTCGCACCGACCAGGGTGCCGCCACCGGCCAGGTGGTGTTCGTGCTGCGCCCGGCGGACTGATCCGGGCCGGCGCAATGCGCCGCGGCGGCACTCAGAACGGAAACAGCACCGGCAGCACGCCGACGCATACCAGCAGGACCAGCACCGTGAACGGTACACCGATGCGGACGAAGTCGCCGAAACGGTAGTTGCCCGGGCCGAGGACCAGGGTGTTGACCGGGGACGACACCGGCGTCATGAAGGCGGCCGATGCTGCGAGCGCCACCGTCATCGCGAACGGATAGGGCGAGGCGCCGAGCTGCTGGGCCAGGCCGATGCCGATCGGCGCCATCAGCACCGCGGTGGCGGTGTTCGAGATGAACAGGCCGACCGCCGCGGTGAGCACGAACAGGGTCGCGAGCGCGGCCCTGGGCGAGCCTTCGCCGCTCAACGCGATCAGGCCGTTGACCACGAGATCGATGCCGCCGGTTTTCTGCAGGGCCGCGGCGAAAGGCAGCATGCCGACGATCAGGATCAGGCTTTGCCAGTGAATCGAACGATAGGCGCTGTCCATGTCGATGCACCGGAATGCACCCATCAGCAGGCAGCCGATCAGCGCGGCAATGACGTTCGGCACGGCGCCGGCGATCATCAGCCCGATCGTGATCGCCAGGCTCAGCAGCGCGAGCGGCGCACGGTGCGCGGCCGGCGCGACGTCGTGGATCTCGGCCGGCAGGCTGAGCACCAGAAAGTCGCTGGCTTCGGTCTGCAGCAGCCGGATCGACTTCCAGGTGCCGGCGATCAGCAGGGTGTCGCCCATCTTCAGTTTTTCATGCGGGAACTCGTCGCCGAGCGGATTCCCGTTGCGGCGCAAGCCCATGACGTTGAGCCCGCGCTGCGAGCGCAGGCGCAGCGCGAGTATCGACTTGCCGATCAAGCTCGATCCGGGCGGGATGATCAGTTCGGCGAGGCCGATCTCGCGGGTCAGGTCGGCGAAGTAGTCGCTTCTGAAGGCGCGCTCCTGCAAGCGCATGTCGGCGCGGAAGCGTTCGAAGTCGATGTCGGTATTGGCGAAGTGCACCAGCAGGATGTCGCCCGCGAGAATCTCCCGGTTGGCCGACGTGGTCAGCATCACGCGCCCGAACTGGCGCTGGCGTTCGATGGCAACCACATTGGCGCCGAAGCGCGCCCGCAGCTGCAGTTCGCCCAGGGTGCGGCCGAGCATCGGCGAAGCCTGCGAAACCAGCATGCGGCGCGCGCTATCGACCAGCCGATAGTCGTCCGCGAGCTCGCGCAGCCGCCGCTGGCGCCGCTGCGACCCGGGTTGTTTCGGCGCCTGGTCGGCCAGCCAGCGGCGTGCGATCAGCATGTAGGCGATGCCCAGCGCGAGCACGATCAGGCCGGTCGGGGTGAAATCGAAAAAGGCGAAACCGACGTGGCCGGCGCGTGCGAGCTCGCTGTTGACCACCATGTTGGGGGGCGTCCCGACCAGGGTGAGCATGCCGCTGATCAGGCCGGCGAACGCGAGCGGCATCATCAGCCGCCCGGGCGCCGCCTCGATGCGCCTAGCGACGCTCAGCGCGACCGGGATGAACAATGCCACCACGCCGGTCGAACTCATCACCGATCCCAACCCGGCGACTGCCAGCATCAGCAATGTCAGCAAGCGGGTCTCGCTGTTGCCGGCCCGGGCCACCAGCCACTCGCCGACGAGATGCGCGACTCCGGTCCGCACCAGGCCTTCGCCGATCACGAAGAAGGCGGCGATCAGGATCACGCTCGGCTCGCTGAAGCCGGCGAGCGCTTCGCCGACCTCGAGGGTGCCGCTGACCACCAGCGCGACGAGCGCGATCAGCGCGACCACATCCATGCGCGGGCGATTCGCGATGAAGCAGCCGATGCAGGCCGCGAGCAGGCCGAAGACCCAGGCCATTTCAGAAGTCATGAGTGAGCGCACGGAAAGTTGGGATGCCGACGCGCGGTCACGCGCTTCGGGCCGCCACTCTACCCGATATCCTGTTACACGAATGGGCGGGCACCCTGCAGCCCGCGGTCGGCGGTGGTGAAACACCCCGGGTGGAACGCCCGTGGCCCAGCTAGAATCCGAGTCGGTTCCCACACTGTTTGCCAGGCCCCATGTCCGACTCGATCCGCATCACCGGCGCCCGCCAGAACAATCTCAAGAATCTGTCGCTCGATATCCCGCTCAATCAACTGACGGTGGTGACCGGCGTCTCGGGGTCGGGAAAGTCGTCGCTGGTGTTCGACACGCTCTATGCCGAAGGTCAGCGTCGCTATGTCGAGACCTTTTCGCCCTATGCGCGCCAGTTTCTCGACCGCATGGACCGTCCGCAAGTCGACCGCATCGAGGGCGTGCCGCCCGCGATCGCGATCGACCAGACCAACCCGGTCCGCACCTCGCGCTCGACCGTCGGCACGATGACCGAACTGGCCGACCACTTCAAGCTGCTGTACGCGCGGGCGGCACACTTGTGCTGTCGCGGCTGCGGCAAGCCGGTGCGGCGCGACGACCCGCAAAGCATCGCCGTCAGCCTGGCCGAGCGCAGCGCGGCCGACGATCCGCGCCTGGTCGTGACCTTTCCGGTGCCGGTGCCGGCGGGTTTCAGCGACGACGAGATCGCCGCGTTGCTGAACCAGCAAGGCTATACCCGCGTGCACGCGCGCGAATCCACGCTTGCTGGCGATGTGTTGCAGGTGGTGCAGGACCGCTTCCGGCGCAGTGGCGCCGAGCCCGCCCGGATCGCCGAGGCGATCGAGACCGCGTTGCACAACGGCAAGGGCCGGATGGCGGTGCGGGCGCTCGGTGACGGCGCCGAGCAGGTATGGCGTTATTCGCGCGACCTGCATTGCCCGGATTGCGATATCCACTACAACGACCCCACGCCGGGCCTGTTCTCGTTCAATTCGGCCATCGGCGCGTGCGAAACCTGCCGGGGCTTCGGGCGGGTGATCGGGGTCGATTTCGGCTTGGTGATTCCGGACGAGTCGAAGACCCTGGCCGAAGGCGCGGTGAAACCGTGGCAGACCGCGAGCTTTCGTGAATGCCAGGACGACATGGCCAAGATGGCGAAGAAGGCCGGCGTGGCGATGGATGTGCCCTTTCGCGACCTGCCGCCCGAGCACCGCCAATGGGTGCTCGAGGGCGATGCCAAGTGGAAGAACTGGGACAGTTCATGGCCGCGTTACTGGTACGGCGTGCGCCATTTCTTCGACTGGCTGGAGAGCAAGGCCTACAAGATGCACATCCGGGTGCTGCTGTCGCGCTACCGCAGCTATACCGAATGCCCGGCCTGCCACGGCGCGCGCCTCAAGCCCGAAGCCCTGTTGTGGCGCCTGGGCAGCGGCGGCGAGGCACTCGCCGTGCATCAACTGATGGCTCTGCCGATCAGCCGGGTGCGGCGCTTCGTCGCCGAACTGGCGTTGCCCGGGCAGCTGGATGAAGCCACCGCGCTGCTGATGGCCGAGATTCGCAGCCGCCTCGACTATCTCGGCGATGTCGGCCTCGCCTACCTGACCCTGGATCGCCAGTCGCGGACCCTGTCCGGCGGCGAGGTTCAGCGGATCAATCTCACCACCGCGCTCGGCACCTCGCTGGTGAATACGCTGTTCGTGCTCGACGAGCCCTCGATCGGTCTGCATCCGCGCGACATCGACCGCATCCTCGGGGTGATGACGCGGCTGCGCGA
>DDUE01000064.1 GCA_002344625.1 Rhodocyclaceae bacterium UBA2346 | reverse complement strand
TGCGGATGCCAGGGCTGGCCGGTGTAGATCAGGTAATCACCCGGCGCGATCGCGTCGGCCAGGCCGGCCAGCGAACGCATCACGTCGGCATTGCCGGGAAACAGCTCGTACAGCCCCGACACGATGGCCACCGTCGGTGCCGGCGTGATCGCGGCGATCGACGCGCGATCGAAGGCATCGCCCTTTTCGAAACGGGCAATCCCTTCCAGCCCTTTCGCGCGGATGAGGGCCGCGCCGTCGCGCACATTGATGTCGCTGTAATCGCGCAGCAGGATGGATTCGGGTCGGTGGGCGGCCTTCTCGAGCGCCTCGAGCACGTAGCGACCATGGCCCGCGGCAATATCCACGACCCGCAGCGGTCGCCGCGCCGACTCGAGCAGCCCGAGCGCCTTGACCAGGAGCCCTTCGACATTGAGCTTGCGCTGCCGGATGCCGCGCCAGCCGATCGCATCGAGATAATGCCGGTCGATCAGGCGCCCCAGCGGGCCGGCACCGCTGGCCGTGTTGCGATACACATAGTCGAGCGTGCTGCCGGAATCGAAGCCGGTCTCGAACCCCAGCCGGATCCCGTCCGACAAGCCGCGCCCCAGCCGCAAGTTGGCCCGATAGGCGGCCCACCACCAAGCGCGCGGACTCGAAGCTGCCAGCGGTCGCGCCAGCGCGCGCGCCTCTTCGAAGGTGGGACCGTGCCGGTCCGCATTGAGAAGATCGGGGACGGGCTGCGGCCTCTCGAACTGCCGCAGGATGAACGCGCGCGCGCGCTCGGTGGCGTCGCGGCGATTCGACTCGCCGAGGGTGTCGTGGTAGAAACCCTCGAGCACGTGCTGCTCCTTGACCCGCGATCCCAGGCGCGCGAAGAACGCATGCTGGGGGCCGCGATGCACCACCCAATCGGCCCCCGATATCAGCAGTTGCGTCGGCACGCCGATCGCCTGCGCATCGGCGACCACCCGCTCGGCCGCCTCATACAGACCGAGCAGGATATTCACCGAGATCGCGCGCGCGATCAGCGGATCGGCATCGTAGGATGCCTGGCGCGCACGGTCATGGGTCAGGAATCGGGCCTTGACATAACTGTTGACAAAGAAGTTGCCGCGCAGCCTGGCCATGAGCGCAAGTCCGGTACGCGCGAACGGCACGTACAGCTTGACTTTGAACGCCGGCGACGCGAGCACCAGGCAGCGCACCTTTGGCGCGTAATCATGGGCCCAGGCTGCCACCACCACCGCGCCGACGCTCTGCGCGAGCATCGCGAGATCGCCCTGCTCGATCCCGTGCCCGTCGCGCAGGTGCGCGACGAAATCCTGCACGTCGCGGACAGAAGTACCAAAGCTCGGCGAATGGCCGCGCGCGCCGGGCGACAAGCCATGGCCACGCGCATCCCACGCGAAGAAGTCGAACGCCGGCAGATCCAGCTCGTCCACCAGGTGCGCCATGCGCCCGGAGTGTTCGTGCCCGCGATGAAACATCGCCACCGCACCGCGGCGTGGTGCCGATGCGGGCCAGTGGCGATAGAACAGCTTCACGCCGTCGTGGGTTTCGAAGTGGCATTCGCGAACGGGTCGGGGGGCACTCATCGGCATGATTGTCCTTGCAGATCTTCAGCCCGCATCCGAGCTGCTGCGGGCATTGCGCACGCCGCCGCGCACGCGATTCACGGTGTTGGCGACGATCGCCACGGCCACCGCCGGCATGATCCACCATGCCCATGCCGGCAGGCTGCCCGCCAACCCCAGCCACAGGCCCAGGGCCCCGAAAACGAGTGCACGATCGCTCTTGCCCATCGGACCGTCATAGCGGCGGGCCGCGCCGACCATCGGCGCGAGCGCGCCCGCCATTTCCGAAACCACCGAGAAAAAAATGACCGCCCCCACGCTGCCCCAGCCGAACGGCGCAATCAGCGCAAAGGGTAGATACAGGGCGGCGTCCGACACCACGTCGCACAGTTCGTTGAGATACGCCCCCAGCGGTGACTGCTGGCCGAACTCGCGCGCCAGCATGCCGTCGATCGCGTTGAAGGCCATGCGCACGAACATCCATGCCGGCAACAGCAGGAACAGCGCGGCCTGCCCGGCGCACCAGAACAACACCGCCCCGAGCGCGACGGAGAGCGACATCGCGGCCAGGGTGACTGCGTTGGCGCTCACCCCGCGCGCCGCCAGCCGGCGCACGAAAGGTCGCAACAAGGCCTGAAAGCGCGGCTTGAGCGCGTAGATGCTGATGGTCACGTTCGATCGCGGCAAGAAAAACCGGTACGGACTGTAGCACGGAACATGCGAAGCAGATCAGGCGGCACGCCGTGGATACACCGCCCGGCGGGCGGTGTGCGTCGATGCGGTCAGCCGCTACCGGCTCGCAAGGACTATCGACGCCGGCTGCCCCGCGAGTCCGCCCAGCAGATCGGCGACGGCATCCGCCTGCAGTTCGCGCACGATGAATACCAGCCGGCTCAACCGGTCGGCGTACGGTCCGTCGTCCGGCCACGCCGCGAGGCTGGTCGGCGGATACGCGACATGTTGAACGCACTGGACCACCCGGGGCTGGGGGTCGCCGGCAATATTGAGCAAACCCTTGATGCGCAGGATGCGTTCGCCGAAGACCTCGAGCAGCAGCCCGAGGCCATCGCAAAAACCCAGCCAGTCGAGCGGTTGGTCGAAGCGCAATACGAAGGTCGTCACGGACGCGTCATGCCGGCGCGGCGCGGCGGGTGGCACCCCGGGCGAGCGGCGCCAGAGCGGTGCCGCCGCGGCCGCCTGAATGCGGCCAAGCTCGGCCAGCGCACGCTCTTCGCCCAGCCACAACGCCACATCGGGCGACTTGGCCGACGTGTCGTACAAGCCGCACGAGGCGATCGCCCCGGCGGGCGGCTGGCCATGAAAAACTTCGATCTGCGCGGCACCGGGGTTGAGCCGGGCCAGTCGCTCGGCCAGTCGCGCGCGTTCATCCGCCGGCGCGAGATCGCACTTGGTGATCAATAGCCGATCGGCCATGACCACCTGGCGCAATGCCTCGCGATGGGCATCGATCTGGCCGCCGCCGTGGGTCGCGTCCACCGCAGTCACCACGCCGTCGCAGCGGAACCGGTCACCGATGAACGCGTCTTCGGTCAGCGTGTGGATCACCGGCGCGGGGTCGGCCATGCCGGTCGTCTCGATCAGCACCCGGTCGACCGGTCCGATCTCGCGCCGTGCCGCGCGTGCGAAGAGGTTCTTGAGCGCGCGTACCAAGTCACCCTGCACGCTGCAGCAGATACAGCCCGAGTCGAGCACCAGCAAGGTCTCGTCGATCTTGTCGACCAGATGATGATCGACCCCGACCGCGCCGAACTCGTTGATCAGCACCGCCGTGCGCGCGAACTCGGGCAGGCCCAGCAGGTGATTGAGGAGCGTGGTCTTGCCGGCCCCCAGGAATCCGGTGAGCAGGACGACCGGCACCCTCCGGTCGTCCCGGCCGGAGGGCACCGGCCCGGCCGCCGCCATGTCTAGCCGCGCGAGACGCGCTCTAGCGCCTCGTGCCGCTCCTGCGCCTCGAGGCTCAGCGTCGCGGTCGGGCGTGCCAGCAGCCGCGGCAATCCGATCGGCTCGCCGGTTTCCTCGCACCAGCCGTAGCTGCTGTCCTTGATGCGCGCAAGGGCCTCGTCGATCTTCTTCATCAGCTTGCGCTCGCGGTCGCGCACGCGCAGCTCGAGGGCATGCTCTTCCTCGACCGTGGCGCGGTCGGTCCAGTCGGGCGTGGCCTCGTTGTCCTGCAGGCTCACCGTGGTCGCGCGCGCGGCATCGACGAGCGCCTGCTTCTCGGCCTGGAGCAACTCGCGAAAAAACTCGAGCTGCGCGTCGGACATGTAATCGTCCTCCGGCGCAGCGAGCAACTGCTCGCGGGTCAGCGTTTGGGTGGATTCGTTCTTGACGGCGCTCATGCTGCCTCCTCCGGGTGAAAACACTAACGGGCCGCACAATACACGAAACTCGGATCAGCGTCAGACCGAGTTGCCGGTCGGCGCCCGATCCGGGTAATCACCGCCGCCGGGGGGCGCTGGCGGGGACTTGCGAATCCCTCTTCTTCAGGCAAAATCCACGATCACAGACCGAAAGTGAGCCGGCGCGCCCGGTTTGCACGCCAATGACCGAAACCCGACATGCCGCGCCCGCAGACGAGCAGACCTTTCTCGATCAGGCGGCGAGCCGCTGCAAAGAGCACGGCGCAAGCCTCACCCCGATTCGCCGCCACATCCTGCGCCTGCTGCGGCGCCAGCCCGGTGGCGTGAAGGCGTACGACCTTCTGGAACAGATGAAGTCGGAGCACCCGGGCGCGACACCACCCACCGTGTACCGCGCGCTGGACTTTCTCATCGATCAGGGCCTGGCGCACAAGATCGGGCGCACCAACCAGTTCATCGCCTGCAACCAGGAAGTCCATGACGACGCCGGCCTGTTCCTGGTGTGCCCGCGCTGCGGCCAGGTGACCGAGCTGCACGATCACGAAGCGTCGGCGGCGCTCACGCGCAGCCTCGCCCGGGCCGGGCATATCCTGGTCGGCCCCGAGATCGAGATCAGCGCGATCTGCCAAGCCTGTCAGCACGAAGGCTGACGCGCCTCGTGCCTGCGCTGGCGCGGCGGCCCAAGGCCAGCGCTCACTGAGCGTGCACCGCCGGATCCACGGCCGCCCCATCGGCATCGAGCAGGCGCAACTCGAACGGCAGGCAGGGGTCGAGCGCCAGCGCCAGTGCCTTCAAGCGTAAGGAAACGGCCGCCGCCGAGGCGGTCTCGGTATCGAGTGCTTCGCGCACGAAGGCGCCCTCGGGATGAAAATTCCACTCGGTCGGCGCAACGATCGCGTATTCGGCAATGCGTCCGCCTTCGACCCTGACGGCGTGCATCAGCAAGCCGCGCGCGGTTTCGACGCAGGCCAGGCCAGCGTTCTCGCCAAGCGGGGCCGAATCGACGATCACCGGCATGTCGTTCGCAAGCGGATGGCGCAGGCGGCTCGCGCATTCCGACAGATCGATCACCCGCGCGAACAGGCGGGCCGCGCAGCGGTGGCGGTGGCTCAGAAGCAATGCCGGATGCGCGGTATCGGCATGGCGCGACAAGACGCCGGCTTCGTGCGCCAGCCCGCCGAAGGTCGGGGCACTGCAGAAGGTGTCGTCGGGCACCCCGCCGAAACGCTGCGCCCACGCCCCCGCCGACAGCGAAGGCAGGATCGGCACCGCCTCCTGTTCGGAGGTGGACAAACCCAGCTCGATCAGGTCAGCGAGCGTGCTCCCGACGGTGCTGCCGCGGCGCGCGCATTCGACGAATTCGCGCAGACCGCGCGGACCGCGCCACGAGCCGAAGAAGCCTCCCAGCAATTCCACCACCACCAAGTCGAGAAGATCGCCCCCCAACTGGAATGCGAGGCGCGAATCGCGGGCGCCGGCAAGCCGGCGATGCAGCTCGGCAAAACGTTCGCGCCGGATCGGCTGACCGAACAGTGCCGGCCAGTCGATCATCAGCCGCCACAGGTGCTCCTGCGCCATTTCGGCAGCGAGCGCGCGCTCTACTTCCCAGGCCTCGGGCACGGACGCATCCGTCACGCCCGCGCCGCGCACTGCCATGCCGAAGGCGAGCGTCTGCGCCCGCCCGCACGACCCGAGCAGTTTTGGCACCAGCGCCCCCGCTTCGGCCAGCGTCTTGCCCACCAGCAGGTGTGCGGCCGGCGGGCGCGGGTTGATCACGCTCGCCGCCAGCACCCGGGTACCGTCCCAGCGCACTTCGAGCACCAGCGGCGCCATTGCGTCGAAGTGCGGATGTTCGCCAGTTTCCGCTACGGCCGAC
Organism: Rhodocyclaceae bacterium UBA2346; assembly: GCA_002344625.1. GTDB lineage: Bacteria > Pseudomonadota > Gammaproteobacteria > Burkholderiales > Rhodocyclaceae > UBA2357. Next base: position 14,143 of record DDUE01000064.1, on the reverse strand, counting down.
TGCGCCATCGACGACTCCGACATGGTGTAGATCCCAGTGATGTTATGAAAACCCCGGCAAGCGTTCCGCATGCCTACCCCCCGAGGGGGCAAGAAAGCCCGGGCCGCCCCGGCGTCTTTTCGGGAGTCCGATTGCAGCGAGGCCATTGTAATACCGTCGCGACGCCCGATCACGCGCGTACCGCGGGCCAACCCTTTCCAGTGCGCGCCGATGTGTGGAAACCTGCTTCACGGGCTGGGAATGAGCGGGGTTTACATCTATCATCGCGAGCGGTCGATATCGTTGGCATGACCCTGCGCGCCCGCAGGTGTTCAGCGTCAGGCCGCAGCGTGCGCCCGCCCCCCTTCGAGCAGCAATCAAATCGCCGCGAACTTCATCAGGAACAAGCAAGCATGAGTAAGAAAACTGGCCTCGTCATCGTCGCGGCTGCCGTCGTCGCAGCCTTTCCCGCCTCATCGTGGTGGCTGGGCAAGATGATAGAGTCGGCTCACGACGAGCAATATCGGCAGGTCGCCAATCTGCCCTACCTAACGGTCGCCAGCCGCGATTACCAGCGCGGCATATACAGCGCCACCGAAACTGTCACGTTCGAACTCTCGCGCGAATGGTTCCAGGCCATGGCCAGCCAGAATCCGGACGCGCCGCCGCTGGACATCCCCGCCGAGGCCCTCCGCCTTACGGTCAAGACCGACATCGCGCACGGCCCGCTGCCCCACTTCAAGACCGTCGCAGCCGGCATTGCCGACTCGCGCCTGATCTTTTCCGATCAGATTCGCGCCGAGATCGCGAAGGTTCTGGGCGACAAAGACTTGATCGATATCCGGACCACTTACAACTTCAGCGGTGGCGGCAACGCACAGATGACGAGCCCGGCCTTCGCGGTCGAGCTCCCGCCCGATGCCATGGGCGGGGCAGGCCAACTGGCCTGGGCGGGCCTGACCGCGAACGTCGACTTCACGCCCGGCATGAAGGCCTACACGCTGGCGGCCGACATGCCCAAGCTCGAAGTGCGCCAGGGCGAGGGCCGGATGCTGCTTGCGGGCATGCGCCTGAACGCCACGCAACAGCGCCTCTTCGACAACGAGCCGATGTTCTATGTCGGCTCGATGAGCATGGGCGTCGACACCATGGACGTGGGCCCCTTCGCGGACGGCGAAACCCAGGGCCAGCCGGTGCTGCTCGAACGGATCCGCTACGACGTCGACATTCCCGCGCGCGGTGATTTCATCGACGTGGTCGTCAAGGTCGGCGCCGACACCTTCAAGGTCGGCGACCAGAACTTCGGCCCCGCCCACTACGACATCTCACTGCGCAACATCCATGCGCGCACGGCGGCCACGCTCTACACCAAGTTGATGGCGCTGTACGGCGACCCCGCGATCCAGGCCGCGGCCGCCGAAGACCCCTCGGTATTGTTCGAACCGCTTGCCGAACCCGCGCTCGCGCTGCTCGGCCACAACCCCGAGCTGGGGCTGGATCGGCTCAGCTTCTCGACCCGGCATGGCAATGCCCAACTGGCGGCGCGCGCGCGTTTCGAAGGCCTCGCGCCGGAGGAAACGGGCAATCCGTTCGTGATGATGCAGAAGCTCGACGCCAGCGGCGAGCTGTCGCTGCCCGAAGCCTTCGTGGCGGAACTCCAGGCGAACGAGGCGGAATCCGAAGAAGAAGCGCAGATGATGGCGGAAATGTTCAACCAGCAGATCGAGGCCCTGGCCGCGCAGGGCTTCCTGAAGCGCGACGCCGGCATCATGAGCACCCGCTTTGCATTCAAGGGCGGCGAGCTCACCGTGAATGGACTGCCCTTCAACCCGATGGAAATGGGCGGGCAGTAAGACCGCCCGGCGGCCGGGCCCGCAGATCCGGGGCGCGGTCAGCCGCCATGCACACGCAGCGTGAGCGTATCGCCGCGCTGCGTGAATTCCAGCTGTTTCAGCACACTCATCCCGAGCAAGACCTGATTGTCGCGCATGCCCGGGTTCAGGTGTCCGCGCACGCCGGTGACCCGGAACGGGCCGAGCCGCAGCTCATCGATGGTCGTGGCACGGACGGTGACGGTGCCATTGGCGGTCGACACCTGGGCCGGCGCCCCCGCACGCAGCCCCAGCGGCTGCGCCAGATGCGCCGGCACCGATACCTGGGTGGCACCGGTGTCGAGCAGGAACGTGACCGCCTGGCCGTTGATCGTGCCCGGCGCGACATAGTGGCCAAAGCGGTTGCGCTTGAGGACCAGTTCGCTGCCGCTGCCGACGATGCTGAGGTCGCGGTTGGGATTGTGTCCGCGATCGAGCACATCCTCGAAGATCATCCATAGCAGCCCCAGCGCGACAAGCCACGCGATTGCGATCATGCCGCGGCCGAGGCGCCGCTGCGTAGGGTCGGGTTGGTTCATGCTCGCTCAGACCACGGCCGCCCGCCCCGGGTTCAGCCGAGCACCTGGCCGTGCTCCCGGGTCGCATGGAAGCCCACCTTGGGCCATTTCTCGCGGGTCACGTCGAGGTTGTAGCGCGTGCTGGCGAGATATACCGGGTTGCCGTCGACATCCTTGCCCACGCGCATGAACTGCTCGCGTTCGAAATTGCGCCGCGTCACCTCGTCGGGAAAGGTCAGCCAGCGCGCCGTGTAGATTTCGGCCGCCTCGAAGATCGCATCAACCTTGTATTCATCCTTTAGCCGCTGCGCGACGACCTCGAACTGGAGCTGCCCGACCGCCCCCAGCAGCATGTTGCCGCCCTCCTGCTCGAATACCTGGATCGCCCCCTCTTCGCCCAGCTCCTGCAGGCCTTTCTGCAATTGCTTGGTCTTGAGCGGATCGCGCAGGCGCGCGGCGCGGAAAAGCTCGGGCGAAAAATACGGGATGCCCTTGAAACCCAGACCTTCACCTTCGGTGAGCGTGTCGCCGATCTGAAGCTGGCCGTGGTTGTGGATGCCGATGATGTCGCCGGCCACGCCGTCCTCCTTCAGCACCCGCTCGTTGGCCATGAAGGTGAGCGCATTCGCCAGCTTCATCTCGCGCCCCATGCGCACATGGCGCAGCTTCATGCCCGAGGTATAGCGCCCCGAGCAGATGCGAAAGAAGGCGATCCGGTCGCGGTGCTTCGGGTCCATGTTGGCCTGGATCTTGAACACGAAACCCGAAAATCCCGCCTCGCCCGGCTGCACCATGCGCGCACCGGCCGAATTGACGCCGGCCTCGCGCGGCTGCGGCGGCGGCGCCCAGTCGATCAAGGCCTGCAGGATCTCCTGCACTCCGAAGTTGTTGATACCGGAACCGAAGAACACCGGGCTCTGCCGGCCGGCCAGAAAATCGCCGAGCGAGAACGGCGCCGAAGCACCGGCGATCAGCTCGACATCGTCGCGCAACTGCTGCACTTCCATCGGAAACAACGCGTCCAGCTGCGCATTTGCGATGCCGCTGATCACTTCGGCTTCGGTGCGCGTCTCCTCGCCCGCGGCAAAACGCAGCACACGATCTTCCATCAGGTGATAGACGCCGCGAAAGACCTTGCCCGAGCCGACCGGCCAGGTGATCGGCGCGCACTCGATCTTGAGCACATCCTCGATCTCGGAGAGCAGTTCGAACGGGTCGCGCACTTCGCGGTCGAGCTTGTTCACGAAAGTGATGATCGGCGTGTTGCGCAGGCGGCAGACCTCGAGCAGCTTGATGGTCTGCGCCTCGACCCCTTTGGCCGCGTCGATGACCATCACCGCGGCATCGACGGCGGTCAGCACCCGGTAGGTATCCTCCGAGAAGTCCTGGTGTCCCGGGGTGTCGAGCAGGTTGATGGTGTGTCCCTGATACTCGAACTGCATCACCGAGCTGGTCACCGAGATGCCGCGCTGCTTCTCGACCTCCATCCAGTCCGAGGTCGCATGGCGGGCGCTCTTGCGCGCCTTGACCGTGCCGGCCATCTGGATCGCACCGCCGTACAGCAGCAGCTTCTCGGTGAGCGTGGTCTTGCCCGCATCGGGGTGGGAAATGATGCCGAAAGTGCGGCGCTTCGCGACATCGCGCAGGAGTTCGGGCGGGAAAGCGGTACTGGTCATCGGAATCGGCCAAAAAATGACGCCGCGCGAACATGATCGGCGGCGCAAGCCCGGATTCTATCAAGTAACCGCCACTGTCGGACTGATTGCGGGCACGCCGGGAGCGCACCCCGCTGCCGCGATACAATGGGCGACACCCACTTCGAAACCACTTCGGACGGCAGCAGACGCCTCCCGCCCACGACCATCACACCCATGAAAGACGCCCTCCGGATCTTTGCCTGCAACGCCAATCCCGCCCTCGCGGCCGAAATCTGCGCCTGCCTCGGCCTGGCGCCGAGCCCACTGGAAATATCGCGATTCTCCAACGACAACCTGCATGTGCAGATCCGCGAAAACGTGCGCGAGCGCGACGTGTTCGTGGTGCAGCCTTTCACCCAGCCGGCCAGCGACCACATCCTGGAACTCATGATCACGCTCGACGCGCTGCGCAGCGCCTCGGCCCGGCGGGTGACCGCGGTGATTCCGTATTACTCGTATGCCCGCTCCGACAAGAAGGACGCGCCGCGCATCTCGATCACCGGCCGGCTGATCGCCGACATGCTGGCGACGGCCGGCGCCAACCGGGTGCTGACGATGGACCTGCACGCCGACCAGGTGCATGGCTTCTTCAGCGTACCGGTCGATCACCTCACCGCCATTCCGACCATCGTCGCGCATTTTCGCGACCACCACGACATCTCGAACATGGTCGCGGTGGCGACGGATGCCGGCGGCGCCAAGCGGGTGGGGCGGTTTTCGGAGCGCCTGGGCGTGCCGATGGCGATCATCGACAAGCGCCGGGTGAGCGATACCGACGTGAAGCAGGGCCAGGTGGTGGGGGACGTCGAGGGCAAGGACGTGGTGATCTTCGAAGACGAGATCTCGACCGGCGGCACCCTGCTCGCGACGATCCACACCCTCAAGGCGGCCGGCGCGCGCACCATCCATGCCGGCGCCGTCCATGGCGTCTTGTGCGGCCCGGCGATCGACCGCCTGCGCGACGCCCCGATCGAATCGGTGGTCGTGACCAACACCGTGCACATGCCGCCCGGCAAACACCTCGACAAGATCACGCAGTTGAGCGTGGCGCCGCTGTTCGCCGCCGCGATCGAGCGCATCCACACCGGCGAGAGCGTGGGCAAGCTGTTCGAATGATCGATGCGGGCCGCGGGCGCGTTCGGGTCGGTTAGGCCAGGCAACGCATCACGGCGGCCACCGAATCCGCGCCGGCCAGCCGATCGGCCAGGCCCTGGGACGCCAGGCGCGCGATCTGCACCAGGATCGCGCGGCGTCCCGGATCCGCGCGCGGCCCCATCAGCGCGATGACCGCCCGCAAAGGCCGGCCATCCGGCGTATCGTGGATCAGGCCATCGCCCAGCACGATCAGCGCGGCGGCCGGTGCGGCGCCCTCGATATAGACGCGTGGCACCGCGATGCCGCCGCCGATGGCGCTCGAGTTCACGACCTCGCGCTCGCGCAGCGCGGCACCGAGGCGGACCGCATCCGCCCGCCCCGAAACCTCGGCCAGACGCCCCGCCGCCAGATCGAGCACATCGTCCATGTCCGAACCGATGAGCCCGAGCACCACGCCTTCCGGCCGGACGATCGCCGCCAGGGCACCGCCGTCCGGCTCGCTCGCCGCCGGCTGCCGCTGCACCACCAAGGACCGCAACTCGGCAAGCTGCGCGGCACTCATGTCGCGATAGGCGACCTCGAGAAACAGGGAGCCCGCCTCCGGCACGCGCTCGATGTAGTCCGCAACCAGCGGGTTGATCCGCTGTGCGAGCGCGATCAGCGCGGTCGGAGAAACCCCCAGCTCACGGGCCATGGCGCCGAGCCGAAACGGCGTCGGCACCGCATCCAGCCCGTTCTCGACCCGGCTCAGGTACGCGCTGGAAACATTCAGGCGACGCGCCAGATCGCGCAGGCTGATCCCCGAGTCCAGCCGTATCAAGCGAAGTGCTGCACCAAAATGCATCGAATCGGCAAATCAGGTGGGTTGGTTGAGGTGAATGAAGCCGAACGGGGCCGGCTCGGCGACCGTGCTCGACGCCGTGTGCATGACCAGCAGCGACACCGGGGATTCGGCCAGCATCCGGCGGCGCAGTCCAAAGCGGCCGCCGTTCAACCCCCAGATCTCGTGCATGCCGACGATTACCAGATCGTAGCCGCGCCGCGCCTCCTCGAGCACCGCCGCGGCAGGGAACGGATGTTCGATCGCGCGCGACTCGGCGAACACTTCCGGCATGGCCGCGCTCGGCCCCGCGACTGCCAGTTGCGACCAGCCGGCGGACATCACCCGCAGGCAGATCACCGTCACGCCGGGCATCGCACCGATGCGGGCCGCGCAGCGCAGTGCCTCTTCGTCCGTCGGCCCGCCCACGCACGCCACCAGCACCCGCTCGACCTTCTCGAGCCCATGGTCGATGAGCACCCCCACCGGGCTGTGCGTCCGCTCAAGCACATCGCTCACCGTTCCGCCAAAGCTGCCCTCCAGCAGCAGAGGCTTATGGGCGCCCAGGAGCAGCATGTCGGCCTGTTTGGCGCGGGCGGTACGGCAGATGTCCACCGCCGGCTCGGCCGAAACGAAACTGAGCGGCTTCACGCCCAGCGCCAGCTTGCCGGCATGGCGCAAAAAGGCATAGAGCGGGCCATCCTCCGCCTCGACGCCATCGCGCAGCACGACCGACGGACGATCGCTGGGCTCCCGCAGATGCAGGGCGAAGAGGCGGGCATCGCGCTTCGCCGTCAGCACGCTGGCCAGCAAGGCCAGACCGGGGCCGCGGTCGCTGTTGGACAGGCTGACCATCGCGGTAAACGGCACTTCGCCGCCCAATTCACTCTCCGGCTCGGCCTTGAGCCGGTCGCGCGCAAGTTCGCTGTCCGGATACACCCAGGCCAGCACCGGCGTGGTGGTGAAGGTGGTCACCAGCGCCATGATCACCATCATGGTAAACACCGTCGGCGAGATCACCCCCAGGTCCAAACCGATGTTCAGCACGATCAGCTCCATCAGACCGCGCGTGTTCATCAGAATGCCGAGCGCGCTCGCTTCGCGCCAACGCATGCCGGTGAATCGGGCCGCGAGCGTGCTGCCACCGAACTTGCCGACCGACGCGACGCCGATCAATGCCAACGCCACCAGCCAGTCGGTCGTGGTCGACAACAAGCCGATCTCGGTGCGCAACCCGCTGTAGGCGAAGAACAGCGGCAGCAACAGCACCACCGCCACCGCCTCGAACTTCTCCGCCAGCATCTCGGCCAGACGCCCTTCCGTGGGCAGGATCGCGCCGAACAGGAAGGCGCCGAACAACGCGTGGATGCCGATCATCTCGGTGATCGTGCTCGACGCGATCAGCAGCAGCAGAATGCCCGCGACCACGGTCGGCGTCAGCCCGTCACGGTTGGCCACGCGAACCGCCAGCCGCCCGAGGAACGGCCGCACGGTCTTCAGCATGACGACGATGAAGGCGAGCGCGAACAGCGTGGTCCACAACGCCTGCTCCAAGCCGTCGGCACGCGCTATCGCGACGACGAAGGCGAGCAGGCACCACGCGGTCACGTCATCGACCGCCGCGCATGCCATCGTCAGCGCCCCGACCCGCGTTCCGAGCAGATGGCGCTCGGAAAGAATGCGCGCCAGCACCGGAAACGCGGTGATGCTCATTGCCACGCCCAGGAACAGCACGAACGCCCCCAGCGAAACCCCTTCGCTGGCATAGCTATCGAACAGCCACCACCCGGCCAATCCGCCCAGCGCGAACGGCACCACGATGCTGGTGTGGCTGATGATCACCGACGCCCGGGCACGCCCCCTGAGCAACCTGGCATCGAACTCCAGGCCGACGAGGAACATGAACAGCACCAGCCCGACCTGGCTGAGCATTTTCAGCGCCTGCATCGAATCCTGGGGAAACAGCGCGACCATCGCCTCGGGCCACAACCATCCGAGCAGAGACGGCCCCAGGACGATGCCGGCGAGCACTTCGGCGATCACCAGCGGCTGGCCCATCCATCGTGTAACCAAGCCGAGCGAACGTGAAACGATCAGGACAGCGGCAATCTGCAGCAGCAGCAGCGTAAGGGCATTGAATTCGAAATGCGGCATGCAGCTTCCTTTCCATACCTCACCCCGACACTCCGTCGACGGAGTGTCGGCCGGTACGACGTAATGTAAAGCATCAACTTAACACCACCGGACTGTGCAGTGCAACAACCGGTGCCGCCGCTTACACCCCCTCTAGCGACGCCGCCTGGGGCGTATTGAAGCGCTACGTTTGATGTCCGCAAGTCATTTTGGTGGCCCGGAACACCGAACGCGCTTTCAGTGCAGAATGGGCCGATGGACTACATCAAAACGTTCTGCCAGTGCATTCAACCGCCGATCCAAGGTCCACAGCTCGACGCCCGGCGTCATCAGGGTGGAGGCGAGCAGCAGCAGGTCTACGAAGCCGCAGCCCAGACCGAACAAGCGCGCGCGTTCGATGAAATCCATGACCTCCCCAACACTGGCTTGCTGGGTTTGCTGCAGCCCGCCGAGATCAGCCAGTGTCTGAATCCGCCCAGGTGGCGTTCCACAAGCAATTTCCCCGATGACCAAGGGGTGCACCATCACAAGGTCGGATTCAAGCAAGCCGATCAAGGCATCGTTGCGTTGGCGGAAGTGATCGACCCATACCGAGGTATCGACAAGAACCCCTTTCACTGCGCGGTATCCTCGCGACGGCGTGGAATCTCCTGCATTTGGGGCATGGTGGAACCAAGGGCGGCAAGTCGTTTAGCGGCCTGGACGCGTACAAAGGTTTTGATGGCCTCGCGGAACAAATCAGCCTTGTCCATCGACGGATCGGCCACCTCCAGCGCCTTCTCATACAAGGCATCGTCAATCGTTACGGTCGTTCTCATTAACGGCTCCAATCATCAGATGTGATGACATTTTGCATCTGAGATGATGCTCAAACAAGTTGGACCGGGGAATGCTAAGCCGCACCACGCGTTGCGGCACCAATGTCGCGGACGAACTGTTCCTTGTCGCGTGGAGAGATCATGAGCGATTTGCCCGGCCCGTATTCTATGCACAGCCGATCCAGAGAGAGTGCAGGACTGGAGAGTGGGTTGGAGGTGGGCGTAATGCTCGTGATTTCGGCTACCGGGATGCGCCACTTGAACGGGCCGCTCCGAACTACCAACTGGCCGTGCCCCAGCGTGTAGTGAGTGGAAAGCAGCAACCAGAGCGGCAGCCCGGCGCCAATGATGGCGGTGAATGCTGCGATTGCCAGAGCCGCCGGCGAGCGGACCGACAAAACCGCAAGTGCGGCGAAAAGCGAAACGACTATTGCAATCGCCAGAACGACAATCAGCCAGACATCGATTTTTGATCGGTACACGGTTGCCACAACTTTCTCCTGCACGCCCTAACGAATTCAGCGACCGCCGCAGACCGACAGTTGGAATTGTTAGCCCTGCGCGGTGAAGGACTCATGGTAAGAGACTACGCCCGACGGCAGCGAGCCGCTGAACAGAACGGCCTGAAAATACTCCGGCGGCACCTCTGGCAGGACAAGCGACGATTCGGCTTTGAAGCCAAAGCGGAAATAGTAGCCGGGCTCTCCTAAAACTACGCAACCAGATGCACCCAACCGTCACAGCCTCAATAGCTACGACATCAGTGGATGCTTCTTTGCGAATCCGAATATTCATGATGTTTGACGCGCGGGCTAACGAATGAATTCACCGGCTTGCGCGGCTCCGGCTCTTTGCGCAGGTCCGATGGGATGATGGGTTGGGCGTCGTGTCACCAGATTTTTGCTGGACAGACATTGGCTTGATATGTACATTAAGGCGTACATATCTGGAGGCGAAAAATGGATGCTATGACTTACACCGCTGTTCGGGCAAACCTTGCCAGCACCATGGATCGGGTTTGTAACGACCATGAAGCTTTGATTATCACGCGCAACGGAGAGCAGGCCGTGGTGATGCTTTCGCTCGAAGACTACAAAGCGCTTGAGGAAACAGCTTATCTCTTGCGCACTCCTACCAATGCCAAGCGTCTGCTCTCGGCGACTACGCAACTGCACGCTGGTAAAGGCGTTGAGCGAGAATTGGCAAAGTGAAGCCGATCTTTGCGGAGGAGGCATGGGAGGATTACCTGTACTGGCAAAAGCAAGACAGGCGGATGGTTGAACGGATAAACAAGCTGATCCGTGAAACGCAACGCGAACCTTTCGAGGGCATAGGAAAGCCAGAGGCATTGAAGCATGCGCTATCGGGTTTTTGGTCACGCCGCATAACAGACGAGCACCGCATAGTGTACCGAGTTGAAGGTGATCACTTGTTGATTGCTCAGTTGCGATTTCATTACTGAGACGCCTAACGACGCATCACCAAAGCGGGTGATCCCTTGTAGCCTGAATTAGGCCGCGATCAGCTTGAGCTTGCCAACCCTTTGCAGATTGACGCTCTGGCGAGCAAGCCACAGATCATGAGCGTCCTGCATGCAAAGCCAACTCTCCGGGCTGCGGCCAATGGCCTTGGACAGACGGAGCGCCATCTCGGGAGTGACCCGGCTAGAGCCCTTGAGGATGCGACTGAGAGTGGATGCCGCCACGTCCAGCTTGTCCGCCAGCTCACGACCGCTGATGCCATTGGGCTCAAGGTAGATGTCAGTGATGAACTCACCAGGGTGAGGAGGATTGTGCATAGCCATTAGTGATAGTCCTCGTAGCCCAAAACATATGCGTTTCCGTCGGGAGAGGCCCAACGTGGAAGTAAGCGGACGACAAAAGCGGAGCTTTTGGTGGTCCGCTTGACTGCGGGGTTAGGCATTACTTTCTGTATGAGAGAACTCAACCATATAAAGCTTGCGCGCTGCCACCACCCGCTTTGGTGAAGGCAATGGGCGAACATTTTCCAGATGCCAAGCATAGTAACCAGACTGCCAGCCAGTTGAGCATGCTGCAACAACCTGCGATGGATGCCAAGGCTCCACGAATCGAACATCGACAAGAGCAACGGCGCTGCCATCTTCATCAATTTGCCTTTCCTCTGTTAGATATTTCTTGTTCTCGAGGATCAAGAGATCTTTGAGCGGCAACTTGGATGGCTGCCAAGACCGAATCTCCAGTGTCTTCTTGCCCGATGCAATGTTATTGCCATGGGGTGCAACTATTGAGAGTGCGAGATACTTTGCCATGAGTGCCTAACGCCAAGCTCAGGGGCGCGCCGCTTTTGGAGCGTCCCCTGGAGTGCCTTGTTGGGCGGATGTTTCGTTTTCTTCATAGTAGAAGTCAACTTCTACACCTGCCTCAGTAAACATTTGATGAGCGTACTTTCCACTTTTGTCCCACTTTGAATCACTATCCAGCTTAGGTGCTAGAGCAACCACTCTTTTTACACCTGCTTGAATGATTGACCCTGCGCACCTAGCACAAACGGGCTTTCCCCAAACATAAATGGTTGAGCCAATTGCTCTTGAACCTGCTGCAATAAGTGCGTTCTGTTCTGCATGTACGACCAGCTCCAACTTGATCTCTTGATCTTCAAGTCGCTCAGCGGAGTCCTCTACTCCCATTGGAAATCCGTTGTAACCAACAGAAATATCCCCACCAGCCTTTGACAAAATGACGGCACCAACCTTTGCCTTTGGATCCTTGGACCACTCGGAAATGTACTTGGCGAGATCACAGAATCTTGCGTCCCACTTCTCCATTCGTTTTGATTCGATCATGAGTTTCATATGATTCCTTTAATACGGGACAGTTATATATGCCCAACGTGAAAGCTCAGCCGACGGCAAAAAGCGCAGCTTTTTGACGGTCGGCTGGAGCGCAATGTTAGGCATAGCTGCCCAAGAATATGATGGCAACACCAACCAATTGCAGGAAAAATGGATTCTTAGCAACACCCCAATTCATGACCAAGAAAAGTAGGGAAGCCGGCGCAACAAGTAAACAACCAAGCCCCCACCAAATGCTGGTTTTGAACGCTGCAATCAAGGTTCCGATGCCGCCAACGATGAAGACGAAAAGCCCAAGATAAAAGAGAATTTCCACTCTTGCCTCGTTATGGCGTGTAAGTAATACGGCTGCTTGCATCAACTGTTAGGACCTTGCGGCGCACAAGTTCTTTGATGATTGCTTCTTTGTCTTGGTCGGAAATGCCGCCTTGGAATTGAAACATTGCTCCAATTGAATTGAGAGCGCCAGTTTTTCGAGCAGGCCGAAGTTTTAGTAGGCGTTCTACAACATACCCGATGGTTTCTGGGTCTGTTGGTTTTTTTGCGGGCGTATCAACACGCTCTTGTGGGTAAGCTTCTTCCTCTTCCTTTCGGGCAAGCTGAATTAGAAGCTGGGCCAATCGGAGCTTGTTTCGATAGCCGAGTCTTTCGGATTGCTTTGCTATGTCTTGGTACAGAGTTTCGTCAGCGTTTTTCATAGCCTAACGTTGGAGGTAAGGGGCGCGGAGCCGGCTTGCCGGCGGAGCGTCCCTCTTGACCGAAAAGTTAGATTTAATAGTAGTCAACACGATCTATAAGCTCCCGCCCGCGCCACTGGGTGTTGGGCGCATCCAAATAGGCTGAACCATACATTTCATAGGCATCAAAATTGAGAGAAACGTCCTCTTGTAAGAACGTCTTCAATCTATCAATTAGGCCAGGAAACTCCTTCCAGTGTTGAGCGTCCAGTCCAGTTGCCGGAACATTAGCTAGTAGGTTTTCGTAGCGCTCCCTGGGCGTTGGATGAGTTTGAATACTCCATGAACCTTGAGGAAATATTACATCTCTAACTGCATAAAAGAGCTCGATGCATCCAAACCAAAGCAGTGCTGCACGAAGTATTTCATTTCTCTGTCGGATTGAGTACTTGGGAAGCAGGATCGATTGAAGATCGGCGTCGAATTCGTTGCGTTGCGATGTGTTGTACACCTTAAGAGGCTTGTATTCTGCTTCCCCGCCCGATAGCGCATAGAAGATGGGCTGATCTACCAAGTTTGATTCTGACAAGTGCCCAAGAATGAAATGAGAAAATTCGTGACCTGCTATAAATTTGAGCTGCAATGGAATTGGGACGTGTATAGCTGTCGCAACCTTTGCCGGGATAATTCCACGAGGGTCCATGTAAAAATCCATGGCCTCCTTCCGCAGCATTACTCGAATGGCGATGCGAAGTGAATTCATCCTAATCCGCATCGGAACTTCGTCCTCAAACTCGAGAATGGCCAAATGCGCGAACTTCAAGAAGAACCTAAGCGACTCGCTGATTGTGGTAACTGGCCCGTAAGGCGTATTAAAGATCATGCCATTGGGGTCGTCAGAAAAAATGTCGCCATAGGTCACTGCGCGACAAATGGTGCGAGCATCTTTCGGGAGTTTGGCCAAGACAGCTTCGTAGTGTGATGTGTTGAACGAGGCTTCAAGTGACCAGTTTCTTTCGTCTTTAAGTGCCTTGTTTCGGTAGACACGAAAAAGCCGCATGTGGTCAACAATCGTCTCAGCACGAAGCTTCAACAAGTGATCTTTGGAGGTTTTGACATTGAGAATTCGTTCAATTTCCGCAGCACTACAAACAGGACGAAAGAAGAGCTTTTGACGATCTATTGCATCCATGATCTAACGTGAAAGCTCAGCCGACGGCAAAAAGCGCAGCTTTTTGACGGTCGGCTGGAGCGGATTGTTGGGCATGATTAGGCGATGCCTTTCACTCGCTTGAAAACCTCAAGCGGAACCCTATGAATGACAAGGCAGCCGTTTGTACCAGCTTTTTTGGCATAGAGAACCTTGGTGAGATCTTTCGATTCCTCGGTTGTTCGGTAGCCTTTGTGAGGGTTGCTTCTCTTCACGTGCTCAAGCGCGCGAGACTCGGCTTCCTTTTTCGAGGAGGCTGCGACGACCATTTCTGAAACATGAGGATCGTCTTCGGTGTGGATGTAAACCTTGTAAACCTCCATCTTGATGCCCTCCCAAAGTGATTAATGAAAAGCCCAACGTACAAGGTAAGCGGCTGGCTGAAAGCCAGTCCGCTTGAGCGACTACAAAGGGACATCCCACATCCGCCGCTGGTCTATTCGGCCCGGCATCGAAGTGCCAAGATTGCATCGCCGCATGTCAATCTGGTTG
>DDUE01000056.1 GCA_002344625.1 Rhodocyclaceae bacterium UBA2346 | reverse complement strand
CCTTGCCCGAACACAGCATTTCGATGCGTGCCCACTGGTCCTCGCGCAACATGCTTCGCTCCATCCTCGCTCACTCCAAAAAGCGAGAATGTACATAAATTTGTCATTTGTGAACAGACCCTAGTACTTTGGGGCAAAAATTATCCAATATCTGAAGAGGCCTGATCAGCTTTCGGAAAACGGTTTCTTCCGGGCTGCTTGCACGCAGCATAGATAATTTTTTGGGCTTGACGAACGGGAATTTTTCCCCTGTGGATGCGTCGGTCTACGCCGAACACAAAGACGGAAAAAAGGCCAAGCCCATCTCTTTCTGAAATCGAATCCGGAACAGCTTCCCAGAACGCACGCATTTCAGCGTGCTTCGTGAATATCGCGGTGAAGGTGGCTCGCCGCTCTTCGTGGTCGGCCTCGATCCCCGAAAATTGCTTAATCCCCCATTCCCTGAACTTCAGCGCCCACGGGGGAACGTAGTCGGGTGTGTCGGGCAGATCAAGGCCGCCCCCGGCCGCAGCCATCATGCAGGCCCGTTCACTGCCGCCCGCACCACCGTCGGCAGGCCGGCCGTTCGGGCCTTCCACAGATCGAAGGCGGCCTGCTGCGCGATCCACAGATCGGCCCGCCCGCCGTTTTCCACGCCCAGCCAGGCTTCCAGACGCAAGGCCATTTCGGGCGAGATCGCGGCGCGTTCGTTGAGCACGCGCGACAGGGCGGCACGGGTCACGCCGAGCTGCGCGGCGGCCTGGGTCACGGTGATGCTCAGCGCGGGCAGGATGTCTTCCCGCAGGGTTTCGCCGGGGTGCGGCGGGTCATACATGGTGGTCATCAGTGGTAGTCCTGGTAGTCAACAAGAACCGCATCGACGCCTTCAAACCGGAAGGTCAGGCGCCAGTTGCCGTTAACCGTGATCGCATAATGCCCGGCCAGATCGCCGGACAGCGCATGCAGCTGCCACCCGGGCGCGTTCATGTCCTCGGGGCACTGAGCCAGATCCAGCCGGGCCAGTTGGCGCCGTAAGCGGGGCGCATGAAGAGGCTGAATACCTGCCTTGGTGCCTGACTGGAAGAACGCCTGCAGCCCTTTGTGAGCGAAATGCTTGATCATGGCGGGATTGTATAGCGTAGCGTTACGTGGATCAAATCAGGTAGCATCAGCCGTAGAGGATGGCCCTCGGGGCCAACTGCTCCAGCGTCACCATCTCCAGTTCCGCCTGGACAGGATGGGCAGGTTTGAGCATGAATCAATCATAACCCACGACACAAGCAACAAAGCCCCCATCTCTGGAGGCATTGTCAGCATTATTAAGTCAATGAATTAATGTTATTTTTTATTTTCGCGCCGATCATCAGATTGGTTTGGGCGTGGGCTACGGGTTTGGGCATGGGGTCGGTCAACCCCAGTTTACGACTGCCGAGAATAGATAGCCGGCGCCATAAACCGTCTTGATCAGCTTGGCATGTTGTGGGTTTTCTTCGAATCGCCGACGTAGGCGCGAGATGCGCAGGTCGATGCTGCGGTCGAGTGCCGACACGTCGCGGCCGGACAGCAGTTGCTCGCGCGACAGGATCTGGTTGGGGCGTTCGAGCAAGGTCAGCAGCAATTGCGCCTCGGCCTGCCCGAGTGTTTCTTCGTGGCCGTCGGGGCTGGTGAGCCGGTAGGTGCGAACCTCGAATTGCCAGCCGGCAAAGCGTGCGACGCTGATCTCCGGGCGGTCGTGCTCGAACGCCTGCGGGGTGTAGCGGCGCAGGATGCTGCGCACTCGGGCGATCAGCTCGCGCGCCTCGAAGGGCTTGGTCACGTAGTCGTCGGCGCCGAGTTCGAGTCCGAGGACCCGATCGGAAGTATCGGTGCGCCCGGTGACGATGAGTACGCCAAAACGGTGGGTGCGGCGCATGCGCTGCATCACCTCCATGCCGTCGAGGTCGGGCAGGCCGAGGTCGAGAATGCACAGGCTGGGCGCCTCGACGCCGAGGTGGCGTAGAAACTCGCTGCCGGTTTGAAACAGTTCGGTGCGGTACGCGAATTTTTCGAGCGTATCGCAGATCTGGCGGCCGATGGACGAATCGTCTTCGATCACATGGATCAGGACGGGTTGGCGTTGCGACATCACGGGTTCCCCACAATGCGTTCGGTCGCCGCCGACGCCTGGCCGAGGACGGCAAGCAGCGCCTCGTGGTCGAAAGGCTTGGCGAGCAGCGGAATAGTCGGGTCGCGCGTATCGGCGGCCACCCGGTCGATGTAGCCACTCATCAGGATGACCGGCACCTCGGGCCGGAAGCGGCGTGCGAAGCGGGCGAGGGCGCGTCCGTCCATGTCGCCGGGCATGACCACGTCGGTGAGCAGCAGCGAAATCGCCGGCACATTCTCGAGCATGTCGGCCGCTTCGGCGCCGCCCTCGGCTTCGAGCACGCTGCAGCCGAGCGACGACAACTGCATGCGCACGATCTTGCGTACTTCGGGATCGTCGTCGACCAGCAGCACCAGCCGGCCATTGAGGTCTACCGGCATGGTCTCGACGTCATCGAAGGCGTGCTTGCCGCCGTGGGCGCACGGCAGGACCAGCGCGATGGAGGTGCCGACCGCCTGACGGCTGCGAATCCTGATGCCGCCGCCGGACTGTTTGACGAAGCCATACACCATCGCCAAGCCCAGGCCGTTGCCCATGCCGAACTTCTTGGTGGTGAAGAACGGTTCGAAAACACGCGCCATGGTACCGCTGTCCATGCCGGTGCCGTTGTCGCTGACGCCGATCTGCACATACTCGCCCGGCGTCAGCTCGAGATCGGCGGCGCTGCTGGCGTCGAGGTTCTCGAGCGTGGTTTCGATGCGCAATTCGCCGCCATTGGGCATGGCATCGCGGGCGTTCAGGGCAAGGTTGAGCAGGGCGTTGTCGAGCTGGCTCGAGTCGACCATGGCAAAGAGCTCGGCCTTGCGCGATGAATTGATCAGCGTGATGTTGTCGGGCAGCGAGCGTCGGATCAGGCGGGTCATGCCGGCGATCAGGCCGTTGACCTCGATGGGGCGCGGTGCGAGCGGCTGCTGGCGCGAGAACGCGAGCAGGCGTTTGACCAGCTCGGCACCCCGTCCGGCCGCTTCGAGCGCCGGCTCGATGAACTCATGGTTGAGCGGGTCGAGCGGACGGGCGTCGCGAATGCCGCCGAGGTTGCCCATGATGATGGTGAGCATGTTGTTGAAGTCATGCGCAAGCCCTCCGGTGAGCTGTCCGATGGCTTCCATCTTCTGCGCCTGGGCGAGCAGGTGCTGGGTGCGCCGTTGTTCGGTGATATCCACCGAATGGACGAAGCAGCCTTCGACCGTGCCATCTTCGCCGAAATCGGGCACGAGGATGCTGTGCGCGTTGACGGCGGTGCCGTCGCGGCCGGTCGTGGTGTACTCGTAGCTCACCGTCGTACCGGCGAGTGCCTGGCGCACATAGGACTCGACGCAGGCGAAGACCTCCTCGCCGATCGCGCGCCGAATCGCCAGGCCTGGCATGTTCTCGGCGGTCCAGCCGAACCACTCGGCGTAGGGACGGTTGGCATAGCGATAGGTCCAGGTCTTGTCGAAATAGGCGATGTGGGCCGGGATATTGTCGGTGATCCGGCGCAGGCGGCCTTCGCTGTGGCGCAGGGCCGCGGTGATCTGGCGGTTGGCCTCGACGGCGAGGGTGAGTTCGCTGTTGGTCTCGCGCAACTGAGCGGTACGCCGGTCGATCGCGGATTCGAGTTCGGATTGATGCTGGGTGATCTGGCTGCGCTGCTGTTCGATCTCGGTGATGTCGGAGTAAATGGTGATGAAGCCGCGATGTGGCAGTGGAAAGCCGCGGATCGACAACAACTTGCCGTTGGGGCGCCGGCGTCGGGTGTCGTGGGTGAGAAAATTGCGCGCGGCGGCGACCCGCTCCGCGACCTGGGTCTCGGGATCGCCGTCGCCGTATTCGCCGCGCAGGGCGTTGTGGCGAATGAAGGCTTCGAACGGCGTCCCGGGTTGTCCCATCGCGGTGGGAAAGTCGAGCAGTTCGAGAAAGCTGCGATTGCAGGTCACGAGCCGCAGCTGCGCGTCGAACACCGTCAGGCCCTGATCGACCAGATCGAGGCTGGCCGACATCAGTTCGCGGTAACGCCGGTCGCTGACCGAGCGGGTAGCGGGTTGCGCGGCCTTTGGCAGGAGGGCGGGTTTCATCGGTGGCTTCCGTGCTGACACGTGCGCCGATTCTATCTCTATCGGGGCATGGCGCTGCAGCGTAGAGCGTGACAAGATTCAGTACATTTCAACGATACTCCCGACAAGCTCGGTTGCTACGCTAATGGGAGAAGAATACGGATGACATCGCACACTCAGGTGAGCGATGATCCGCATGCCGTCGTCGCGCGGGAATGTAGACCGGATGGCCGGCCGTATCCGCAGACGGTGCCGAAATCGTCTTGACCAGAGGAGGAAAATGGATGTCGGGTAATATCTATCAGCAGGGGCTTGCAAAGAACGCGGCCAACTTCGTGCCGCTCTCGCCGCTGAGTTTCATCGAAAGAACCGCCAGCGTCTATCCGCAACGCACCAGCGTGATTCACGGATCGCGCGAATTCACCTGGAGCGAGACCTATACCCGTTGCCGCCGTCTCGCGAGCGCACTGGCTGCCCGCGGCATCGGTGTCGGCGATACCGTCGCGGTGATGCTGCCCAACGTGCCGGCCATGTTCGAGGTGCACTTTGGCGTTCCGATGCTGGGTGCGGTGCTCAATACCCTCAACACCCGGCTCGACCCCGAGGCGATCGCCTTCATGCTGGCGCATGGCGAGGCGAAAGTGTTGATCACCGACCCCGAGTTTGCCGCGATCGTCGCGCCGGCGCTCGAGAAGCTCGAGGGGCCCAAGCCGCTCGTCATCGATGTGCTCGATCCGGAGTACCCGGGCAGCGATCGGGTCGGTGAGATCGAGTACGAGGAATTCATCGCCACCGGCGATGCCGAGTTCGAATGGTCCTTGCCGGCCGACGAGTGGGACGCGATCGCACTCAACTACACGTCCGGCACGACCGGCAACCCCAAGGGGGTGGTCTATCACCACCGTGGCGCGTATCTGAATTCGGCTTCCAACATCATCAGCTGGGGTATGCCGCAGCACGCCGTGTACCTGTGGACGCTGCCGATGTTCCACTGCAACGGCTGGTGCTTTCCGTGGACCATGGCGGCCAACGCGGGCGTGAACGTGTGTCTGCGCAAGGTTGATGTGCCCTTGATCTATGAACTCATCCGCCGCCACAAGGTGACTCATTTCTGCGGTGCGCCGATCGTGCACGGCATGCTGATCAACGCTCCGGCGGGTCTGCGTGCGGGCATCGATCACAAGGTGTCGGCGCTGATCGCCGGTGCCGCGCCCCCGGCCGCGATCATCGAAGGCATGGAAACGATCGGCTTCGACATTACCCACGTGTACGGCTTGACCGAGACCTACGGCCCGGCCTCGGTGTGCGCAAAGCACCCGGAGTGGAACGACCTCCCGATCGCCAACCGCGCCGAGCGCAACGGCCGCCAGGGTGTGCGTTACCACATGCAGGAATCGATCACGGTGCTCGATCCGCTCACCATGCAGCCGGTACCGGCCGATGGCGAGACCATGGGCGAGATCATGTTCCGCGGCAACCTGGTCATGAAGGGCTATCTCAAGAACGAGAAGGCCAGCGACGAGGCCTTCGGCGGTGGCTGGTTCCACACCGGCGACTTGGCGGTGCTGCATCCGGACGGTTATGTGAAGATCAAGGACCGCTCGAAGGACGTGATCATCTCGGGGGGTGAGAACATCTCGTCGCTCGAGGTCGAGGAGGTGCTGTATCGCCACCCGGCGGTGATGACCGCGGCCGTCGTGGCGCGGCCCGATGCCAAGTGGGGCGAGGTGCCGGCTGCGTACATCGAGGTCAAGGAAGAGGCCAACGTGACGGTGGAAGACATCATCGCCCATTGCCGCGAACACCTCGCCCGTTACAAGGTGCCCAAGTTCGTCGAGTTCTGCGTATTGCCCAAGACCTCGACCGGCAAGATCCAGAAGTTCGCGCTGCGTCAGCAGGCGAAATCGGCTTCCGCGATCGAGTGACATCCCGGTCGTTGTACTGAACTACAGCCCGCGACCCGGCATTCGACCGGGTCGCGATCCATACGCATTCGAGAAGGAGCAACCCGATGAACTACGTCGCACCCGTAAAGGACATGCTGTTCGCGATGAACGAACTGGCCGGCCTCGCCGAGATTTCGGCATTGCCCGGCAATGAGGAAGTCAGCGTCGATCTGGTCGAGACGATTCTCGACGAAGCCGGCAAGTTCGCCAGCGAAGTGCTGGCACCGATCAACGCGTCCGGCGACAAGGAAGGCAATACCTGGGCCGATGGCGTGGTCAGCACGGCCTCGGGTTTCAAGGAGGCGTACGCATCGTTTTGCGAGACGGGCTGGAACGGCATGCCGGCTGCGGTCGAGTTTGGTGGCCAGGGCTTGCCGGTGACGGTGTCGACGGCCGTGCTCGAAATGTGGAAGTCGGCCAACATGTCGTTCTCCTTGTGCCAGATGCTGACGCTCGGCGCGGTCGAGGCCATCGCCCACCACGCCAGCGACGAACTCAAGCAGATCTACCTCCCCAACATGGTCGCCGGAACCTGGACCGGTACCATGAACCTGACCGAGCCGCAGGCGGGATCCGACCTTGCCGCGGTCCGCTCGAAGGCCGAGCCGCGCGGCGACGGCAGCTACGCGGTCAGCGGCACCAAGATCTTCATTACTTGGGGCGAACACGACATGGCGGAGAACATCATCCACCTGGTGTTGGCACGCCTGCCCGACGCCCCGCCGGGGGTGAAGGGTATTTCGCTGTTCATCGTGCCGAAGTTCCTGGTGAATGCCGACGGCAGCCTGGGGGCGCGCAACGATCTCGTGTGCGCGTCGATCGAGCACAAGATGGGCATTCACGCCAGTGCCACCGCGGTGATGGCGTTCGGCGAAAAAGACGGTGCGATCGGCTACCTGGTGGGGGAAGCCAACCGTGGGCTCGAATACATGTTCACGATGATGAACCACGCGCGCCTGAACGTCGGCCTCGAAGGGGTGGCGATCTCGGAGCGCGCCTACCAGCACGCGCTCGCCTATGCGCGTGAGCGCATCCAGGGCCGTATCGTGGGCGACAAGTCGGGCGAAAAGAAGCCGATCCTGCATCACCCCGATGTGCGTCGCATGCTCATGGACATGAAGTCGCGCACCGAAGCCGGGCGCGCGCTCGCCTACTATGTGGCAGGTTGCATGGATCGGGCCAAGAGCCACTCGGATGCCGGCGTGCGCGG
Source organism: Rhodocyclaceae bacterium UBA2346 (assembly GCA_002344625.1). GTDB lineage: Bacteria > Pseudomonadota > Gammaproteobacteria > Burkholderiales > Rhodocyclaceae > UBA2357. The sequence continues at coordinate 61,824 of DDUE01000056.1, read as the reverse complement.
CGCGAACCAGGCCCGCCTCGAGTTGCTGACCCCGGTGGTCAAGGGTTGGTGTACCGAAATGGCGCAGGGCGTGACCTGGAACGGCGTGCAAGTGCATGGCGGCATGGGCTTCATCGAAGAAACCGGTGCCAGCCAGCACATGCGCGATGCGCGCATCACCACCATCTATGAAGGCACCACCGCGATCCAGGCCAACGACCTGATCGGGCGCAAGACTGCCAAGGACGGCGGCAAGAGCATGGGTCTGCTGCTCACCGATATCGCGGCGAGCGCAGCGCGCTTGCGCGCGGCCGACGATGCGGGGCTCGCCGCGCTGGCCGACAGCCTCGACCGTGGCATTGCCGCGCTGGGTGACGCGACCCAGTGGCTGCTGGACAACTATGAAACCAATCCGCAGGCCGCGGCAGCCGGATCGGTGTCGTTCCTGAAGCTCACCGGGGTGGTGGTCAGCGGCTGGTTGATGGCGCGCTCGGCTGGCATCGCGGCGACGCGTGTGGGTGACGACGATGGCGATTTCTACAAAGCCAAGCTCGCGACCGCGGCGTTCTTTGCTCAGCACGTGATGCCCGAAGCGGGCGCCTATCGCGACGCGATCGTGAACGGCGCCGACGCGGTACTGGTGCTCGCCGAGTCGCAGTTCTGACAAGAGACCTGGGTGGGCGCTCCGCGGATTCCCGGTAGGATGCCCCCGGCGGGGGCGCCCGACCGGGTTGCGCTCGACCCGATCGTGCCGGCCGCCCGCCGATATCGGCATGGTGGCTCGCACGAACAAAAGCCAGGAGACAAGAATGACGCGTGAAGCGATGGAGTACGATGTCGTGATCGTCGGGGCGGGCCCTTCGGGGCTCACCACGGCGATCCGGCTCAAGCAGCTCGCCGAAAAGGCGGGTAGCGAGATTTCGGTATGTGTGGTCGAAAAGGGCTCCGAGGTCGGGGCGCACATTCTCTCGGGCGCGGTGATCGAACCGCGCTCGCTCGAAGAACTCTTTCCGGACTGGCGCGAGCGCGGCGCACCGCTCAACACCGCCGTGCGCGAAGACCGGTTCATGTATCTGACAGCAGGCAAGTCGATCAAGCTGCCGACACCGCCGCAAATGCACAACGAAGGCAACTACATCGTCAGCCTCGGCAATGTGGTGCGCTGGCTGGGTGAGCAGGCCGAGGCGCTCGGGGTCGAGATCTATCCGGGGTTTGCCGCTTCCGAGGTGCTCTATCATGAAGACGGCTCGGTGCGCGGCGTCGCCACGGGCGACATGGGCGTGGAGCGCAACGGCGAGCACGGCCCCAACTACCAGCCCGGGATCGAGCTGCATGCACGCCAGACGGTGTTCTCCGAAGGTTGCCGCGGTTCGCTCACCAAGAGTCTGAGCACGCGTTTCGACCTGCGTGCCGGTGTCGATCCGCAGACCTATGGTCTGGGCATCAAGGAGTTGTGGGAAGTCGATCCGGCGGTTCATCAACCCGGGCTGACCCTGCATACCATCGGTTGGCCGCTGCAGTCGGATACCTACGGGGGGTCGTTCCTGTATCACCTGGAAGACAATCTGGTCGCGGTCGGTTTCGTCGTCGGGCTCGACTATTCCAACCCGCACCTGTCGCCCTACGAGGAGTTTCAGCGCTTCAAGACCCATCCGGCCATCCGGCCGACGTTCGAGGGGGGACGACGGATCTCGTACGGCGCCCGTGCGTTGTCCGAAGGCGGTTACCAGTCGGTGCCCAAGCTGAGCTTCCCGGGGGGCATCCTGATCGGCGACACCGCGGGCTTCCTGAATGTGCCCAAGATCAAGGGTACCCACATGGCGATGAAGTCGGGCATCGTCGCGGCCGAGGCCTTGTTCGACGACCTGTCGCAGTCCGATGCGCCCGGCCGTGAAGTGACCGATTACCCCGAGCGGCTCAAGCAGACCTGGCTCTGGAACGAACTCCATCAGGTTCGCAACATCCGGCCCTCGTTCCAGCGCGGACTGTGGGGCGGGCTCGTCTACAGTGCACTCGACACCTATGTGCTGCGTGGCAAGGCACCGTGGACCTTTCATCACCACCCCGACCATACGCAGTTGCGCAAGGCCTCGGAGGTGGCGCCGATCGTGTATCCGAAGCCGGATGGCAAGATCAGCTTCGATCGCCTGTCGTCGGTCTTCATCTCGGCCACCAACCATGTCGAGGAGCAGCCTTGTCATTTGCGCCTCAAGGATGCGGCGGTGCCTGTCGGCGTCAATCTGGCACTCTACGACGCACCGGAAACCCGCTATTGCCCGGCCGGCGTCTATGAGATCGTCGAGGAGCCGAGCGGCCCGCGCATGCAGATCAACGCGCAGAACTGCCTGCACTGCAAGACCTGTGACATCAAGGATCCGACCCAGAACATCGACTGGGCAGTGCCCGAGGGAGGTGGCGGCCCGAATTACCCGAACATGTAGCAACACCTCCGCCGGGGCGGGCGGCGATCGTTCCGGCATCTCGATAGCGAGTTATTTTCAACCACGTTTCAAGGACTTGAACAATGTCAGCGGATATCTACAAGAAGGTGAGGGCGAATCCACGCTTCGCCGAACTCGAGCACAAGCGGAGCCGTTTTGCGATGCTGCTCACCGCGATGGTGCTGGTGACCTATTACGCGTTGATGATGATCGTCGCGTTCGCTCCCGACGTGTTGCGCGTGCCGATCTCGGGCGGTAGCACATTGACCGTGGGCGTGCCGGTCGGTGCCTTCATCATCATCGGTTCGTGGCTCCTCACCGGCTGGTACGTCAGCCGTTCGAATGGCGAATTCGATGAACTGCAGAACGAAATCATCGAGGAGGCCTACAAATGACCGGACTTCGTCATGCGCTTTTGTGCGTACTGTTCCTGGTGGCCGGCGGTGCCGTGGTCGCGGCCGACGCGGTCGGCGTGGCGCAGAAGCAGCCGGTCAACATGACCGCGATCGCGATGTTCCTGGTGTTCGTCGTGGCCACGATGGGCATCACCTATTGGGCCGCGAGCCGCACCAAGTCCACCTCCGACTTCTACACCGCGGGCGGCGGCATCACCGGCTTCCAGAACGGTCTCGCGATCGCCGGTGACTATATGTCGGCGGCGACCCTGCTGGGCTTGTCGGCGATGACCTTCGCCAAGGGCCTGGACGGATTCATCTTCGCCATCGGCTTTTTCGTCGGCTGGCCGGTGATTCTGTTCCTGATGGCCGAACGTCTGCGCAACCTGGGCAAGTTCACGTTCGCCGACATCGCCTCGTACCGGCTCGAGCAGAGCACCATCCGCACGTTTGCGGCGTTCGGCTCGCTGACCGTGGTGTGCTTCTACCTGATCGTGCAGATGGTCGGCGCCGGCCAGCTCATCAAGCTGCTGTTCGGCCTTGATTACTCGACCGCGGTGATCCTGGTCGGGGTGCTGATGGTGATCTACGTGACCTTCGGCGGCATGATCGCGACGACATGGGTACAGATCATCAAGGCGTGCCTGATGCTCTTCGGCGGCACCGTGCTGCTGATCATGTCGCTGAGCCACTTCGGCTTCAGCCTCGAAACGATGGCGCAGAAGGCGGTCGAGGCGCATGCCGACGGTATCGCGATCATGGGCCCGGGTTCGCTGCTGGCCGATCCGGTGACCGCGGTATCGCTGTCGCTGGGCCTGGTGTTCGGCACCGCCGGATTGCCTCACATCATGATGCGTTTCTTCACCGTGCCCAACGCCAAGGAGGCGCGCAAGAGCGTCTTCGTGGCGAGCGGCTGCATCGGCTACTTCTTCCTGGTGGTGTGCACCCTGGGGCTGGCCGCGATCGTCATCGTCGGCACCAACCCCGAGTACTACGAGGGTGGCAATCTCGCCGGCAAGCTCATTGGTGGCGGCAACATGCCGGTGATGCATCTTTCCAAGGCGGTGGGCGGCAACCTGTTCCTCGGCTTCATGTCGGCGGTGGCGTTCGCGACCATCCTCGCCGTGGTGTCGGGTCTGGCGCTTGCCGGCGCGTCGGCGATCGCGCACGACATCTATGCGCGGGTCATTCGCAAGGGGACCGCAACGGACGTCGAGGAAATGCGCGTCACGCGTATTGCCACGATTGCGCTCGGCGTGGTGGCGGTGCTGCTCGGGATCATGTTCGAGAAGCAAAACGTCGCGTTCCTGGTGGGCCTCACCTTCGGGATCGCCGCTTCGACCAACTTCCCGGTGCTGATCCTGTCGATGTACTGGAGGGGTCTGACCACGCGCGGCGCGCTGCTCGGCGGCCTGATCGGGCTGGTGTCGGCGGTCAGCTTCGTGGTGCTGTCGAACGCGGTCTGGGTGGTCGTGCTGGGCAATCCGAAGGCGATCTTCCCGTACGAGCAGCCCGCGTTGTTCTCGATGCCGCTCGCGTTCTTCTTCACTTGGCTGTTCTCGGTGACCGACAAGAGCGCCCGGGCAAAGACCGACAAGGCCGGCTTCGACGATCAGTACGTGCGTTCGCAAACCGGTATCGGCGCAGCTTCGGCGAGTGCGCACTGAGCGGATGTCCGGACTTGAGTTCTGAATGAGTCCTTTCGCGGACGAACGGCACCTTCGGGTGCCGTTTTCATTGGCTGGCCGTTAATGCCGCAGCCGCGAAAGGTTTGGGTCGGGTGGCCAGACGGTTACCCAGTCTCGCGCTGCCCCGATAGAATGAAGTGTGAAGGGCGGCAGGCCGGCGCTCGCATGGGTGTGGGGCATCGGAGCCGGGTCCGCGCCGGCGGTGAATTAACGACATTGGGATCAAAGATGAAGATACTCATGCTGCACGGCATCAATCACAACATGTTCGGAAAGCGCGATCCGGCCCAGTATGGAACCCTCACACTGGCCGAGATCGATGGTCGCCTGCAGGCACTGGGGGCCGAACTGGGGGTGGTGGTCGAGAGCTTCCAGACCAACTGCGAAGGCGAGATGTGCGAGCGTATCCACCAGGGATTCGAGGACCGCGTCGACGCGGTGCTGATCAACGCAGGTGCCTGGACGCACTACAGCTATGGTATTCGCGATGCGCTGGCGATTCTGACCTGCCCGATCGTCGAAGTACACATGTCCAACATCCATGCGCGCGAGCCGTTTCGGCACGTGTCGGTTTTCGGCGAGATCGTGAAGGGGCAGATTTGCGGATTCGGCGTCGACAGTTATCTGCTGGCGCTGCGGGCGGCGGTGTCGGCAGTCCGGATCTAGCGTCACATCGCCCCGTCGGTCGAATACGTCTTGCGGCAGGGTGCCGTACCGGGGGGCGGCCGTCTGAACTTGCCGGAGTCTTCGCTTCGGTGGTGCCGACAATCTGACTCGAACAGATGACCTACCGCTTACAAGGCGGTTGCTCTACCAACTGAGCTATGCCGGCGCCGGGCGGATTATAGCCGAACTCAGCGAGAGATTTGCGAAACTTGAACGCGCGTTTCGGCCGGTTTGCCCGCACGGTGTACTTGCGGCTTAATCGAGATAGTTGCGATAGGCGCGTACTTTTAAACAGGTTTCGCTACAGAACCGGTGCGGCGGTCTTGCCACTTTGCCCAAAGTGGGCGCAAGATTGGGCACCTAGACCGCTTTGCCTGCAGCACGGGTGCTGCCGAGCGGGACAGGCCAAACCAATCGAAGGGCAATCCCGTTGGCTACGAATACATCTGGTGGTGGGGCGGTGCGCTGGTACCCCCCGGATGCAGGCGAGGCCTTCATGGCAGGGGCGGTGCCGGCCATTCTTTTGCCACTGCTGAGCCGCTTGCGCATTGCGTTGCCGCAGATTGCGCGGCTCGGCGTGTTCCTGAGCAATGCCGAAGGAACGGTGCTGTCGCGCTGGGCGGACAGTGACGGACAGGTGCTCGTCTGTCCGCCCGCAGTGGTATCGGTTGCGGCTAACACGTGTCTCGCACATCTCAGGGCCATGCCGGAGGCGTCGTTTGTCGATCGGAACGATCCGGCCATGCAGTGGCTTCCGGGGGCACATTCGGAGCCGCTTATGGTCTTGTCGGTACGGCGCAATTCGGTCGTTCACGGCTACCTGGTCATCGATGTCGAGCGGGGTTGGCGCGCCGATGCCGCTTGCATCGTCCAGCTGCGCAGCTGGGGGCCGATTCTTGCCGCTCTGCTCGGACATTCGATCCAGTCCACGGCCAATCTGGTCAATGCGGTCAGATTTTCCAACGAGTTCATTCATGCCCGCGATCCGATCACCGGCGAACATCAACTCCGGATGGGGGCGTTTCTGCATGTTCTTGCCTCCGAGATGAACCGCGCGCACGGTTTCATGCCCGGTTTTGCCGACGAGGTCGCGGTATTCGGCGCATTGCATGACATCGGCAAGGTGGCGGTGCCGGACTACGTCTTGCTGAAGCCGGGCCGGTTCGAGGCCACGGAATGGGAAGTGATGAAGGCGCATGTGGAGAAGGGGGCCGCGCTCGTGCGGCGCATGCTCGACGAGTTGCAGCTCCACGACGCCCCGGGTGTCGAAACACTGCAGGCGGCGGTCGATTTCCATCACGAGTATCTCGATGGCAGCGGCTACCCCAACGGGCTGGGCGGCCACGAGATCCCGCTTGTCGCCCGCATGGTGACCACGGCCGATATTTTCGATGCGCTCACGCACTATCGCCCCTACAAGCGTCCATGGAGGGTCGATGACGCCTACGAGCATTTGTCCGGCCTGGCCGGAGAGAAGCTGGATCGCGACTGTGTCTCGGCAATGAAATCGGCCCGGTTGCGAATCGTCGAAACGATGCGCCGGTTCGAGCGGCGGGAAGGAAGCTAGATTGAGCGAATCGACTTCGAAAACGGAACCCCGGGTCATGAGTCTGCGTCTGCGCGACGCGGGCAGGGCTGCATTCCTCGATGCGCTTGAGGCGTATGCGGCGGATGTCGGGCTCGATCAACCGTTGTGGATCGAGCGGTTTCGGCATGCTGCCGGGCAAACCTACGATGAATTTGCGGGCTTGAAGAACCGGCAGGGATTCGAGTCCTTGGTCGGCCTCACGGCGTCCAGTATCAGTCTCGTGCACGAGGACGAACTGTCGTTTTCGCTCGAACTCTCGACTTTCGTGCGTAAGCTGCGCGAAGCCTGCATGCCGCAACTCGGGGTGTTGCATCGGCTTTACCTGGTGTTGCTGGACCAGAAGGACATGCCGATCGAGCAGTGTCCGGTCGGACCCGACGCGGTCGCCAGGGCATTGCGTGCATTGATCGAAGCGGTGGGGCTCGATGCGGAACAGCGGCAAAGGCTTCTGGAGCGCAGCCTTGCGGCGCTGGGTACGCGTTTGCAAACGCTGTACGCCGAGCTGATCCGGATGTTCGAGGAAGTCGGCGTCGCGCCGCGGCCGCTCGGGTTCGGCAGTGCGGTGCGTGGACCGCAGGAGACGGCGGCGGGGTTCGGCCAGGTTCGCCCGATCCCCCAGGAAGGCACGGGGGGCGGACTCGCGGCGCTGCAGGAACGTCTGCGCAAAAAGCGCCAGAGCGCTGCGCCGGATGCGGTCGCGATCGACCCGGAACTCGCGGGGGCGATTCGCGAGCGGGTGTTGAGCTGGTTGGCTCAGCGACAGGCGTCGAGCGACGCTGGCGCGGCACGGTTCGCGGGGAGCGAGCTGGCGCCGCTACTGCCCGCCGGGACGGCGGCAGCGGTCGAAGCGGTCGAACAGGTGTTCTCGGCAATCGCGCGTTTCGAAGACCTGGGGCCGGTTGCGCGCGAGATCGTCGCCCAGCTGCAGATGCCGTTCCTGCGTCTGGCGCTGACCGATGATCACTTGCTTGCCGACCCGGGGCATCCGGCCCGCATCCTGCTCGACAATGTCGCGGCGGTCGTCGTCACCCTGCCGCAGGAGGATCGTGAGCATCCTACGCTGGCACAACTGCGCGACATCGTCGGTGGCCTGCAGCGCGCCGAGGCCAGTGGTGCGGAGGCCTTTACCCGCGCCCAGGCGGTGCTCGATCACCTGATGAGTGACCTGAAACGACGCGAGAATGCGCTGGTGCGGGAGTCGATCGACGGCGCCGAACGGGCCGAGCGGCGCGAAACCGCATTGGTCAAGGCTTCGGCGATCGTGGATGAACTGACTAGCGTGCACGCCGCGCCCGCGATCCAGGGCTTTCTGGAGCGTTGGTGGGTACAGGTGCTCGCACGAACCCTCTACAGTCACGGGGAAAACCACGAGAGCACGCACCGCGCGATCGAGCTTGCCCGCCTCTTGATCGATGCAGCCGGGGTAGCGGCGTCGTCGGCGGAGAACGGCGCACCTACCGAATTGGTCGTCGGCTTGAAACGGGGGCTGGGGCTGCTGGGCCTTGGGGCTGAGGCGAGCACTGGACTGATTGCGCCGGTGCTGAACACGTTTGCGCTGTTGCGCAGCGGCCAGCTGCCGGGGGGCAGCCATGTGGACTCGTCCGTCGCACCGGCGTTGACCGAGGTGTCCGGGACGCGGCCGCTGGGTCTGCTGCATCATCCCGGCTACGCGGTGATCACGGGGGCCGCCCATCCTGCCGCTTCGGCAACCCTGGGCAACTGGCTGTCGCTGGAGATGCCCGACGGGAGCCGCTTCGCCGGGTGCATGTCGTGGATCGGACCCCAGAAGCGGGTCTTTCTGCTGGTGGATGCGTCGTGTTCGGCAAGCTTGGCCGTCAGCCGCCGTGCGATCGTCGCGCTCGCCAATCGGGGGCGGTGCCGCCTGATAGACCGTTCGTCGATTACCGAGCGGGCGGCGGCGCGATTGCTGCAGGCGCCGGCCGAGTGAATCGAGACGGCGGCGCCGGACACTGGCGGTTTGCGGCGCGACGGCAAACAGCCGGGGTCCGGTGCGCGCCGCAAGCTCGTCAAACCGTAGCGACGGGGATCTTGCCGATACGCGCCTGCCATTCCTTGGGGCCGGTTTCATGCACGCTGGTGCCGTGCGAGTCGACCGCCACGGTGACCGGCATGTCCCGCACATCGAATTCGTAGATCGCTTCCATGCCCAGATCCTCGAATCCCACCACCCGCGCAGACTTGATCGCCTTCGATACCAGATAGGCCGCGCCGCCGACCGCCATCAGGTAAGCCGACTTGTTGTCGCGTATCGCCTCGATGGCGGCGGGGCCGCGTTCCGATTTGCCGATCATCGAGATCAGCCCGGTCTTTTCCAGCATCATGCGGGTGAATTTGTCCATGCGTGTCGCGGTCGTCGGACCGGCGGGGCCGACGACTTCGTCACGCACCGGATCGACCGGGCCGACGTAATAAATGACCCGATTGGTGAAGTCCACCGGCAGCTTCTCGCCTTTGGCGAGCATGTCGGCAATACGCTTGTGCGCGGCATCGCGGCCGGTGAGCATCTTGCCATTGAGCAGCAGGATCTGGCCCGGCTTCCATGCCGCGACTTCCTCGCGTGTGAGCGTATCGAGATTCACCCGCGTCGCCACGTTGGTGTCGGCCGTCCACGTGACCGCCGGCCAGTCCTCCAGCCGCGGCGTTGCGAGGGTCGCGGGTCCGGAGCCGTCGAGCTCGAAATGCACGTGACGCGTCGCGGCACAGTTCGGAATCATCGCGATCGGCAGGCTGGCGGCATGGGTCGGATAGTCGAGGATCTTCACGTCGAGCACGGTCGTGAGTCCGCCGAGCCCCTGCGCGCCGATTCCGAGCGCATTGACCTTGTCCATCAGTTCGAGCCGCAAGGACTCGGTCCGGGTAAGTTCGGCGCCGGTCGCGGCCTTGTCACGCAAAGCCTGGATGTCGACCGGTGCCATCAGGGATTCCTTGGCGAGCAGCATGGCTTTCTCGGGCGTGCCACCGATACCGATGCCGAGAATGCCGGGCGGACACCAGCCGGCGCCCATCGTGGGGACGGTCTTCAGGACCCAGTCGACGATGGAGTCGGACGGATTGAGCATGACCATCTTGGACTTGTTTTCCGAGCCGCCGCCCTTGGCCGCACAGGTGACTTCGAGATGGTCGCCCGCGACGACTTCGTAGTGCACGACGGCCGGCGTATTGTCCTTGCTGTTCTGGCGCTTGCCGGAAGGATCGAGCAGCACCGATGCGCGCAGCTTGTTGTCGGGGTTGTTGTAGGCCCGCCGAACGCCCTCGTTGACCATTTCCTGGACGCTGAGCGTGGCGTCCCAGCGCACGTTCATCCCCACCTTGAGGAATACCACGGCGATGCCGGTGTCCTGACAGATCGGGCGGTGCCCTTCGGCGCTCATGCGCGAATTGGTCAGGATCTGCGCGATGGCGTCCTTTGCCGCCGGGCTTTCTTCGCGCTCCCAGGCGGCGCCGAGGGCCTGGATGTAATCAAGGGGGTGGTAGTAACTGATGAACTGGAAGGCGTCCGCAACCGATTGAATGAAGTCTTCCTGGCGAATGGTGCTCATGTGTTGTCTCCATTTGGGAACGTGTGAATGCTGTAATTCTATCAGGGGGATTCCCTATCGAAGAGTCGACAGGCGTATCATTCCCGCGTCCCCCGCCGGAGCGTGGAGCGCGTTATGGCCTGTAAGTCCTGTGTAAGATAGAGGTCATTAAATGCGGTTCGATTCACGTTGCGGTGGGAGCCGAGAAAAAGGCCGGGGTCGATCGGTCGCCCTGCAAGGGGAGCTTCAACCAAATCATTCAGTTGAGGAGAGGTGAGTATGTCCAACGAACAGCAGGTCCGCGTTTATCAACCGTCCGCCGAGATGGTGAAGAACGCAGCAGTGTCAGGCATGGAGGGTTATCTGGCCCTGTGCAAGGAAGCGAGCGACGACTATGAGGGTTATTGGGGACGCCACGCGAAAACACTCCTCGACTGGAAAGAGCCCTTCACCAAGGTACTGGATGAGAGCAATCCCCCGTTCTTCAAATGGTTTGCCGACGGCAAGCTGAACGTCTCCTACAACTGTCTCGACCGCAACGTGAATAACGGCCTTGGTGACAAGGTCGCAATGATTTTCGAAGCCGATAGCGGCGAAGTCACCAAGGTGACCTACAAGGACTTGCTCGCGCGGGTCAGCAAGTTTGCCAATGCCCTGCGTGCGATGGGCGTCAAGAAGGGCGACCGGGTCGTCATCTATTTGCCGATGTCGATCGAAGGCGTCGTGTCGATGCAAGCATGTGCCCGTATCGGCGCGACCCACTCGATCGTGTTCGGTGGGTTCTCGGCCAGCGCGCTGCGTGACCGGATCGAAGATGCCGGCGCAGTCGCACTGATCACTTCCGATGGCCAGTTCCGCGGCGGCAAGGCGTTGCCGCTCAAGCCGATCGCCGACGAAGCCCTGTCGCTGGGCGGTTGCGACTGCGTGAAGAATGTCGTCGTGGTCAAGCGCACCGGCGCCGACTGCAACATGGTCGCCGGGCGTGACAGCTGGTTCCATGATGTCGCGGCGGCACAGCCCGACGTCTGCGAACCGGAATGGGTCGAAGCCGAGCATCCGCTGTTCGTGCTCTACACGTCGGGCTCGACAGGCAAGCCCAAGGGCGTTCAGCATTCGTCCGGGGGCTATCTGCTGCAGGCGGTGATGTCGATGAAGTACACCTTCGACATCCGTCCTGACGATGTCTTCTGGTGCACGGCCGACATCGGCTGGGTGACGGGCCACAGCTATATCGCCTATGGGCCGCTCGCTTGCGGCACGACCGAAATCGTGTTCGAGGGCGTGCCCACCTTCCCCGATGCGGGGCGCTTCTGGCGGATGATCCAGGATCACAAGGTCACGGTGTTCTACACGGCGCCGACCGCGATCCGTTCGCTGATCAAGGCCGCAGACAATACGCCGGCCATTCATCCGAACAAGTACGACCTTTCGTCGCTGCGCATTCTGGGTTCGGTCGGCGAGCCGATCAACCCGGCCGCGTGGGAGTGGTATTACGAGAACGTGGGCAGCAGCCGTTGCCCGATCGTCGATACGTTCTGGCAGACCGAGACGGGGGCGCACATGATTACCCCGATGCCGGGCGCGACGCCGCTGGTGCCGGGTTCGTGCACCTTGCCGTTCCCGGGGATTCAGGTCGCGGTCGTCGATGAGACGGGGACCGAAGTGCCGAACGGACAAGGTGGCATCCTGGTGGTCAAGCGTCCGTGGCCGGCCATGATCCGGACCATCTGGAATGATCCCGATCGCTTCAAGAAGACCTATTTCCCCGATGACTTCCAGGGACGCCTCTATCTCGCCGGCGATGGCGCGATTCGGGACAAGGATAGCGGCTACTTCACGATCACCGGCCGTATCGATGACGTGCTGAACGTCTCGGGTCACCGCATGGGCACGATGGAGATCGAGTCGGCGCTCGTCGCGCACGAGAAGGTTGCGGAAGCCGCGGTGGTCGGCCGTCCGGACGATCTGACCGGCGAGGCAATCGTCGCCTTCGTGGTCCTGAAGGGTGACCGTCCGACCGGGGAAGATGCGAAGGCCGTCATCAAGGAACTGCAGAACTGGGTCGGTCACGAGATCGGCCCGATTGCCAAGCCGAAGGACATCCGCTTTGGCGAGAACCTGCCGAAGACCCGCTCCGGCAAGATCATGCGCCGCCTGCTTCGGCAGTTGGCGAAGGGGGAGGAGATCACCCAGGATACGTCGACGCTCGAGAACCCGGCGATCCTGGATCAACTCAAGCAGCCTTTGGGTTGATACCTCGCGGGACAGGGCACGCAAGAGGCTCGTCCCGGGCGACTTATGCAGGGGCAAAGCGGACGTTTTGTCTGCATAGGGAGGGAAAAGCGCGCGTAAGCGCGCTTTTTTTTGGTGCGTTTGGCGACGTTGGCGCACCTTGGGGGGCCCCGCCGTTATAATCGGGGCAACATCGTCGTCATGAGGAGCGCATGATGCGGAGCGGTCTTTCGAGCCAGCGGCTGATTGCCGTGTTCATGACATCGGCAATGTTTTTCAATTATCCGATCCTGTCGCTGTTCGACGGGCGCGAACTGGTCTTCGGGTTGCCACCGATCTTCCTGTCGCTATTCGCGATCTGGGCGACCCTGATCGGCATCGTGGCCGTGATCGTAGAACGTGCGCCGAAGTAAGGGGGGCGCATGATTCCCGCCTGGCTGGTCGTCGCCGTCTCGTTCGCCTATCTTCTGACCTTGTTCGCGGTCGCGCATTACGCGGACCGGCAGGCCGATCGCGGCCGGTCGGTGATCTCGAATCCCTGGACCTACACCTTGTCGATGGCGGTTTACTGTACCGCCTGGACTTATTTCGGCAGTGTCGGGCGGGCTGCATCGGGCGGGATGTGGTTTCTGCCGATCTACCTGGGGCCGACTCTGGCGATGATGCTTGCGTGGATGGTCACGCTCAAGATGATTCGCATCGCCAAGACTTACCGCATCACCACCATCGCCGACTTCATCGCGTCGCGCTACGGCAAGAGCCATCTGCTGGGCGGTCTGGTCACGGTGATCGTGGTGGTGGGCATCATTCCGTATATCGCCCTGCAACTGAAGGCGATATCGATCGGTTACGCGGTACTGACCGGGGGAAGCATCGCGCATTTCGAGCCGGCATCCATTGGCAGCTGGCTCAAGGACAGCACGCTTTACGTTGCGCTCACCCTGGCCTTGTTTACGGTGTTGTTCGGTGCTCGCCATCTCGATGCGTCCGAGCGGCACGAGGGCATGGTCGCGGCGATCGCGTTCGAATCGGTGATCAAGCTGCTGGCGTTTCTCGCCGTCGGGGCATTCGTCACCTATGGCATCTACGACGGTTTTGGCGATATCTTCACGCGCGCCCAGGCCAACCCCGAACTGCGGAACCTGTTGAGCATGGAGACGGCCAGTTCCGGCGACTACGGCGGGTGGTTCGCGCTCACCCTGCTGGCGATGCTCTCGGTCATTTTCTTGCCGAGACAGTTTCAGGTCACCGTGGTCGAGAACGTCAACGAACAGCATCTGAAAAGGGCGAGCTGGGCGTTTCCGGCGTATCTGCTGCTGATCAACATCTTCGTGCTTCCGATCGCGCTCGGTGGTCTGATGCAGTTTGGTCGTGGCGCGGTCGATCCCGACACTTTCGTGCTTTCCCTGCCGCTGTCGCACGGGCAGGAGGCACTGGCCCTGCTGGTCTTCGTCGGCGGCCTGTCGGCGGCGACCGGCATGGTGATCGTCGAGACCATCGCGGTGTCGACGATGATATGCAATGACCTCGTCATGCCACTGGTGCTGCGCAGCAAGCACGTGAGCGATGAGTCGCTGCCGGATCTGACCGGCCTGCTGCTCGTGATCCGGCGTGGCGCGATCCTGATCGTGGTGTTGCTCGGCTACTTCTACTTCCGTCTCGCCGGCGAAGCCTACGCGCTGGTGAGTATCGGCTTGATCAGCTTCGCGGCGGTCGCGCAGTTCGCGCCGGCCATGCTCGGCGGGATGTACTGGCGGGGCGGCACTCGCTCGGGGGCTTTGGCCGGCTTGCTGGCTGGATTCGCGGTTTGGGTGTACACCCTGATGTTGCCGTCCTTCGCGAAATCGGGCTGGCTGGATCCGGCGTTTCTCGAACAAGGCGTCTTCGGCCTGACGCTGTTGCGGCCCGAGCAGCTGTTCGGCCTGACCGGGCTCGACAACATTAGCCATGCGTTGTTCTGGAGTCTCAGCGCGAACATCGCTTTCTATGTCGGAATTTCGCTGATGCGCGTGCCGACCGGGCAAGAGGCTAGCCAGGCGACGTTGTTCGTCGATGTGTTCAAGCGCGACAAGGGTGCGGCGGCGACGCTGTGGCGCGGGCGTGCGCAGGTTGCCGATCTGATGGCGCTCGTCTCGCGTTTTCTTGGCGCCGCGCGCGCGCGCGAGTTGTTCGGGCGCTACGCGCGCGAGCGTGGCGTGAAGTCGATCGACGACATGCCGGGCGACGCGGGCCTGGTGCAGTTTGCCGAAACCCAACTGGCCGGCGCGATCGGGAGCGCGTCGGCGCGGGTCATGGTTGCATCGGCGGTTCAGGAGGAGCCGTTGGGCCTGGACGAAGTCATGGACATCCTCGACGAGGCCTCGCAAGTGCGCGCGTATTCTCGCGAGCTCGAGGAAAAATCGCGCGCCCTCGAAGCGGCAACGTCCGAACTGCGTGCGGCGAACGAGCAGTTGAAGGAGCTCGACCGGCTCAAGGACGACATCATGTCGTCGGTCACGCACGAGTTGCGCACTCCGCTCACGTCCATCCGGGCGCTCTCCGAGATGATGTTCGATGATCCCGAGATTTCGATCGATGACCGGCAACGTTTTCTCGGTATCATCGTATCGGAGACCAACCGTCTCACCCGCTTGGTCAATCAAGTGCTTGATCTGGCGAAGATCGAGGCAGGCCACGCGGAATGGCACAATACCGACATCGACATGAGCGAGTTGGTGCAACATGGCATCGACGCGACGGCCCAGCTGTTTCGCGATCGGCAGGCGATCGTCGAGCTGTCGCTGCCCGACACGGCGCCGCACCTGCTTGCGGACCGTGATCGCCTGCACCAGGTACTGCTGAATCTGCTCTCCAATGCGGCCAAGTTTGTTCCGAAGGAAGGCGGACGGGTGGTGGTCACGCTCAGCAGCGACAGCGACGAAGTCCGGGTCGATGTAATGGATAATGGTTCCGGGATCGGAGCGGAGTTCCTGCCGTACGTGTTCGAGAAGTTTCGCCAGGGCGGAGACCAGAAGGACCGGCCCCAGGGAACCGGTCTCGGCTTGCCGATCAGTCGCCAGATCGTCGAGCACTTCGGCGGCCGGATGTGGGTGGAATCAACGCTTGGTCAGGGCGCGCGGTTCAGCTTCGCGTTGCCGCTGAGCGGCGGCGAAGCGGGCGGGAGTGAGCCGACCTGACGAGGCATATATGGGGTTTGAGGGGGGAATAATGACAAACAAGATTCTTATAGCCGATGATGAGCAAAACATTGTCATTTCGCTCGAGTTTCTGATGAAACGCGAGGGTTTCGAGGTTTCGATTGCGCAGGATGGCGAGGAAGCGATCAACCGGATCCGGGCGGATATGCCGGATCTGGTGTTGCTCGACGTGATGATGCCCAAGCGCAACGGCTTCGAAGTCTGTCAGGAGGTCAAGGCCGATCCGGCATTGCAGGCGGTCAAGGTGTTGATGCTGACCGCCAAGGGGCGGGACACCGAGGTCACCAAGGGGCTGGCGCTGGGGGCGGATGCCTACATGACCAAACCCTTTTCGACCAAGGAACTGGTCGAAAAGGTGCGCAGCCTGCTATCCGGGATCTGAAGCATGAACGCACGTACCCGCTTCATCATTGCGGTCGTCGTGTTGGGCTTGTTGATGACGGGTCCGTTTCTCCTGACTGCATCGCTCATCTGGGTCGGCACCGAGGGGGCGAGCCGCGCGCTCTTGGTCGACACCATAATGCCCCATCTGCCATTGGGGACGGTGATCACGGTCTTTGGCTTCGGCCTGGGCGTGATCGTGGTGCGCAATCTTTTTCGCCAGTACGTGAAGGGATTGCTGCGGATGTCGGAACAACAGCATCTGATGCTGGGCGCGAACCGGGACTTCCGGATCGAGGAGAAAGGGCCGCCGGAAGTCAGGGCCTTGGCCCGCACTGCGAATGCGCTCGCCGAGCAGCGCGACGAATACATGCGCGATGTCGAGCAGCAGATCGCCGAGGCGCAGCGGACGGTGGTCGAAGAAAAGAACCGCCTCGCCGCGCTGATGTCGGAGCTCACCCAGAGCGTCGTGGTGTGCAATCTCGATGGTCGGATACTGCTCTACAACACCCGGGCGCGACAGCAGTTCAAGGCCATGTCGGATGCGCCCGCCGTTGCGGGCGGCGGCGAGTTGATCGGACTGGGCCGTTCGCTCTATGCGGCGTTCGATCGCAATCTGATCGCGCATGCGCTTGAAGGCATTCGCCATCGACTCGCGCGCAACGAGGCGGAGATCCAGGCCAACTTCGTGACGACCAGCCGTTCCGGGCAGTTGCTGCGGGTGCAGATGGCGCCGGTGCTGGCCAGCGAACCGAGCGGCGCGGGCGAGACCTTGCGCGAGATGACGGGTTTCATCCTGATGCTCGACGACATCACCCGCAACTTCGAGACCGAATCGCGGCGGGACCAGATGCTGCACACCCTCACGGAGGGCAACCGGGCTGCCTTGGCGAATGTGCGTGCGGCCGCCGAGATGCTCGAATTCCCCGATCTCGACGAGGATCTGCGCATTCGCTTCAGTACCGTGATTCGTGACGAGATCAAGGCAATGAGCGAGCGGCTGGACAACACCGCGAACGAATTTGCCGATGCGCTGAAGGCGCGCTGGCCGCTCGAGGACATGTCGGGCGCCGACCTTATCGCCGCGGTGAAGCGGAGCGTGGAAAACAAGCTCAAGGTCCCGACCAAGCTCGAAGGTGTCGATGAAGGACTGTGGGTCAAAGTAGACAGCTTCTCGCTGGTGCAAGCGCTGCTGTTCCTGGTCAGCCGCTTGTCGGACGAATTCGAGGTACGCGAAATCCGCTTTCGCCTGACCGGTGCGGGTCGGCTGGTGCACCTCGATCTCATCTGGCAAGGCCAGGCGATGAGCACCGAGACGGTGATGAACTGGGAGCTGGAACAGATGTCGGTTGCCGGCGAGAACAGTCCGCTGACCGTGCGCGATGTCATCGATCGCCATGATGGGGAAATCTGGCTCGAACGCGAAAAAGTCCGCCACCGGGCGTTCTTCCGGCTCCTGCTGCCGGCAGCGAACCCTCAGGAGCATGTCGACGCGATCGAAAAGTCGGAGCACGACGGGCGTCCGGAGTATTACGACTTCGATCTGTTCAAGTGGTCGGAAAGATCCCACGAGCTTGATGATCGCCTGCTCACCGATCTCACCTATACCGTCTTCGATACCGAAACGACCGGCCTGAATCCTGCTGGGGGCGACGAGATCATCCAGATCGGCGCCACGCGGGTCGTGAATGGCAAGCTGCTGCGACAGGAGTCGTTCGAACAGCTGATCGATCCCAAGCGGCGGCTGTCGCCGGAGTCGATTCCGATCCATGGCATCCAGCCGGCGATGCTGGTTGGCAAGCCGACGATAGACAAGGTCCTTCCGGCCTTTCACGCGTTCGCTGCTGACACCATTCTGATCGCGCACAATGCCGCGTTCGACATGCGCTTTCTGCAGCTCAAGGAGGCGATGACCGGGCTGCGATTCGACAATCCGGTTCTCGATACGCTGCTGCTGTCGGCCGTGTTGCATCCCAATCAGGAGTCGCACCGGCTCGAGGCGATCGTCGAGCGGCTGAATCTCAAGATCGTGGGGCGTCATACCGCGTTGGGAGATGCTATCGTGACGGCGGAGGTGTTCATCAAGATGATTCCGTTGCTGGCCGATATCGGCATATTCACGTTGCGGCAGGCGCGCGAGGCAGCGGAAAAGTCGTTCTACGCGAGGGTCAAGTACTGATCGAAATGCTCGCTGCCCCGGCCCGGGTGGCCCACGATCCGCGCTGCCGAGGAGAGGGGTAATAGCCTCGAACTCCGCTTTCGCCCGGCGGCTGCGGCGCTACTATCTGATGTATACCGGCAGTTTCCTGGTGTTCATCGGCTTGCTGTCGGTGGCCGAGTACCTCGGGATGTCGCAGGCGGCGATCGGCCACATCTTCCTGTTCGTGACGATCGCGATCTACGCCGGCATCGGGGTGATGAGTCGCACCTCGGACGTTGCCGAGTACTACGTCGCCGGACGCCGCGTGCCGGCGGTTTTCAATGGCATGGCGACGGCCGCCGACTGGATGAGTGCCGCCTCGTTCATCGGCCTGGCCGGCACCCTCTACTTTGCGGGCTTCGAGGGGCTGGCATTCGTCACCGGCTGGACCGGCGGCTTCGTGCTGGTCGCGGTGCTCCTGGCACCCTATCTGCGCAAGTTTGGCCAATACACCATCCCCGATTTCCTCGGCGCGCGCTACCAGGGCAATGTGGCGCGTCTGGTCGGCCTGATCGCGGCGGTCTTGGCGAGTTTCATCTATCTCGTCGCACAGATTTACGGAGTGGGCCTGATTACCAGCCGCTTCGTCAGCGTCGAATTCGAGATCGGCCTGTTCATCGGCCTGACCGGCATTCTGGTGTGTTCGTTTCTGGGTGGCATGCGTGCGGTGACCTGGACGCAGGTTGCGCAGTACGTGATCCTGCTCATTGCCTATCTGGTTCCGGTGGTGATCCTGTCGTACAAGTTGACGGGCGTGCCGGTCCCGCAGGTTATGTACGGGCAGGTGCTGACCCAGCTTTCGGTCAAGGAGGACGAACTGCTCGCCAGCCCGGTCGAAGAGGAGGTTCGGCGCCAGTTCTTCTACCGGGCTCAGGATTTCGCCGCCAAGGTTGCACATCTGCCCGAGTCGCTCGAGGCCGAGCGGCGTGCCTTGATCGACCGGCTGAATCTACTCCGGGTCGAGAATGCGTCGGCGCGCGAGATCGCCCAGACCGAGCGGGCCTTGCGTGACATGCCGCGCACACCCGCCCAGGCGGGTGAAGAGTGGGAGCAGGCGCGACAACAGGCGCTCGAGCGATCCCGGGCGCCGCCGCGGCATGCGGACGCGCACCCGGGCGAGACAGCCGAGGCCGTGATAAACGCGCGCAACAACTTCCTGGCGCTGGTGTTCGTGATGATGTTGGGTACTGCGGCGCTGCCGCATGTCCTGATCCGCTATTACACGACGCCGAGCGTGGTCGAGGCGCGCCAGTCGGTGTTCTGGTCCTTGCTGTTCATCGTGCTGTTGTATGTCACGGCGCCCGCGTATGCGGTGTTCGCCAAATGGGAGGTCTACAACAACCTGATCGGCCTGCATATTTCGGAGTTGCCGAACTGGGTGGCGTCGTGGGGCAAGGTCGGCATGGTCAAGATCGAGGACATCAATGGCGACGGCATCCTGCAACTGGCGGAGCTCACTCTCAATACCGATGTGATCGTCCTCGCGACGCCCGAGATCGCCGGGCTGCCCTACGTGGTGGCAGGACTGGTCGCCGCGGGTGGATTGGCTGCGGCGTTGTCGACCGCCGATGGCCTGCTGCTCACCATATCCAACGCGCTGTCGCACGATCTCTATTACAAAGTCATCAATCCTGGCGCATCGACCCATCGACGCCTGGTCATTTCGAAATCGCAACTCCTGGTCGTGGCCGTGGTGGCGGCCTGGGTGGCATCGCTGCGGCCGGACAATATTCTGTTCATGGTCGGTCTGGCATTCTCGATCGCCGCGTCGGCCTTCTTCCCCGCATTGGTGCTGGGGATATTCTGGAAGCGCGCCAATCGTCCGGGTGCGATTGCCGGCATGCTGGTGGGCCTGGGCGTGACGATCTACTACATGGTCCGCACGCATCCGTTTTTTGGTGGAACGCAGGCGCATGCCTGGTTCGGGATCAACCCGATCTCGAGTGGCATTTTCGGCGTATCGCTGGGTTTCGTGACCATTGTGGTGGTCAGCCTGCTGACCCGTCCGCCGCCGCGGGAGATTCAGGATCTGGTCGACTTCGTGCGTTATCCGCGTTTGCCTGCGGATGGGCCGGGCGCATAACTTGCTTGCGGGAACGTGCAGTGCGCTCTTTCGGTCGGCAGCTCCGGATTACCGTTTCTCCGTAAGGTGCTTCATGATGGCCCAACCCGTACCCATGACCTACGAGGCTTACCTCGATGAAGTGGCGACCTTGCTTACCGAGATCTATGCCATGGAGGACGAGGCGGCCATTCAGCTCGTGATGCGGGCGCAGGCGGATGGCTTCTTCAGCGGCCACGACGACGATCCGGATATCTGCACCCTCGAGCGTGCGTCGAGCGATGTGCGCTTGGTTTTCAAACGCTACAAGCCGAAGAAGCGCCGTTGAGCGCCGGCGGCGGTACGCAGTGTTCGCGTGAAAGCGACCGTCGAGCGTTCTTCCTGATCGATTTTGGGTATGTTTGGTTCTTCATGGCAGGTGGGCGTCGTTCTTGGCACAAGATAAACAACACCTTCCCACCCTCAAGACCCACTTCCTGATGATTGCCGTCGTGCTGACGGTTTTGGCATCGGTTGCGTCGTGGGCGGTATTCCATTTGATCGTGCAGCACGTGATCGAGGAATGGGGAACCCGCGTGGTGCAGATCCAGGTTCGCTACGAGAGCACCCGCCTGCTGCAGCCCATCGAGCGTGAAATCGCCCTGGCCAGGCAGATGGCGCAATCGGGCGTACTCAAGCGCTGGAGCAGCCGGGAGCCCGATCCCAAGCTGCACGCGGAAGCGCTCATCGAGATGGAGAACTATCGGCTGAGTTTCTACGATCACAGCTTCTTCTTCGCGCGCGTGGACAACGGCGACTACTACTACAACAACGCATCCAACGAGTTCGCAGGGCGGGAGTTGCGTTACCGACTCGATCCCGACAATGCCGCCGATGCATGGTTTTATCAACTGGTGGAGCAGAGGCGCGATCTCCACATCAACATCAACCCGGATGACGATCTCGGCGTGACCAAGCTGTGGATTGACGTGCTGTTGCGGGAAGGGGATCGCATCCTCGGTGTATTGGGGACCGGAATCGATCTGGAGACGTTTTTGCGCGATGTGGTCGATATCGGGCAGCCCGGTATCACCAGCCTATTCGTGGATCACTACGGCGCCATACAGCTCATCAAGGACGAGCGTCTGATCGATTTCGCGAGCCTGGTCAAGCCCGAAGGTCAGAAGAGCACCATCGATCTATTGCTCGATCTGCCCGAGGAACGCGCGAGCGTTCGCACCGCCATGCAGCGCCTGCGCACCGAAATCAAACCCGGTGCCAGCCATAGCCGGGTGCATAGCGAGTTCGTGACCTCGAAAGGGAAGCGCCACCTCCTCGGGGTTGCATACTTGCCGACGATCGGCTGGTACGACATGACCCTCACCGACCTCGAGGTGGTGATGCCGGCGGATCGATTCATGCCCGTGATCGGGATGTTCGTGTTGATGTCGGTGCTCAGCCTGCTGTTGTTCAATCAGGCGCTCAGGCGCTTGATCCTCAATCCGATAGCGGTGCTCGAGGTTGCAATGCTGCGCGTGCGCGACGGCGACTTGACGCCGCCACGACTGCCCGAGGCGAAAGGCGAGATCGGGCGCCTGATCCAGCACTTCAAGGCGATGGCAGAAGCGATCAGGCACACCACCCACACGCTCGAGGATCGGGTCCGGGAGCGGACCGAGGACCTGAACCGCCTGGCAAGGATCGACTCGCTCACCGGCCTAATCAACCGTCGCGGCATGACCGAATTGCTCACCGCGGAGATCGATCGTGCCCGGCGCCAGAAAGGCGGCTATGGCGTGCTGTGGGTAGACGTCGATGAGTTCAAGTCGATCAACGACACGTATGGCCATGCCGCCGGCGATCTCGCCCTGGCGCTGCTCGCCAATCTGCTGCGCGAAAATACCCGGACCTACGACCATGTCGCGCGCTGGGGCGGGGACGAGTTTCTGGTGTTGTTGTCGCCTTGTGATGCGGAAACCCTGCGTACGACCGGCGAGCGTATCCGGACGGGGGTGGAGCGCGCGGTCCACGCGCGGCTGGCGACGACCTTGACCGTGAGCATCGGCGCCTGCATGGCGCATGACGATGATCTCGAACAGTTGTTGCAGCGTGCCGACGCTGCGCTCTACGCTGCGAAGGACGCAGGGCGCAACACGCTGCGTATTGCCCCCGACGCCGCTGCCGGTGAAGCAGGAGCCGAGGTTCCGTAGCGCCTGCTTTTCTCAGGTGGGTCGATGTTCTGCTGCGTGTATCCGGAAATCACTCCGGTCGGGTGCGGGGCAATGCGCGCGCCTCGCGATCGGGCGCGTCCGCGCGGGTGAGTATCGGCTCGGCAACGCGTTCGGTCGCGGCGCTTGCGCCGCTAGGCTCGTCCGATTTGTGCGACGGCATTGTGCTTTCTGCTGCGAGCACGGGTTCGATTGAAGCCTGACCATCCGGATACGTGTCCGAGACCTGGTCGATATCGAAGCTTGGTGGTGGCGTACGTGGTTGCAGGTGCAGGGCCTGGACGATTTCTTCTTCGCCGGGGGTTGCAGGTTGGTTAGAAAACTCAAGTTGAGCGACGAACAACAAGCCGACCAGCAGGAAGAAGTGATTGCTCAGCCGCGCCAGTTTCCCGCGCAATGGCGGCGGCTGCACGATAGGCTTGATGTTCATGTCCGTTTTACCTGTAGTTCGTTCGGCCGTCGGGCCACATCGGATCGACCGGCACGTCAGCGTTGAAGTTCAATCTTAGCCGAAAAGATGCGTATCGCGGCCGCCGTCGTCTAACGGTTTCCCGAGAAAGCGTGTTGTCCGATCCATGGCTTCGCCTGGGGTCAAGAGGGGAGGAGGGCTTGCTATTTTGCGACAAAACGATTTATATTTTCGATCAGTGCAATATTAATTTCGCTTTTTTTCGATTTAAACCAAACGCCGGATCAAGTTGATCCGCTTGGCTATTGGCCCGCATGAACCTCGACGAAGTCATCAAGGCGCTGGCTCACCCGGTGAGGCGCGAAATGCTGCAATGGCTCAAAGAGCCGGAGAAGCACTTCGCGGATCAGGAGCATCCGATCCAAGTGGGCGTTTGTGCGGGCATGTTCGCCCGGTGTGGCCTGTCGCAATCCAGTGTTTCGACCCATCTGGCCGTGCTGCAGCGGGCCGGGTTGGTGACGACGCGCCGGATTGGGCAATGGGTGTTCTACAAGCGCAACGACGAAACGATCAACGAGTTTATTCGCCAGATTGGCGAGAGGCTGTAACCCCTGTTTTGAACCGCACCGGAGACCTTGGTACATGAGTACTCTTTTTGATCCGATCACTGCGGGCGGAATTTCGCTTGCCAACCGTATCGCGATGGCACCGCTCACCCGTAACCGTTCGCCCAATGCGATCCCGTCGGAGATGGCCGTCACCTACTATTCGCAACGAGCGAGTGCCGGCTTGTTGATAACCGAGGCGACGGCAATCTCTCAGCAAGGGCAGGGCTATGCGCAGGTTCCGGGGCTCTACGCACCCGAGCAGCTGGCGGGCTGGCGGCGCGTCACCGATGCCGTGCATGCGGCTGGCGGCAAGATCGTGGTGCAGATATGGCACGTGGGCCGAATCTCGCACGTCTCGCTGCAACCGGGGGGAGGGGCACCGGTCGGACCATCGGCGATTACGGCAAAATCCAAGACCTATGTGATCAAACCGGATGGCACGGGTGCATTCGTGCCTACATCTGAGCCGCGCGCGCTCGGTATCGACGAGATCCCCGATATCGTCGAGGATTATCGACGGGCAGCACGAGCGGCGATCGAGGCCGGTTTCGACGGTATCGAAGTGCACGCTGCCAACGGCTATCTGATCGATCAGTTCCTGCGTGCCGGCAGCAATCATCGTACCGATGCATACGGGGGAAGTGTCGCCAACCGCACCCGGTTTCTGGCGGAAGTCATGGAAGCCGTCACTGCGGAAATCGGCGCCAGCCGGACCGCAATCCGTATCTCACCGGTGACGCCGGCCAACGATGCGGCCGATGCGAATCCGCAACCGTTGTTTGAGCACGTGGTCGAGAAACTGGCACGCTGGCCACTCGCGTATGTCCATGTTATCGAAGGTGCAACCGGTGGTCCCCGCGATTACAGGCAGGGGGAGGCGGCCTTCGACTATGCTGCTTTACGATCATCCTATGCCCGGGCGGGCGGCAAGGCCGCCTGGATGGTCAACAATGGCTACGACCGCGCGTTGGCCATGGCCGCCATCGCCGAGGGTCACGCCGACATCGTCGCGTTTGGCAAGGATTTCATTTCGAACCCGGACCTCGTTGCACGCCTGCGCCAGAATGCTGCGTTGAATCCCTTTGACACCGCCACCTTCTATGGGGGCAGCGAGAAGGGCTACATCGACTATCCGGCGCTGGCTTGAGCGATATTTGATAAGACGCCCCTCCGGAAACCCGGCATGCCTTTTCTCGACTGGCACATTTATGACCACTATGGTTTGGCGCTGATCGCCGTTCTAGGCACGCTGGCGGGGGTGTGGCTGATCCAGTGGTTCATCCAGTATTCACGCTGGGCGCCGTGGGCGCAGTCCCTGCAGGGTGTGGCGCCACCATTCATCAATATCATCGGTGTGCTGTTCGGCTTGACACTCGCGTTTCTTGCCAATGACACCTGGAGTGCCCACGATAGGGCAATGAACGCGGTGTATCGTGAAGCCGACGCCTTGCGCAGCATCCTGGCGCTTACGGACTCGCTACCCGGTGAGTTGCGTGAGTCGGTACGGGATGCGATTGCGGCGTATGCACGTGCCAGCGGGGCCGAGTGGGCACAGCTGGCACAACGGCGCGAAAACCCCGAAGTCCTTGCGCATGCCGATGTCTTGCTGGGCTTGCTGGCCACCAAGACGCTGGCGGATACGGCCGGCGACAATGTGCAGGCGCTGATGCTGAATAGGGCAAGCGATATCCGCGCGGACCACGACCTGCGCGTCGCACTGAGCAAGACGCATGTCAACCCGCTGAAATGGCTGGGAATGGCCTTTCTCGGGTTCCTGACCCTAGTGTCGGTCGCGATCGTACATGTCGAACGTCCGCGCGCGGCGCTTGTCGCGACCATCGTGTTCGCGCTGGCAGCGGCACCCACGGCAGCGATCGTTCTGGTGCAGGGCAACCCATTCCAGCGACCTACGTCGGTCACCCCCGACCCGATCATCGCGATCGCTGCGCAGATAGAAGGATCGAAGCCCTGATGTCGCGGTTGCCATCACGGACAGCCAACGGCAGCGTTGATACGCCAGTGCTTGGTTTTAGACTGAAATGGCGGAGAGGGCGGGATTCGAACCCGCGTTGGGATGTTATCCCAAACACGCTTTCCAGGCGTGCGACTTAAACCACTCATCCACCTCTCCGTGGAAGGCGCGCATTGTAGCAGAAAGTGCCGCAGCGTGAACCCCGGATCGTGCCCAGAGCATCGACGTTGAGCGTGCCGATCCGCCAGATTGGGTTCGGGAAATGGATCGACCCGCGGGTGCGGGGTTGCCCGATGGCGCTGGCATGAACACGAAGTCGGTCGTTGCACCGCAGTATAATCGTTGCGCTACTATAGCCATCCTCGTGGCCGGCGCCCCCGGTTAGATGTCGCCGCCATGCGGTGCAGCCGGGGGCGTCGAATAGGCGCGCTGCGATGTGCTCGATTTCTTAAAGGACTTCAATTTCATGTCATCAGTAAACGAACCGTCCGACACGGCCGTGACGCGCCCGACGCTCACCTTTGCCAGCGCATTGACACCTATCGTAACCGGGGTGGTGCTTCTCGGGTTGTCGTATTTGCTGTTTGGTGACAAGGGCATGCATGGCCCGCATCAGGTCGGTATCGTGTGCGCCACCATGGTGGCGGTGTACATTGGTTGGCGCAGTGGTTTCAGTCTCGACGAATTGCGCGATGCGGCAACGTCCAGCCTGGTTTCCGGTGCGGGAATCATTTTTTCGCTGCTGGCGGTCGGGGCACTGCTGGGCACTTGGGCGATGAGCGGAACGCTGCTCGCGATGGGCTATTACCTGATGTACGGGCTCGACCCGAACTATCTCTACCTGGCGGCGGCGCTCATCGGTGCGCTGGTCGGGTTTTCCATCAGCAGCGCGTGGACCGTCGCGTCGACGATCGGCGTAGGTCTCGTCGGGATTACCCAGCAAATGGGCCTCGATCCTGCGATCACGGCGGGCGCGGTGGTTTCCGGCGCGTATTTTGGTGACAAGGCTTCGCCGCTTTCCTCCAAGACCAAGCTCGCGGTCGCCACGGCCGGGGTCGATCTGCGTGAACACATGCGCGAGGCGCTATGGACATCGGTGCCGGCGTTCTGCCTCGCACTGCTGTTGTACTGGTTGCTGGGTAAGCCGGGCGAGTTCGATCCTTCGGGGGTTTCGGCGGTCATTCATAGCAGTCTGAAAATCAGCCCGTTGACCTTGCTGCCGTTCTTCGTCGTAATCGTTCTGGCTCTGCTTCGCTGGCCCTCGTTCACCACCATGTTCGTCGGCGCCCTGATGGGCGGGTTGGTGGCGGTGCTGGCTGCCCCGGAGCGGGTCATTGCATTTGCCGGTTCCGATGGACTGTGGGCGCCGCTGGCGCTGCTCAAGGGGGTCTGGATGGCGATGGCGAGCGGCTATGTCTCGACGACCGGCGAGCACAATATCGACACGTTTCTGACACGCGGCGGGATGGCGTACATGCTCAGCATCATCTGGCTGGTGATCGTGGCCCAGGCTTTCGGCGGGATCATCGAAAAGCTGGGCGTGCTGCAGCGCCTGATGGTCCCGGTCATTGCCGCCGCGCGCTCGACCGGTGGTCTAGTGAGCACCTTGGTTGGCGCGTCCGTCGTGACCAACGTGTTCACCGCCAGCCAGTATCTGGCGATCCGGCTGCCGGAACAGATGTGCAAGAGCGCCTTCGAGCAGCGCGGCCTCGCGCCGGTGACGCTGTCGCGCGCGGTTGCCGACTCCGCCACGGTCACGTCGGCGCTGGTCCCGTGGAACAGTTGCGGTGCCTATCTGGGTGCCGCGCTGGGCATCGCCACCTTCAGCTTCGCCCCGTATGCCTTCTTCAATCTCCTGAGCCCGCTGATCACCGTCGCTTTTGCCTTTCTGGGCCTGCGCATGCGGCGCCGCGTGGTGTAATCCGCAGCGCCGGTTGGTTCGCGCCCGGCGCCTGATCGATTCAGTCGAACAAGGCTTTCAGACGCGCCACCTCGGCGTCGCTCCAGCCCGCGGGTTCGGTCAGCGCCAGCCATGCGTCGATGTAGTGCGCCGGGGCGAATTCGTGGCCGAAGCCCTTGGGGGTGACCCCCACGACCATGTCGGCGACCAGTTGCAGCATCGTCACGAGCGGAAACCAGCGCAAATCGGGCGAGACGTCGGGGCCGCGTGGCTCGCGCATCCAGTCGGGCTCGCGCCATGCCGCTTGCGGGCTGAAGAAGGTGATCGGATCGCTGGCATATTGCAGAAAGGCAATTCGGAAACCGCCCCAGGGTGCGTCACCCTCACTCAGGCCGCCGTCCTGGTTCATGAAGCGTACGACCGACCCGCCGCGAAAGCGGGGCAGCCACGCCGGCGAGCCGGGGTCGCGCTGCTCGGTCATGCGCCGCCAGGTATCGTTCCGGAATGGGGGGCCGCTCCACAGTGCGCCGTTGAAGGGGTCTTCGATGATGTCGTATAGATCGAAAGAACGATCGGAGTTCAAGGAGCCCAGGCTCAGTCCGTTGAGGTAGAGGCGCGGCCGTGCATCGCGGGGCAGGGTGCGCCAGTGGCCGTAGATCTCCGAGAACAGGATACGGGCCATTTCGGCGCCGTATGCGCCCTCCGTCAGCAGTGCGAGCGGGCTGTTGAGGTAGGAATACTGTGCCGCGACGGTGGCGATGTCGCCGCGATGCAGGTATTCCACCGGGTCCTGCGACGACGCGTCGATCCAGCCGGTGCCCGTGGGCGTCACCAGCAGCAGCACCGAGCGTTCGAAGCCGCCCACACGCTTCAATTCGTCCAGCGCGAGGCGGGCCCGCTGCTCGGGTGTGTCGGCCGAGTTCAGGCCGACGTAGACGCGGATCGGGGCGGGCATCGGCGCGGCAAAAAAGCGGCTCAGATCCTCGGCGTCGGGCCCGCCGGCAACGAAGCTGCGCCCCTGGCGTCCAAGGTCTTCCCAATTGATCAGCGAGGCCGTGCTGCCGGTCTGGGCGGCATGGACCGGCCGGGGCAGATCATCCTGGATCAGCGCATCGAGTTGCTGGAACGAGCGATCGGCGACCCGCAGCAGGCTGCTCAGCAAGACGCCGTCGATCACCGACCAGAACAGTGCGATGGCGACGACGATGCCGATCAACTGCGAGATCCTCGGCGACACGAAACGCCGCAGTCGAGCCGACAAGGCGCGGAACACCCAGCGGAACGAACGTGCCAGCGCCAGCAGTACCACGAACAGGACGACTGAGATCAGGCCGAGCATGAACGGTTGCAGGCCGGCCGATTCCTCCATGCCCATCATTTCGCGAAGCGCGTTTTGCCAGTTCGTCGCCTGCCACAGGAAGCTCACCGCCACCAACAGGCACAGCAACGCCGCGACCGATTTGGCGACGACCGCGGTACGCATGCGCAAGGCCGGCAACTGCAGGTAGTTCCACAGGGCCACGGCCGCCACGCCCAGGCCGTAACCGGCCGAGAACGACAGGCCGGAAAGAATCCCCTGGATGAAGAATGGCCGCGGGAGCAGCGAGGGCGTGAGTGAAAAGGCAAAGAAGACGGTCCCGACGAGCAGGCCAACAATGTTTAGATACATGCGCTTCGAAATTACCGGGTTAGTCGGGACGGATACACAGACTGCACACCCTCGAACCGAGGGGCGGGATGAGCGGTCAGCAAGAACTGACCGCACGGACGGATGTTGCGCGAAAAGCCGGTCGAGGGCAATGTCGCCGTGCGCGGCGGTTCGAGCTCAGCGTGCCCGGGGGCGGGGTGAGAATCTGCGCAGAATCGCCTGGAATGCTCTCGAACGCGCCGCAGGGTCGTAGCGTGCGAAGATTTCTTCCTGCAATACCGCGCGTGTCGCTGGCAGCGAGGTCCGGATGAGTTCACGTTCGTCAAGAATGCCCCGGCGCAGTTGTTCGGTGACGAACACGAAGCGGATGGGATGATGAAAACCATCCGCGCCGAGCGAGTGAAAGCGGAGGTCTTGGGGTAGAAGGCGGGTCAGGGTGCGGCAATTCATGAGCATGTCCTCCAGAAGAGCGAGGCGCCAGTCTATGGCGCAAATGTAAGTGCCCTATTTCCCCGATCACTTTTTGACACGTGCGCGGGCGATGGATGAAGCTGCCGGATGTCCGCTAGGGTCGGCCGTCGCGGGTAGAATGCGTCTGATCAATCGTGGAGGTAAGCCATCGTGCTCCGGTATCCGCATTGCGTTCGCCTTCAGGCGATATTGCTGCTCGCAACGGGCGCGATCATGTTGCTGCTGGCGGGTTGTGCGAGTCTCGCGCAGCGCGACCCCGTGCGCGTCAGCGTGGTCGGGATCGAACCCATGGCGGGTCAGGGGATGGAAGCGCGCTTTGCCGTCAAGCTCAGGGTGCAGAATCCGAACGAGGCCGTAATCGATTTCGACGGCGTCGCGCTCGAACTGGAGCTGAACGGCAAGCCGTTCGCGACCGGCGTGAGCGACTACAAGGGCAGCGTGCCGAGGTTTGGCGAGACGGTCGTCACCGTACCGGCATCGGTGTCGGCCTTGACCGTGATGCGTCAGGCCCTGGGCATGATCGACGGCAATGCTGCGGCGGAACTGCCGTATGTCTTGCGTGGCCGTTTTGGCGGTGGCGTGCTGGGTGGAATGCGCTTTTCCGAGTCGGGCATGTTGCGCCTCCCGGCGGCATTCTGACGACGCCCGCCGCGGCGGGCGTCGTGCCGGGTTGGGTCAGACGTTCACGCCGAAGTTCTTCGCCAGCGGTGCCAGACCGCCCTGGAAACCCTGTCCGATCGCCTTGAACTTCCAGTCGCCGCTGCTTCGGTAGATTTCACCGAAGATCATCGCCGTCTCGATCGAGGCGTCTTCCGAAAGGTCATATTTGGCGACCTCGGTGTTGCCGGCGGCATCGACACAGCGTACGTAGGCTGCCGAGACCATGCCGAAATTCTGGCGGCGGGTGTCGGCTTCGTGGATGGTCACGCAGATCGCGATCTTCTCCACATCGGCCGGAACCTTCGACAACTCGACGACGATCGTTTCATCGTCACCGTCGCCGGCGCCGGTCTTGTTGTCGCCGCCATATTCGACCGAGCCTTCTTCCGACTTGGGCTGATTGTAGAAAATGAAATCCTTGTCGCTGCGCACCTTGCCCGAGCTGTTCAGCATGAAGGCGCTCGCGTCGAGGTCGAACTCGGCCCCGTCGGTCGCGCGCGCGTCCCATCCCAGGCCCACGATCATCTTGCTCATGGTCGGCGCGGTTTTGCTCAGGTTGACGTTCCCACCTTTCTGAAGACTGATTGCCATTGCGTATTTTTCCTCGCGTGAAAGAATGATCGACGTGTAAAAAGTGCCTGGCGCATGGCGCGCGAACGCCGCTGGTCCAGCGTCCTCCCAAGCAGCGGCAGCGCGACAGACATGGGGCTTTGGCATTCTTGCACGACAGTGCGGATAATGAGGGCGCCCCATGATGCCGACGTTACGTCACGACCGCCGGCGGGAGTGTAGGGGGTTTTTCGGGAGGTGGGAAGAAGCGCCTTCGGGGCCGATGGGCCCGGCCGGGCAACGTGATCGGCTCTACCGGGCGGGCCGGGCGCCGCCCCGTTTCGTTTCATTACAAAACCGTGTTCGAGGTGACTCAATGACTCGCAGGCTGTTGACTTATCTGTGCATCGATACCTCCGGGTCGATGAATGGCGAACCGATCGTTGCCGTCAACGCGGGCCTGCAGGCCTTGCTCGGTTCGCTGCGGACCAATCCCTATGCGCTCGACAGCGTGCATCTATCGATCACGACCTTCGATTCAGAAATCAAGGAAGTCCTGCCGATGACGGCGGTGGTGGATGTGATCCTGCCCGAGATCGTTTGCCCCCGGTCGGGCGCGACCCTGCTCGGCGAGGCGCTCGAGCGCATCTGCGAGCAGGTCGCGCGCGAGGTGCGCAAATCCACCGATACGGCCAAGGGCGACTGGAAGCCGATGCTGGTGATCCTGACCGACGGCAAACCCACCGATACGCTCGCATACTCCGAGGTCATTCCCAGGGTGAGAGCGGCCGGATTCGCCGCGGTGGTGGCATGTGCCGCCGGTCCGAAGGCCGATCCGACCCAGCTCACGCGCTTGACCGAGCATGTGGTCAGCCTCGACACCATGGATGCCGCGAGTTTCGGGAAATTCTTCCAGTGGGTTTCCGAAACCGTCTCGAAGGATAGCCAGAGCCGCGGTTCGAGCAGTGCGGTCGCGCTGCCGCCACCGCCGCCCGAGATCAACGTGGTTCTGTAAGCAGGGGGTTGTATGCGGCGCTTGCCGGTCTTTCTCGTCATCGACGTCTCCGAAAGCATGGCCGGGGACAATCTTCGCAGTCTGCAGGAGGGCATAGAGCGCTTGATCCAGAGCTTGCGCACCGACCCCTATGCGCTCGAGACCGCTTATCTCTCGGTGATCGCGTTCGCCGGCCGGGCCAGAACGCTGACGCCGCTGGTCGAGCTCGCGTCGTTCTCCCCGCCGCGCCTGCCGTTGGGCTCGGGTACCTCGATCGGCGCGGCCTTCGATCACCTGATGGCGGAGATCGATGCGAACGTGCAGCGCTCGAGTGCGCAGCGCAAGGGCGATTTCAAGCCCTTGGTGTTCCTCATGACCGACGGCAAGAGCACCGACGATGTCGGACCGCCGCTCGCGCGCTGGGCTCGCGATTACGCGCGCAGGGTCAACCTGGTCGCGGTCGGGATCGGCGCGCATGCGGCGCTCGAGCGCCTGTCCGAGGTGACGGCCGACGTGCTGCGCATCGAGACGGCCGCATCGAGCGACTTCCGGAAGTTCATCGACTGGATCAGCGCTTCGGTGAGTTCGCAAAGCCGCAGCATCGGCATCGGTGAGCCGGCCAGGGTCAACCTGGCCAAGGTCGATGAATCCGTGATGCGCAAGATCGAGTCGATCGCCCAGGCGACGGCGGTTGACGAGGATTTCGTGATCGTCGCGGGCCGCTGCCAGAAGAGCAGGCTGCCGTATCTGATCAAGTACGAACGCAGCGGCCAGGCGGTGGCGACCCAGGACTTTCAGATCGACCCGGTGGCCTACGATCTCGTCGGCGTGTTCGCGGCGGAACGCGATTTCGACGCGCTCTCGGATCCCCGCGCAAACGTCCGCACGATCAACACCGACTACCTGCGGGGCTCGCCCGGATGCCCCCATTGCGGTGCGCCGTATGCGTTCGCCGCGTGCGCATGCGGGCAGATATTCTGCGTACCCGGTCCGGGGTCGGCGGTGTGCCCGGGCTGCGACAGCGAGATCGGTATGGGCGTGGCCGAAGGAGGATTCGATGTTTCGCGTGCCCGTGGCTAGGTGTCGAGGCGTGGCGCGGGGCCGGGGTTCGGGCGACGATGCTCAGGCCGGGGGGCGGGCATGGGCGCGCCGGTGAAGTTCAGAATCGCCAACGCCAGGCAGGCCCAGGCCTATGCCGGGGCGATCACGCCGGCGCCAGGCGCGCCGCCGGTGATGTTGCTCGAGGTCGTCGTGCCGCCCGGCCTCGCGCTGGTTTGCGATGTGGCGACCGGGCTGCTCACCGGCACGCCGCAGGCACATGGCGAATTTTCGCTCGAGGTAGTTTATCGCTGCGTGGGCGAGGACGCGGAGGCGCGGCATATCGCCACCGCGGCGATCTACGTCAATCCCGACCCCAGGCAGCTCTGGAAGGACATCCCGTCCGATCGCGACGCCCCGTGCTGGAAGCCCGACCAGGCGGCACAGCTGATCGCCGGGCGCGAGCGGCGAGTCGTCGCGGCGCGAACCCGAGGACGCTCGCATGCCCATGTGGGCGCCTGCTGCGATGACGATTTCTTCGTCTGGTCGGATCCGCGCGACGGCTGGTATGTCGCGGTCGTCGCCGACGGCGCTGGCAGCGCGGCGTTGTCCCGGCTAGGATCGCAGCTCGCCGTGCAGGCGGCCGGCGATCACCTGCGGCAGGCACTCGGTGCCGACGCGGGCGCTCGAGTGCTCGCCGCGGTCGCCGCGCTGCAGGTGGACGGGTCGGCTGAAGCGGGGCGCGGATTGCACCAAGCCCTGGTCGTGACGCTCGGCTCCGCGGCCCGGCAGGCGATGCAGGCGCTCGAAGATGCCGTGGCGGCCGGGCCCGGACGAATCCCGGCGGTGCGTGAGCTCGCTACGACCTTGCTGATCGGTGTCGCATGCAAATGCGGCGAACAGTGGTTGTGCGCCGGCTACTGGGTGGGTGATGGCGTGATCGGCGTCCACCGCGACGGCTGCGCCCCGGCGTTGCTGGGCGACGCCGATGGGGGGGAATACGCTGGGCAGACCCGTTTTCTCGAGCCGGCCGTGCTCGCAGCGGCGGCCTTGGACGAGCGCGTCCGGTATGTGCTGTGCGACGATTTCACCGCGTTCATGCTGATGACCGACGGGGTTTCGGACGCGCGCTTCGAAAGCGTGGCGCAGCTCTCCGAACCGGGTCCGTGGCGCGCCTTGTGGGAAGAGATCGCGCAGGACGTGATGCCCTTCGACGCCGATGCGCAGGCCGATCGGCGCCTGCTCGCATGGCTGGGCTTCTGGTCGCAAGGCAACCACGACGACCGCACCATCGCCATCGTATGTTGAGCCCGGCGCTAGACCAGAAGGAAGCCACATGGCCGCAGTCGTGACGCTCACCGCCAGCGATGGCAGTACGGTGCGATTCATCGATGAAGTGAAGGCGCGGGGCGGGGTGAAGGACGTCATGTTCAGCCCCGACGAGACCTATGTCGTGGCCTTCTACCGTGGCCCGGCGGACGCCGCCAGCCGCGAGCGATTGCTCGAGATCACCGGGCGCTACCGCGAGCGTATTTTCGGCCAGGCGGGGGGCGAGTACCTGAAGAACCTCTATTGCTGGCCCACCGCGGTGGTCGAGTATGCGGGCAGGCTGGGCGTCGTGGTGCCGTTTTACCGCGCGTGTTTCTTCTTCGAGCACGGCAGCCGCAACGACGACCGGCTGCTGGGCATTCGGGGCAGGGAAAAAGTCGGCAAATGGTTCGCGAGCCCGGGGCATCGCGCGCGCTTTCTCGATCCGCGCGAGTTGGGCGACTGGATGCGCCACCTGCGGGTGTGCGTGATGCTGGCGCGCGCGGTGCGGCGAATGCACATGGCCGGACTGAGCCACAGCGATCTCGGCTACAACAATTGCCTCATCGACCCGACCACCGGCCAGGCTTGTCTCATCGATCTGGATGGTCTGGTCGTGCCCGGGCGGCATCCGCCCGCAGTCATCGGGACGCCGGATTTCATCGCGCCCGAGGTGATCAGGTCCGCGCATCTCGACGAGGGCGATCCCGATCGCAAGCTGCCGTCGCGCACCACCGACCTGCATGCGCTCGCGGTGCTCGTATACATGTATCTGCTTTATCGCCATCCGTTGCGCGGCGACAGAATCCACGATCCTGACGACGCCCAGAAGGACGAAGAGCTGACGATGGGTGCCGGCGCATTGTTCGTCGAGCACCCCGACGACCGCTCGAACCGGATCAGGGCCGAAGATCTGCGCCCCGGCGAATCGCCCTGGAAGGATACGCGCCGTCTGCCCTATACGATCACCGGCCCGTATCTATCCGCGCTGTTCGAACGCAGTTTCGTGCATGGTCTGCACGAGCCGGCACTGCGGCCGACCGCCGACGAGTGGGAGACCGCGCTGGTCAAGACGGTCGACCTGCTCCAGCCGTGTGCGAACCCGGCATGCGAGCAGAAGTGGTATCCGTTCGACAACTCGACACTGCCGCGCTGTCCGTTTTGCGGCACGCCGCATCGTGGCAAGCTGCCGGTGTTGAATCTGTACTCGTCGCACGAGAAGGGGCGCTTCCTGTCCGACAAGCATCGCGTGATGGTTTACGACGGGCAGTCACTGTTTCGCTGGCATCAGAACCGCTTCATCTTTCCGAACGAGAAGCTGTCGGGCGACGATACCCGGCGTGTCGGCTACTTCGTCGCGCACCAGGGCGACTGGTATCTGGTCAATGAACGGCTGAGCGGCATGCGCGATGTCAGCGCCGGGTTGGACATTCCGATCGGCGCCCGGGTGCTGCTCGAAGAGGGCGCCCGGATTCTGTTGTCGCCGGAGCTCGGCGGGCGCCTGCTGATGGTGCAGATGGCCGGGGGCTGAGCTGTGCCAGCCGCCCGGTGCCGGCGGAAAGGCCGGCCTACTTGGAACCCTCGGTCCAGCGCATGCCCCAGCCATAGTGGCGGTCGAGATCGGGGTGGCCGGCGAAGTATTCGGCGAGCTTGGTCACGCGCAATTCGCCATTGTGGTTTTCCAGCATCGCGATCGCACACATGTTCTTGCTGGGCTGGTGGCCATCGAGGCGTACTTCGATGACCGGATGGCCGGGAACCGTCACCGTCACCACGCCATCGGCCTGCGCCCAGTTGGCCACACCCTCGTAAATGAACGCGAACACGCAGATGCGCTTGATCTCGGCGAGGTGGTCGCCGTTGATGTAGAGGAACTCGCCGCTCGTGCTCGCGCCGGTCCGGTCGTCGCCGGCCAGATTGATGAACGGGGCCCGGTTGAAGTCCCCGAAGCAGTTGCCCAAGGCCTGCACCACCGATTTGCGCCCGTCGCTGAGTTCGAACAGGCACCCGAGATCGAGATCGATGCCTGAACTGCGCCCGCCGCCGAACAGTCCGCCCAGCAGCCTTTTCTTGGCCGGCGCACCGCCCGAAGTCCAGTTGAGGTTGCACTCGATGCGCCCATGGCCTTTGCCGCTGCCGCGCTTCTCGAGCGAAATCTGGTCGCCGCGCTTGTCGAGCGTGATCTTGGAGAGCGACACCCGTGAAGGTGGCGCGGGTGGCGGGCTGGGCGGCGGTGCGCTGGGCGGGGCGGCCTGCGGGGCCGACGGTTTGTCGGCGACGCTGCCGCCGAAGTGGGTGACCAGGGCGTCGAGGCCGCCGTTGAAGCCCTGGCTGACGGCATTCAGCCGCCACTGGCCGTCCTTGTGATAGAGTTCGAGCAGCATGACCGCGCGTTCGGCCGAAAACTGGCCGCCGTCGAAGGCGTAAGTGGCCGCGCTGGTGCCGCCCCGGCTGAGGGTCGCAATGCAGTTGCCCAGTTTGCTCATGGTGCCGGCGCCGTCGATCGCGAGGGTCACCGTCAGCGATTCGATCGTGGCCGGAAGCCTCGCCAGGTCGAAGTCGAAGCGCCCGCCGCTCGCCAGCTTCACCGCGCCGCAAGGTGATGCGGGCTGGTTGAAGAAAGTCATGTAGCGTTCGTCGGAAAGCTTGCGCGCGGCATCGAGGCCGAAGCAGGCGCTGTCGACGACCAGTCCGCCGTCCGCAAGTGTCAGCGCAATCGAGAAGGGCTGTCCGTCCAGCCCCAGATCCGCGAGTTTGAGCCGTTGGCCGCGTGCAATCTGCATGTTCGTCATCCTTTCAAATGGGCGGACCGGCCGCCGTAAGATTCGTGGTTTGCGCTGAGTGGTGTGATCGACCAGCCGGCGCGATGGCGTCCGAACGGCCGCGTCATGCCGGCATGCCGCCGTTCGCGCCATCGTTGAGGCCGAAGCAGCTTGCCGACTTGCGCAGGCCCTGGGCCCAGTTGCGGTGCGTGGCGGGTTCGCACATCGCGTCGTGCATGCGAAACACGGCCGGTGCATCGTCGCTCAGAATGAGCTCGGCCATCTCCAGATCTGAGGCATGCACCCGGTAGCACGACTCGATGATCGGCACCTGGTCGGGATGAACCGCGGTCTTGCCGACCAGACCGTGCGCGAGGTCCTCTTCGACTTCGCGCTGCAGGGTCGGCGCATCGTCCAGGTACTCGAACACTGGCGCGCTCAGATTGAGTCCGCTGGGCCTGAAGGTGGTGACCAGGCGCGCGATCACCGGGCCCAGCGAGGTCTGGTAGAGGGTGCGCCCGCGCGGGCGACGCATCCCCAGCAAGGAGAAGAGGTCGTTGCCGCCGATGCGCAGGGTCAGTACCCGCTCGCGCACCGATTCGCGCTCGAGCAGCCGGCGCAGTGCGATCATCTCGCGCTCGTCGAACACTTCGCGGGTTTCCAGCGTCGGCATGATCAGATGGCCGTGGCCCCGCAGCAGGCCGAGGTATTCCGGCAGGACTGCGCGCGTGACCTTGGGCAGGACGAAGCCGTCGAGCCGCTCGGCGCCCGGCATGTCGAGCACCGCGGCGAGCACCGCCGGGTTGCGCACACGCACGAAGCGCATCCGCGGCCCGAGGCAGCGCATGCTGGCGAGCGACTGGCGCAGGTTCTCGAGGGCGAGCGCCAGGTCGGGCTCCTTGACCGCGTCCTCGGTGCAGAAGATCAGCGAGCGGACCTGGCCGAGGCGCTCGCCACGACTGATCAGATCGAGGTCGGTGCGGGTTGCGGGCACGTACAGGCTCGCCCCGAGTTCGGTGACGTCACGCATCGCCAGCGCTCCTGATGATGGATACGGCATGATAGGGAAGCCCGGGGTCGCGTTCGACGGGGATGGATTTCTCGGCGGCCAGGGCGATCAAGTGTGCCACGCGGGCGCTGCCCGAGTCACGAACGATGACGCGTTCCGGGTTGCGCCGCAGCAATACCCGGGTGGCCTCGCCGATCCCAGGCTTGATCAGGTTGTCGTCGTCGATCGCATAGCGCGCTTTCGCCTGCGCCATGTAGTCGCGCGAGACCGCGGCGAGTTCGGCGCGCGCCGGTGTGGTCGATAGCGTCGTGGCGGGGTCGAGTGCGAGCGCCGCCGCGACCATGTCGTCTACGAACCATCGCGACAGATCGTGGGGCATGAACTCGGTGAAGAACACGCAGCCGTGGAAGTCGCCGGGCTGGATCGCGGCGTTGAGGATGGAGCGGCTGACCAGGCCGCTGATGGTCGAATTCAGAATGCTCGACGCGATCAGGTAGTCCTCGCCGGAAGCGGCGCGCGCGGCGGAGCCGGCAAGGTCGGTCAGCACGTTCAGCCCCGGGTCGATGGCAACGGCGCGCTTGGCGTTGTAGCGCGCGACGGCCTGCGCGAGTTCGCGGCTGATCACCCCTTTGCCGGTCCAGCCGTCGACGAAGGCGATCGAGGCCGGCGGGTGGCCGCGCGCGAGAATCTCGTCCAGGGCACGCTCGTCTATGCCGCGATCGCGGATGATCGATACCGAATAGTGGCTCGGGTGGCCGCCATGGACGCGCTCGATCAAATGGCGGACGATCGCGCCGATCGGGGTGCCGGCGCGTGCGAGCGACACGATCGCCAGGTCGGGGCCGTGGCGGTCGCACAACATGTTCGCGAGGCGCAGGCAGTCACGCGCCAGGCGCGTCCGGTTGGCCGCGTGCGCCTGGTGGAACAGCGTGAGATAGCGCGCCGAGGGCACCCGCTCGGGCGACAGCATTTCACTGTAGTGGCGCTGTCCGGACTGGATCAGGGTTTCCTTGAGCGCGAGATCGGTGATGAAATCGATCTCGATCGGCTTGAGCAGGAATTCGACATCCGCCGCGCGGTACGAGCCGTGGAACATCAGCGGCTGCCCAGCAGGTGGTTGATCTGGCTGCGCCGCGGCACCAGGGCGTAGTCGCAGGCGCTCATGAAGGCGAGATCGGAAAGGCTGTCGCCCATTCCGAAGGTGACGATCTCGCCATGGACCGCGCGCAGCCGCCCGGCCAGGTGCTCGACCGCGTGGCGCTTGTCCAGCCAGGCCGGCAAGACCGAGAAGTTGTTGCCGTTGCGATGCACGGCGACCGTCGCGCCGGGGCCGCTCCATTCGGTGCGTGCTTTCGCGTCGATCGGATCGAGCGCGGTCTCATCGCCTTCTTCGCTTTTGGCGCAGACGTAGAAAGGTATCCCGAAGTCCTCGATGATGCGTATCCGCAGTCGGGCGCCGCTGGCCGCGGCCCATTCGCCCAGCGTGGCCGCGATCGCATTCAGTTCGGGCAGGGTCTGTTCGGCGAGCGTGCGGCTGCGCTTCAACCACTCGGCCTCGGGCGCGCCATCGGGGCCGAGAATCACGCCGCCGTAATTCACCACCGCGCCGCTCGTGAACCCGAGCCTGACCCTGGCATACGCGTCGGCATTGCGGGCGGTGACCGGGATCACCCCCATCTCGCGCCGGAACAGATCGAGCACGCTCGCCTGCGCAGGTGTCAGGAACGAGTGGGCACTGCCATCCTTGAGGTAGGCCGCCGGAGTCAGGGGTGTGTCGGGCGGGCACTTCTTGTGGGACTGGAACAGGGTGTCGTCCAGGTCAGCAAACAGGAACTTCTTCGGCATGGTCGTCGGGCTGGAAGTGGATCAGGCGTGCGTCGAGAAGGCGGGCAAGCTCGAACAGCGCGGGGTCGGGGGCGGTTTCGTGACAGATCAAGACCCGCGCGTACCGGCCCGGCGCGAAGTTGTAGATGAAGTTCGCTACCCCTTCGTGGTAGGGATCGGGCACGGCGAGGGCATGGGTGACCGCACCCCAGCGCAGTATCGGTGACCGGGTCGTGGCCTGCACCCGCACGTCCGCGCCCGCCGCTTCGAGTGCGCGGCCGAGTACGAAGGCGGCATGCATGAACTCGCCGGTACCGACGACCAGCGTGGTGCCGGGCACGGTTTCGGCGGCGAGGCGGCCGACGAGATCGGCACTCGCCCGCAGTCGTTGGCTGCGTCCGAGCCGGCCATAGCCGGCGTCCGCCAGGCGCACTTCGTGGCCTTCGGCGCACTGCGCCGCCGGGGCCGCGATGGTGGCGCCGTTGTGCTCGAACTGCCACGATCCGCGTATCAAGGCGCCGACCGAGCAGGCCATCCCCATCGTGTCGCCCAGCTCGGACCGGCGCCGGGCGCCCATGAAATCGGCGAGGGTCGCCAGATGCACGCCGGCCAGGTGGGGCATCGCGTGGCGCAGCACCGCGACCAAGTTCACAAAGGTGTTGCCGGTGCTGAGTTCGTCATCCACCAGTACCACCCGCCGTGCCGCGGCGAACGATGCGCGTTCCGCCGGATCGGTGGGCAGGTGCAGGAAAACCCGCGGCGCATGGCTGTGAGCCTCCTCGAAATCCAGACGCTGCGCGTGATCGACGCGATAGCGGGTGGTCTGCAGGTAGAGCGCCGGTGCTCCCGGGTGTGCGTCGATCCAGGCCTCGAACACGCCTTGCCCGAGGCCGGTCGCGGTCTCCGCCATGCCGATGAAGACCACCGGGCCCCCGACGGCGGGGACGTCGTCGGCAAGCAGCCGATGGGTCGCGGCCATGTCGGCCGGGCGTACCGGGTGGTGCTTGCCGAGGACCTTGCTCAGGAACAGGAACGCCCGGCGTGGGTTGGCGCGCGCGGCGAATCCGAGCAGATCCTCGACCGGCCGACGGGACGATTCGACCGTGAGCGTGAGTCTGCCGGTTGGCAGGTCGGCCGTGACGACGCTGCTGTCGCGGCACGCGGCAGGTCCTGCCGTAATAACGGTCACGCCAGCCTCACGGCACGGGTCGTCTCGCCGACGCGCAGGCCGGCTTGCAGCGCGGGCACCTCGACCGCATCGCGGCCGCGATCGAACACGGCGAGCCCGAGATAAGGGAGGTTGGGGCCGGCGAGGCTTGCCATCGCGATGCCGCCCGACATGCGCGGGTTGATCTCGAGCACATGCAGGCCCTGGTCACCCTCGCGGAACTGGATGTTGACATTGCTGTTGAGCGTGAACTGCGCCACCAGATCGGCGCACGCCTGCTGGATGTCGTCGCGGAGCACGATCTCCTGCCCGGCGCCCGCCGAGAGAGGCTTGCGTCGCGCCACCGCGCAAACCAGCGCGCCACCGTCGGCGACGCAGTCGACGCTGAATTCGTGCCCGGCCAGGTAGGGCATGAGCAGCATCGGTCGGAACGCAGCGGCGCGCTCCAGGAGTTCGCGCAAGGAGCGCAGGTCGATGCGATAGGCGTCGCCGGCCATCAAGAGGTCGAAGCCCGAGCGGTCTTCGAGAATCCGGCGAAAGCCAATCCCGTAAACCGAAACCGACGGTTTCATGCACAGCATGGGATAGTCGGCGCGCATGCGCGCGTAGGCTGCGTCGAACTGCTCGAGGGACTCGAACACCGCGAATCCGGGTGCGGGCGCGGTCGGGGCGAGCGCCTTGCGGTAGAACTCGGCCTTGTCGTGGAGCAGATCGAGCGCCGCTGGTGGCGCGGCGCTCATGACCCGCGTGCCGACGGCATCGAACTCGCCCCGACGGGCGCCGGCCAGGCTCGCTTCCTTGCCCGGCACGAAAATGTCTACCCGCCGATCGCGGCAGAAACCGAGACACCAGTCGACATACTCGGCGCCCTTGAGACCGCTCGGTTCGACGGCGGCTTCATGGGCCGCGAGCGGGGCGATTGCATGCGGATTCGGGCTCGAGCAGATCAGGTGGTAGGACCCGGAGGCATCGCCGAGGCGAATGAGCTCGAGGGCCCCATGCACGGACGAGAAGGTCTTGTTGAACCAGACGCGAGTCATGCCGGATTTCACAGATGGGGCGTGATGCGGGGCAGCAGTTCGTCGAAGGTGCGGCCGCTGCCGTTCTCGCCGATCGCGTGCATCTTCCACTCGCCGCCATGGCGATACACCTTGGCCATCACCTGCGCGTTGTGCGAACCCTGCACCGACAGGTCGTAACGGGCGACTTCCTTGTTGTTCGCGCCGTCGAGGATGCGGCAATACGCGTTGGCCACCTGCGCGAAGTTCTGGCCGGTGAAGGAGTTCACCGTGAACACCAGCGATTTGACATTGGCCGGCACGCGGTCGAGATCGACCTTGATCTGCTCGTCGTCGCCGTCACCTTCGCCGGTGCGGTTGTCACCGGTGTGCTGGATGCTGCCATCCTTGCTGCGCAGTTGACGGAACCACACCGCGTCGACCAGCGCGCCGCCTTCGTCGAACAGCAGGCACGAGGCGTCCAGGTCGATCTCGACACTGCCGCCGCCAAAGCCGAAGAAGCTGGATTTCTTGACCGCGTCCCAACCCAGTCCCATCACGATCTTGCTCAGGGTGTTGCCCGACTCCTTGTTGAGCGAGATCTTCTGACCTTTCTGCAGACTCACTGCCATGGTTGTTTCTCCTGCTTCGATTGAAAGTGAAAACGGCCGCGACGCACGCGCCGCCGGTCCGCGCGACGCGTGACTATATAACGTGTTGGTGGCGGCATGATGTCCGGCGGCGGTTCGCGCGCCGCTACCCCGTCGTTGCGGGTCGAGGGCGGGGCAAGCG
Source organism: Rhodocyclaceae bacterium UBA2346 (assembly GCA_002344625.1). Taxonomy (GTDB): domain Bacteria; phylum Pseudomonadota; class Gammaproteobacteria; order Burkholderiales; family Rhodocyclaceae; genus UBA2357. Next base: position 19,139 of record DDUE01000056.1, on the reverse strand, counting down.
CTCTTCAGGCGAGCAAGCCGCGCTGGCGGGCGAGCGGAAGCCACGCCTTGTACTCCAGCAGCAGCAACTCGTAGAGCTCTTCGTCGGACGGCTGGTCGGGGCGTTCGACCGAAAAGAAGTTGGCATTGTCGATGTAGCGGCCGTCGAGGGTGTCGAGCTTCTCGAGAAACGAGAAATCGGTTTCGAGCAGGCGCGCGAAGAATCCTTTCTTCTTGTCGCTGCCCTTGTTCGATTTGCCGATTCCCATGAACTGCCAGAAGATCGGTTCGAAGCTCGCTTCGCGGATCTGTTGCTCGGAGACCTTCTCGTCCATGGTCTGGCCATCGGTCACGAACATCACGTAGACCGGAAGACGGTCGGATATGGGCTTGCCCGGCCGCCCGCCCTGGGGATAGAAGTGCCTTCGGATCGCCTGCATCGCGACCCCGTAGCGGGTGCCGCCTTCCAGGGGATAGCGTTTCAGCAGCCTTTCGACGTAGCCGCGCGAGCCGGCGAGCGACATGGGTTCGGGCTCGTGCACCTCGTTGCCGAACAGGAATACGTCGAGTTGTCCGTCGTCGTCGAAACGCGCGGCCAGCGCGAGTATGCGTTCGGTAAACGCTGCCATCTGCCCGGACGAGTACAGTCGCGACATCGACGCCGAGATATCCAGGCACAAGGCCACGCGCGCCTTGTGGCCGCTCAGGCCGGCTTTTTCGAGCGACAGGCCGACCTTCTTGACCAGGCTCACCAGGTGCGGTGCTTCCTTTTCGACCCGTTTTTCGAGCGATATCGCGGCGGACGGGGCGGGTGGCGGTGCAGCGGGCGGTGGCACGGTGGCCGCGGGCGGGTTCGGGGTCGGCTCGGCGACGGTGCCGCCGAAATGCACGATCAGCGCATCGAGCCCTCCGTTGAAGCCTTGTCCGATGGCATTCAGACGCCAGCCCCCGTCCTTGCGATACAGCTCGATCAGCATGATCGCGCGCTCGGCCGCGAAAGCCGAGCCGTCGAAGCGGTGCGCCGCGACCTCGACGCCTTCGTGTACCACGTGCAATGCGCTCGGGCGCAGTCCGTTCATGGCGCCGGGTCCGTCGATGGCCAGGGTCACGACCAGCGCATCGATCGTCGGCGGCAGGCGCTCGAGATCGAATTCGAAGCGATTCGCGCCGTCCAGCGATACGCCCTTGCATGGCGTGGTCGGCTGGTTGAAAAAAGTCATGTAACGTTCGTCGGAAAGCTTGCGCTGCGCATCGAGTCCGAAACAGGCGCTGTCGACGCTGATGCCGCCGGTGTCGAGCTGCAGATCGACTGCGAATCGCGAACCCGTGGAAATCAGGTCCTGAAGCTTGATGCGTTGTCCGCGTGCGATGTCCATAGGATTTCCTTGGCGAACGGTAAGGGGCCGGAGCGGCAAGGCCGCTCCGGCATCAGGCGTCAGACGTTGACGCCGTAGTTCTTGGCGAGGGGCCCCAGGCCGCCCTTGAAGCCCTGGCCGATGGCCTTGAACTTCCACTCGCCCGCATGGCGATAGACCTCGCCGAAGATCATCGCGGTCTCGACCGACGCGTCTTCGGACAAGTCGTAGCGCGCGACTTCGACGTTGGTCACCGCATCGACGCAGCGGACGTAGGCGCTCGACACCATCCCGAAGTTCTGGCGCTTGGCCTCGGCGTCGTGAATCGTCACACACACCGAAACCTTGTCGATGTCCGCCGGTACCTTGTCGAGCTCGATGATGATGGACTCGTCGTCGCCATCGCCTTCGCCGGTGCGGTTGTCACCGGTGTGCACCACGCTGCCGTCGGGCGACTTGGGCTGGTTGTAGAAGATGAAGTCGGCGTCGGAGCGAACTTTGCCGGTGGAATTGAGCAGGAAGGCGCTCGCGTCGAGGTCGAAGGCGTCACCGTCGGTCGACCGGATATCCCATCCCAGGCCGACGAGCATCTTCTTCATGCCCGGCGCTTCCTTCGACAGATTGACGTTGCCACCCTTTTGCAGACTGATAGCCATTTGCGTATTCCTTCGTGGTTGGAAAAAGCGGTTTCCTTCAAGCAGAGAGGCGTGCGCTAAACCGCAATGCGCGCGCCTTGTCCGGCGTCGCCGGAACATGCCCTTGATGCGTGGATGCGCAGCCCGCCATTTCGATCCTTCCGGTCTCGCGTCCCGATTATAGAAGACGATTTGCGGGTACGATATGCGGCCAAACAACAGCCGGATCGCACCGGTGAAGCGCCATGTCGCGGCCGACTTCCGGGCTCGCAAGCGGTGCGCAGCGGCGGGTTGCGGGCGGTGCTTTCTTCGCTTGGCCGGCAATCGCGTCGAATCTTACCAGTCATGTGGATTTGTTGAAATGAACCTGATCAAAAGCGCGCCGGGCGCAGCCGGCGCATGAAGTCCTCGCCGATACCCCGCGGTTTCCTGCTGGCGAATCCGCTCCATTTCATCGCCCTCGGTTTCGGCACCGGCCTGAGCCCGGTCGCGCCCGGAACGGTTGGGACCGTCGTCGGCTTGCCATTGTTCCTGCTGCTGGGTGTCTTCGACGTGGCTGTCCAATGGGGGGCGATCATCCTGCTGTTCGCCTTCGGCTGTCATGTGTGCGAAGTGGCCGGACGGGCGCTCGGTGTTTCCGACCATGGCGGGATCGTCTGGGACGAGATCGTCGCCTATTGCATGGTACTCATGACCGTGCCGCACCATTGGGTGTGGTGGTTGGCGGCGTTCGCCGCGTTCAGATTCTTCGATATCGTCAAACCGTGGCCGATCGGATGGCTGGACCGACGCTTCAAGAACGGTTTCGGGGTAATGGTGGACGATCTCATGGCCGCGATCTACGCGGTAGTCGTCCTGGCCTTGGCGCAGCGCATGTTCTGAACCGCCGCGAAGCGCTCGCGGGGGGCCGGCGCGCGGCGGAGCGGGTCACCGGATATTGAGTGCAAGCAAGCACGAACTCGTGGAAAATGACGCCTACACGCCGGGCCGGACAGGGCCGGCGAAGAAAGTGCTTGTCTGAACTATTGGCCCGCTCGGCGTCTGTTTGAGCGGGTTCTTTATGCTTAAACCAGGAGTTGGGTGCACAAATGATGGGTCATTTTGGTTTTCCGCTCGAGACGATCGTGATTTTCATCGTCGTCGTCGGGGTGTCGGTATATCTCGATCTTTTCGCGCACCGCAAGAGCGCCGATATTTCGCTTGCGGATGCCGGGCGTTGGTCGGTGTTCTGGGTCGCGCTGGCGCTGGCGTTCTATGTCTACCTATGGTTGCGCTTCAGCAAGGAGTGGGCGGATCTCTACCTTGCCGGGTACGCGCTCGAGAAGTCGCTCTCGATCGACAACCTGATGGTCTTCATGGCGATTTTCGCGTCATTCGGCATCAAGGGCATCCTGCAGCACCGCATTCTTTACTACGGCATCATGGGGGCGCTGGTGTTCCGTGCGATCTTCGTGATGATCGGCACCGGACTGTTCCTGGCCAGCCCGTGGGTCGGATTCCTGTTCGCCGCGTTCGTGATATGGAGCGGCATCAAGATGTTGCAGAGCAAGGGCGACGACACGGAGATCGAGGACTATGCCGAGCACTGGAGCGTGCGCCTGACCGGCAAGATGATCCCGATCTACACCCGCCTGCATCTCGAGCGCTTCTTCGTGCGCCACCACGAGATCCAGGAGATTGCGAAGGAAGAGGGGGTGAATCTGACCCGTCCGGGGGCTTTTTACGCGACCCCGGCCTTCCTGTGCCTGATCGCGATCGAGACGTCCGACATTGCGTTCGCGTTCGATTCGGTGCCGGCGGTGATCGCGGTGACCCAGGAACCGCTGCTGGTCTATGCGGCGATGATTTTTGCGATTCTGGGGCTGCGCAGTCTCTATTTCGTGCTTGCCGCGCTGACCAAATATCTGGTTCATCTGGAGAAGGCGGTCATCTTCCTGCTATTCTTCATTGGTGCAAAGATGACGCTGCAGTCGTGGAACCATACGGTCGGTGATACCGGGTTTCACATCACGCCGGGCTGGAGCCTCGCGATCGTGCTGCTGACTCTGGTGGGCGGGGTTGTCGCATCCTTCATCTTCCCTGGAGAAGGCAAGGACGGCGGCAAGGGCGATCAGCCGCCGGCCTGAAGCCTGCCCGGGCAGCGCGCTTGGCGATAGATAGGCGCTCTGCCCAGACCGCGACATTGATCTTCGTGCGCTGCGGCGCACCCATTTTGATATAGGGAGTCACCCATGGCATTTACCGACTGGCTGAAGAAGAACGTGACCGATGCGCGCGACGCAATCAACACCGAGATCACCAAGTTCAAGTCCAAGGACTTTCTCGACGCGGTCGTCGCGGGCAGCGCGATGGTGGCCTACGCCGACGGCAACATCTCGGCGCAGGAAAAGCAGAAGCTGATGGGCTATCTGAGAACGTCCGATCAGTTGAAGGTGTTCGACCAGAACGATGTGATCAAGCAGTTCCAGAAGTACGTCGAGAAATTCGATTTCGACACCACCATCGGCACCGGCGAGGCCATGCAGGCGATCGCCCGCTTCAAGGGCAAGCCGCAGGCGCAGCTCATCATCCGGGTGTGCTGCGCGATCGGCGCGGCCGACGGCAGCTTCGACAACGATGAACAGGCGGTCGTGCGCAGAATGTGTTCCGAACTCGGCCTGGACCCTGCCGATTTCGACCTCTGACGCGCATTCCGTTTCCGGCCCTGTAATGTGCCGGCATGGACACGTTCGCGCGCACGCTCGAAACCCTGTTTCATGCCGGCAACCGCTGCCTGGAGGCGGGGGACGCGGGGGGCGCCGAGACGGCCTTCCGGGCCGCGTTAGCGCTGGCGCCAACGGTCGGTGAACTGCATGGCAATCTCGCGCTTGCGCTGAGTGCGCGTGGTGAGCCGATCGAAGCAGAAGCAGCCTACCGGCGCGCGATCGCGCTGACGCCGGATGTGCAGATTCGCATCAATTTCAGCGCTTTGCTGCTTGCGCAGTACCGCTTCGCCGAAGCGGAGGCGTTGTTGCAGGACAGCCTGAGCCAGCACCCCGATGCGCCGGGCCTGTGGTCCAGCTACGGCGTGCTGCTGGCCAGCCTGAAGCGCGAGGACGAAGCGGAGCGCTGCTACCGTGAAGCGCTGTCGCGGGTGCCGGGCCATGCCAACGCGGCTTTCAATCTCGCCTACCTGCTGTTGCGCCAGGGGCGCTACGAGGAAGGCTGGGCGCGCTTGGAAGCGCGCGACTGGTATCACCAGTTGGATCGTTTGCTGGGGCTGCCGCGCTGGGCCGGCGAGCCATTGCCCGGCAAGTCGGTGTTGATCGGCATCGAGGCCGGACACGGCGACATGATCCAGTTTTGCCGCTACGCAGCATGCCTGAAGCGAGCGGGTGCAGCGCACGTGTCGGTGCTGTGCCACCCGGCGCTGAAGCGGCTGCTGGCGGGGCAGGCCGGTATCGATGAGGCGCTGGCGCCGGGCGACCCGGTGCCGGCAGGGGTGTGTTGGGATGTGTGGGTTCCGCCGCTGAGTCTGCCTTTCCATTTCGCCACCCGACTGGACGACATTCCCGCCGAACTGCCTTACCTGAAACCCGATCCGGCCGCGGTCGCGACATGGGCCGCGCGCTTCGGCCCGCATGATGGCGGTTTGCGTGTCGGCTTGGCCTGGAAGGGCAACCCGCGTTACGAAAACGACCGCGAGCGCTCGCTGGACTCGCTCGCGGTGCTTGCGCCGCTGGCCGCAGTGGCGGGCGTGCGCTTCGTCAGCCTGCAGAAGGGCGCGGGCGAGGATGAGGCCGGCGATCCGCTGGCGCCGTTGCCGTTTTCCTGGCCGGGTTCGCAGGGGGCGGATCTCGCCGATGTCGCCGCGGTCATCGATCGGCTGGACCTGGTGATCTCGGTCGATACCGCCATCGCTCATCTGGCGGGTGCGCTGGGCAAGCCGGTGTGGGTATTGCTGCCGGATTTCAAACCCGACTGGCGCTGGCTTGCCGATCGCAGCGATTCGCCGTGGTATCCGGGGGTGATGCGCTTGTTCCGCCAGTCGCCGGGTGGCGGCTGGGGCAGCGTGGTCGAGGCGGTGCGGGATGCATTGACGGCGCGGGTGGGGGCGTCCGCATGTTGAGCATGACCTCCGCTTCCGGCGCGCTACGTCCGTTGAGGTCGCGGGCTTACTTCGCGCCTGCGGCCAGCGCATCCACCATCGCGCGCAGGGTCCGGATCTGCACGCCGTCCTTGCTGGCGTAGTCGTCCCCGGTATAGCCCCACCAGTCCCAGCATCCGTTGGGGTTCTTGAAGGGGATCGAAACCGCCTGGGGATACAGGATCACGAGCCGGTTGTTGTCGGCCCAACGATCGTAGCCGGTGTTCTTGACGAATGTCGTTCCGTTGTACAGGCCGCCTCCGGGCGGCGGCGTGAGGGGCAGGTAGCTCTGGCCCTGCTTGCAGCCGTGAAGTGCGACATGAACCCGACACTTTTCGCCCTTGGCACAACTCTCCGGCACGTATACCCAGGCCGAGTTGTCGAGCCCCGAACTCCAGTTGAACACGCCGGCGTCTTCCGCGGGAATGTACGCCTTCTGGTCGACCTGAATGAAGGTGCCTGCCGGCTTGGTTCCAGGGGGTTGGAGCGGGCCGTAGATCCAGTTGAGGATCTCGCCGGCCGCGTCATACTCGCATTTGCCGATGTACGGCTCGGTTTCCTTGCTGCAGCTTATCCCGTAGTTCTTGGTCGGCATGGTGTGCCCCGCATTGGGCAGGCTGACCGGTGACAGGTTGGCCGGGGGCACGCCCATGGCGCCGTAGAAGGCTGACAACTGCTCGGCGATCGCGGGCGGGACGAGCGTGTCCTTGGCACCGGACACGGTCAGAATGCGCTGCCTGGCCAGGTGTTCGGCCGGATCGACGAGGCCCGTGTCCGCCATCTTCTTGGTATCGGCGACCAGCGATGGCACGTCCGCGCTGGTCGCGGTCACGGCGCACGGCACGGTCGGCTCGCCGGTGCAGGAGCAGCTTGCGACCGCGCGCATCACGTCGGCCTGGGAGCAGTTGAACGGTCCGCCGGCCACGACGCCGACACCCTTCACGATCGATGAATGCGCGACCTGAAACTGGACGGTCATGAAACCGCCTGACGAGATGCCCGATACGGAGGTCTGGCTGACGTCGATATCGAGCGCGGGCAGGGGCGGAAAGGCCTGGGCCGTGAGGGGCAGGGCGCCACCGAGTAGCCCTAGGGAGACAATGAGCGCCGTCGACCGGCGAGTGGCGGAAGGGGATTGCGTGGGCATGAGCGTCTCCATGTGGTCACCGTGCGGGGGGATGGCGGGAAGGTGCGGGCACGCGGGCGTGCCTCCTCGAGGCCATTCGACTGACGCATGGCAGCATTGTGTCCGAAACGTATCGGCGAAATCCTTGCTGCGCTGCGCCATTCCGCGATCATCGGCCAAATGTGCGTCCGATGGAATAGGGGCGGCGTTCTAGGTCCAGTGTTTGCCCATTCGCGCATACACCGCGCCTGGTCCGAATTCGGCTTCGAGCTTGCGCTGGTTGGCGTCCGCCCAGCTTACCGCCCGTTCGGCGTTGTCGATGCGGCGGTCGAGCAGGTGGCCGTCGGAGGCGAGCATTTCGGCTGCGTCGCCGAAAGCCCTGGCGACATTGTTCAAGGTCTGCACGGCGCCGCTGCGGTCGGCCGTGAGCGCGGCGTCGAAGCGCGCCTCGTCGATCAACAACTGGCCGTCGGGCGTGAAGCTCACACCCATGTCGGTGAGGCCTTTGGCAAAGCCGCCGTTGCCCGCGCCGTGGAAGAGGGATCCGACTTCGCGTTTGAGCGAGAAGCGCGCGACCTCGCCGGCGGTGTTGTCGTCGAGTAGTGCGCCATCTTCGAAGTAGGGGTCGAATTCGCTGTCCCAGGCGTTGTAACGGGTAATGAAATCCTTCAGTGCCGACTTGATCTCGGGGTCAGTGTTCGACCGCGAGAGCGACGCCAGATCCTGGCTGGCCGCGCCCAGTTCGGCAACCCGGGTGCGCAAGCGGGTGAGGACGTCGGCCTCGGCGCCGATGCTTTTCACGCGCGCGTTGTAGCGCTGCAGAAAGGCCGAATTGCTGGCCTCGAGCTCGGCCATTATCGTGTCGACCCGGGATGATTCGCCGCCCAGCAGGGCGCCGACGCCACCGCTGGTCAAGGCATTGCCAGCCAGCGTGCTTCTGGCGTTCAGCAGCGCGGTGAGAAAGTCCGTGGTACCGGAATGACCGCGCCCGCCCGAAGCGCCGGTGGTCAGGGCGGCGAGCGCATTGAGGCGGAAGGCGGCGAGATCGATATCCATCGCAAACTCCAGGGCGACTCGGGAGGGATCCCAGTGTAGCAGGCCGTCGGTGGCCGGTGGCGGCGGACGCGGTCAGCCCAGGTAGCGCAGGTCGAAGCAGTATTCGCCCAGCCCGCGTGCGATCTGGCGCTGGCGCGATTCGTCGTCCGGATCCGCGGCGGGCGCATCCAGTAAGCCTTCGTGAACCTCGATCCGCTCGCAGCGGCGAGCCGCGGCATCGGCCAGATCCTCCGGCAAACCCGGGTAGGGGCCGTTGTCGGGTTTCCACTCGTGCAGCGTTATCGTCCGCGCCAGCCCGGTGGCCGGATGGCGCAGTGCGATGGAGATCGGGACCTGGGCGCCGAGCGATGGATGCAGCCCGGCGAACGGGGCAAAACTGCGATAGCGAAGCGCGTACACCCTCAGCTCGCCGCGCGCGTCATGCTCGGATCGCCATGGCAGAACGACGCCGTGCACGCTCGCCTCCCATTCACGCCAGTCGCCCGTCGCTTCGTCGCCGCAGGGGCGCAGGCGCAGTTCGATCCGCTTGGTGCTCGCGTCGACCAGACGCGAGGTTCCGCCCTGCTCCGGGCTGGCCGCGTCGCCCAGCAGTGGCCAGAATTCCAGTGCGCGACGGACCTCGAGCGTGCAGCCGGGCACCGATACGTCGGCCCAGCGGCGAAACTCCTCGCGACGCAGCACCGCCTCGATGGCGGGCCCCAGCCCCAACCCGGCCTTGGCGAGTGCGTCGAGCACCGACTGGAGATCTTGTTCGAGGTAGAAGGGCAGGGCGAAGCGCTGATGCAACTCCCGCCCCCAGTCGATGAGCGGCAGTTCATAGGGCGCGGTCGCCAGCATCGCAGCCACCGCGCGCAGCAGACAGGCGAGCGCGGTGGCGCGCTCGGGGGTGTGCTGCATGCGCAGGGCGCGAAACTCCACCAGCCCCATCTGCCCGCGGCCGGGCAGGAACGGATTCCACAGCTTCTCGATGTTGATCTCGGCGCGATGGTTGTTGCCGGAGGCGTCGCACAGAAACGGGGCAAGCGTTTTCCATTGCAGCTCTGGTGTCGGATCCGGCTCGCGATCGAGCAGGTCGAGTGCCAGCACGAGCTCGTCGACGGCGCTGGTGCCGCGCTCGTCGGCACGCGCGGACTGACCGCTGCTGCCGACGAAATCGTGCGAGTAGAGATAGGACAGTGACGGATGACGGTTGAGAAAGCGTACCAGGCGCGAGAGCAAGCGCGGCTCGGCGACGAAAGGGCTGGCCAGGGGCGAGCGCCCGCCGAGCGTGATCTGCCCACCGCCGCCGGAATCGGCGACGGCACCGTTGAAATACAGGCGATAGGGACTGAGCCCTTCATGCGCGGCGGCGGCATAGATCGCCACGCTGCGTTGCAGGAATTCGGCCGCGCTCGCGCTCGGCGCCGTGTTGATTTCGATCACGGCCGGGTCCGGCGTGATGGTGGTCAGCTCGACGCTGTCGTCGACCGGGGGCGACGCCCCGCCGATCACGAGTGTCGGCAGTCCACAGGCTTGGGCCGCTTGCGCGATACAGCGCAGGATGGCTTCGCAGGTGGGCACGTCGGGCACCAAGGGCAGGTCCAGACAGGCGCCCGAACCGGACGCATGCAGGTCGAAGTCGAGACTCGCGGGCGCATCGGCTTGTAGCAGCAGGCTCACGCGGTGCGCGGCCGTGGCGGACAAGACCGTCGTCGTGGCCGTCCATCCCCCTGCGCGGAATGCGTCCGCCAACGCGGCGGACCACGCATCGAGCGCCGGCGGGCACTGGACCGCATCCGGCGCGAGAATCGGGTCGAGCGGCCCGTCCCAGATCCCGACCCCGTCGCGGCGTCGGTACAGGCCGAAGTTCCAGCGTGGCTCATCTTCGCCGGGATAGCATCGCCCGAGGCTGCGCAGCAGCACACTGCCGTGCGTCTGTCGCCACAAGCCGCCGCTCAGGCGGCGCGCACGCGTCTTCTTGTCGCCACCCAGCGCGCTACTCTGCCATTCGGCGCCCAGGTCGTGCCTGTCGGTGAAGGTGGGCTCGGAGCCTACCCACACCTCCAGACCACGCTCGGCAAGCGCCGCATCATGCGCATGAACTGCATCGACGAAGGAATCTCGTGACCACATTGACATTGTGTTGAACGCCTCGAAATATCCGCCGGACCCGGCGGCACGGCAGGAACAAGCAAACGATCGGTAACGCGCGCGCGCTTTCAAACGATCCGGCGGTTTGAAACCGTAACGTCATGATACGCGCGTCGCGCAGATTCGCATCGGCCGGGCGTTGGCGCGGACGCCCGGTTTGCATCGCACCAGGATGGGGCGGGCGCCCTGCCTCACAATGAAGCGCCTCCTGAAAATCTGGTGAATCAGTTGCTTGGATGACTTGTTCGCCAGGTTGTCCACATAAAGTGTGAGCAATCCGTTCGGCATGCACCCCCGCGGTGCAAAAGTTTTTCCGAGCGGATTCAAGTTTTCCGCGGTCCGGCCGTTTACAGTCTGGCTACACTGCGCAGTACGGGCTGCGCAATTCTTCGGACGACTGGCCGTTCTTCACCGGATTCAATCATGGACGTCTCATCCATCGCCGCTTTCGCCACCGCCAACGCCATGGCGCAGACCCGGCAACAGGTTTCGCTTGCGGTGCTCAAGAGTGCCATGGACATTCAGAAGCAAAGCGCAACGCAGCTTCTCGAGGCACTGCCGCCGCTCCCGGCGGCGAGCAGCGGTGCCGCCGGGAGCGTAATCGACACCTGGGCGTGAGTGTTTAGGCGCGCCGCCGGCACGCTCCGCCGATTCTTGTTCTGGCTCAAGGCGAGCCCGCGGCGCGCTCGCTAGAATCCGCCTCGCTTCGACATGCCCCCGGATTCCCGGGGGTCGCCCATGATCCGTAAAGTGATGGAGGAGTTCCCGATGTTCAGCAGCAGTGTTCATGCCTTCGATGCGCGCGGCGTTGCCAAGCGCTTTCGCCATGCCGCCATTTTCGGTGCGCTCGAGTCGCTGGCCGACGGCGAAACGATGCGCTTTGTAAACGACCATGACCCGGTGCCGCTACTCGGCCAGATTCAGGAGCGTTACGGCAACCGCATCGGTGTCGCGTACGTCGCGCGCGATCCGGGCAACATCGTGATCGATTTCACGATACAGCTGAACGCCCGGGCCGTTGCGGCCGATCCGGTGCCGGTGGCCGGCGGCTGCGGTGGGGGCGGCGGCTGCGGTTGCTCGGGCGGCTGAAACGCCCGTTCCGGACGGACCGCGCAGGGCCGATTGCTGCGAGAATCCGTCCATGCACCTTTACCAGGAAATAGCCGACCGGACCGCAAGACTGATCGCCGATGGGGTGCTGCGTGTCGGCGACCGGCTCCTGTCGGTGAGACAGGCCTGCCGGACGTACGCGATCAGCCCGATCACGGTCACCCAGGCGTATCAGCTGCTCGAAAGCCGCGGGTTGATTGAGGCGAGACCGAAATCGGGCTACTTCGTACGCGCCCGTCTCGGCCGCGGCCTGCCCGAACCGGGCATGACGCATCCCGCAGGCGGCTCGACCGAGCTCCAGGTCAGCGACTTCATCTTTCAGATTCTCGACAGCGTTCGCGACCCCGCCATCGTGCCGCTGGGATCGAGCTTTCCGGGCACCCAGCTCTTTCCGCTGGACAAGCTGGGCCGCTTTCTGGCCAGCGCGGCACGCCGCATGAACCCGCTCGCCACCGTCACCGATCTCCCACCGGGCAATGAAGAGCTGCGCAGGCAACTGGCCTTGCGCTACCTGGCGCAAGGGGCGTCGGTGTCGCCGCAGGAGATCGTCATTACCTCCGGGGCCATGGAAGGGCTCAACCTCTGCCTGCAGGCGCTCACCAGGCCGGGAGACCTGATCGCGATCGAGTCGCCGACCTTTTACGCCGGCCTGCAGGCCAGCGAACGGCTGGGGCTCAAGGTGGTCGAGATTCCGAGCCATCCGCGTGAAGGCGTCAGCCTGGCCGCGCTGGCCGACGTGCTGCGCCGTCATCCGGTCAAGGCGTGTCTGTTCATGCTGAACTTTGCCAATCCCACCGGTAGCAGCGTCTCGGACGAGCACAAGAAGGCGCTGGTGGACCTACTCCACAGGCACCAGGTGCCGTTGATCGAGGACGATGTCTATGCGGAGCTACATTTCGGGCGCCAGGCGCCGCTCTGCACCAAGGCCGTCGATCGCGACGGCCTGGTCCTGCATGTATCGTCGTTCTCGAAATGCCTCGCCCCGGGCTATCGCGTGGGCTGGGTCGCGGCGGGCCGGTACGCGCGCGCGATCCAGCGCCAGAAGCTGTCGCTGAGCCTGGCGACGGCCGTCCCGATCCAGCTTGCGCTGGCCAGTTATCTCAAGCACGGCGGCTTCGAAGCCCACGCCCGCCAGCTGCGGTTGCGTCTTGCCGGGCAGGAGGCGGCGCTCCTCGCCAGCATCGAGTGCTGCTTTCCGCCGGGCATCAAGCTCGCCCGACCCGCGGGCGGTTACTTTTTGTGGCTCGAGTTGCCGCCGCAGGTCGATACCCTGCGCCTGCATCAGGATGCGCTGGCGCGCGGCATCAGTATCGCGCCAGGGCCGATCTTTTCGGCCAAGCGTGAGTTCGGGCACTACCTGCGCCTGAACTTCGGCCATCCCGATACGCCGCGGCAACAGGAAGCCATGCTCACCCTCGGCGCCCTCATCGCGGCGCAACTGTAGTCCGCGCAGGCTTCATCTGTTCCTGTCCGAAATCGCCTGTTCTGAAACTGTTCCTGATCGAGGCCCGATGATGTACTGACGCCTCTCGTCAGACCAGGAGCGCGTTCATGAACCAAACCGTGAGCAAGGTGCGGGAAGCCAGGATCGAGTTGTATCGCAAGAAGGGGAAGATCCACGCCAGATCGGTCGATGGACGTTTCAACCGGGCGCGCTGGGCGATGGTGTGGCTGACCCAGATCATTTTCTATGGTGGCGTCTGGCTGACCTGGAACGGGCAGGGGGGCAGCCGGCAGGCGATCCTGTTCGACATCACCCACCAGAAGCTCTATCTGTTCGATCTGGTGCTGTGGCCGCAGGACGCGTTGCTGCTCGCGTTCGTGCTGATCGTCGGGGCCACGGCCCTGTTTTTCGTCACGGCGCTGGCGGGCCGCCTGTTCTGCGGGTTCGCCTGCCCGCAGACGGTCTATACGATGATCTTCGTCTGGATCGAGGCGAGAGTCGAAGGCGACCATCTCGCGCGCCTGAGACTCGACCAGGAAGCGCCGAATGCGCGCAAGCTGGCGCTCAGGGCGGTCAAGCATGCGCTCTGGGTCGTGGTCGCCGGCTGGACCGCGATCACGTTCGTCGGCTACTTCACTCCGATCCGCGAGCTGCTGCCGGCGCTCGTCGCGTTCGAAACCGGACCCTGGGAAACATTCTGGCTGATCTTCTACGCGGCCTTCACCTACGTGCAGGCGGGTCTGGCGCGCGAGGCGGTGTGCCAGCACATGTGCCCGTATTCGCGCTTCCAGGGCGTGATGTTCGATCCGGCGACCGCGAACGTCGGCTACGACCGCGGGCGCGGCGAGCCGCGCGGCGCGTTGCGCCGGACGGGTGGCACGGGGGCCTGTATCGACTGCGGTATCTGCGTGCAGGTCTGTCCGACCGGGATCGACATTCGCGACGGGCTGCAGTACCAGTGCATCAACTGCGGACTGTGCATCGACGGCTGTGATCAGGTCATGGACCGGATCGGCGCACCCCGCGGCCTGGTTCGCTTCATCACCGAGAATGAACTCGCCGGCCGGCCGAAACACCGCGGCATCGCGCCCAGACCGCGCGTGGCCGCTTACGCGGGCTTGCTGGCCGTGTTCGCCGTCGCGACCGCGTGGACGCTGCACGAACGCGTCCCCTTGCACGTCGATGTCATCCGCGATCGCGGCGTGCTGATGCGCGAGACGCCGGATGGGCGTATCGAGAACGCCTACACCCTCAAGCTCATCAATCTCGCCGAGGCCGAACGCGCGTTCCGGATAGGCGTCAGCGGTCTGCCGGGACTCGAGATCGTCGGTTCGGATGTGTTCGAAGTGGCGCCCGGCAGCATCCGCGCCGTCACCTTGGCGGTTTCGTCGCCAGGCGCGGACATGCCCTCGGGCATCCATCGGATCGAGTTCGAGACGGTCGCACTCGATCCGCTGCGCACCGCGGTCCGCGAGAAGAGCACGTTCATGCTCCCGTGAGCCAGGGCGCGCAGCGGCCCGCACCGCACCACCACTGTGCGCCGGTGACTATGCCGCCGGCCGCAGCCCGTCTTCGATGCGGGTGATGCGGACGAGTTCGACCCGGCGGTTGGAGATCTCGAGAACGTCGAAGCGGAAGTCGCCCAGCTGAACCGCGTCACCGACCGCCGGCAGGCGCCCGTGCTGCGCGAGCAAGAGGCCAGCCAGGGTCACGTACTCGTCGTCGGGGCTGACCAGCGACACTTCGCCCAGCGATTGCTCCAGCTGGTGCAGGTCGGCCGTGCCCTTGACCCGCCATTCCTCCCCTTCGCGCACGATGTCCGGTGTTTCATCGGCATCGGGAAACTCGCCGGCGATTGCCTCGAGGATATCGAGCGGCGTGACCAGCCCCTGGATGGTCCCGTACTCGTCGGCCACGAGCACGAGGCTGCCCTTGGCACGCCGCAGCACCCCCAGGATCTTGATCACGTCGATCCGGTCCGGCACCATGATCGGAGGGTGTTTGGCCGCGCAGGCCGCCAGATCCCCGCCGTCATCCAGCGCCGTGAACAGTTCCTTGGCGCGGACGACGCCGATAACCTTGTCCAGCGACCCGCGGCAGACCGGAAAGAGGCTGTGCGGGGTGTCGAGCAACTGGGCCCTGATGGTCTCGGTATCGCCTTCGCAATCGATCCATGTGATGTCGCCGCGCGGCGTCATGATGGTGCGCAAGGAACGCTCGGCCAGCGTCAGCACGCCCGAAATCATGAAGCGTTCTTCCTCGCCGAATGCCTCCGGCTGGATGCCGCCTCCGGCGCTGTCGGCCGTGCTTTCGGTCTCGCTGGCCACCCTGCGCCCGCCCCCCATCATCCTCAGGATGGTGTCCGCGGTCCGTTGCCGCAGCGGCAGCCGCGACTCGTTCTTGGCGAGGTTGCGCCACGAGATCTGGTTGAAGGTTTCGATCAGGATCGAGAAACCGATGGCCGCGTAGAGATACGCCTTGGGAATGTGCAGACCGAAGCCTTCGGCGACGAGACTGAAGCCGATCATCAGCAGAAAGCTCAGGCACAGGATGACCACCGTGGGGTGCGCGCCCACGAACCGGGTCAGCGGCTTGGAGGCGACGATCATCACGCCCATGGCGATGATCACCGCCGCCATCATGACGCCCAGCTGCTCCACCATGCCCACGGCCGTAATGACCGCGTCCAGCGAAAAGACCGCGTCGAGGACGACGATCTGGGCGATCACCAGCCAGAAGCCGGCGTAAGCCGTCCTGGGGCCATGTTGATGCTGATTGCCCTCGAGTCGCTCGTGCAACTCCATCGTCGCCTTGAACACCAGGAACAGGCCACCGACGAGCAGGATCAGATCGCGCCCCGAGAAACTGAACTGCGCGAACACGAGCACGGGTTCGGTCAGCGTGATCAGCCACGACATCATCGTCAGCAGGACCAGCCGCATCAGCAGCGCCAGCGTCAGTCCGATCTGGCGTGCCCGATCCCGCTGGTGCGGCGGCAGTTTGTCCGCGAGGATCGCGATGAAGACCAGGTTATCGATGCCCAGCACGATTTCGAGCAGGATCAGCGTGAGCAAGCCGATCCATACCGACGGATCGATCAGGATTTCCACGAGTCGCTCCGTGCAGAAAGAGTGTGGGTCGAAAGGGCGCGCTTGGCGTATCGACCGGGGGGAGGTGTTGAAGCGGTGATGGCGGGTAGAGCGGCCACTCGAACGGGTGGCGAGGCAGGGGACGGCAACCTGGAGCAGACTTCAGCGAAGACCGGCGGCAGGCAACATCGATCGCATTCCATGGGATTGGGGTGAACTGATAAGTGACAAAGGTTCCGGAGTGTAATCTACGCTGCGGGAGAAGGCCAAGTCGTAATCCATCGATGCGGTCCGGCCACGGCGGCCGTGCCCCCGGGCGGGAGTGATAGACTTCGGTGGCACCGGCCGTCGTCCGGGGCCTGCCAGTCTGGCTGGCAGGCGGTGCCGCCGTCGATCGCCGGATCATCCTATTGTTCGCCACTTCGAGAAGGAATGCCCATGAAGAAGATTGCCGCCACAATGTTGCTCGCGCTGCTCACCTCGACCGCGGTGGCCCAGTTCACCGGCCCCAGCGCCACGGGCGGGGCAAGCACCGTCGCGCAGATCGAGGAAGCGCGCCTTGGAAGTTACGTGACGGTGACCGGGCACATCGTCGCCCATCAACGGTCGGATTACTTCACGTTCCGCGATGCCACCGGCGAGATCCGCGTCGAGATCGAGCGCTCGGTCTGGCGTAACCGGCCGATTGCGCCGGAGACGAAGGTCACGCTGCTTGCCGAGGTCGATCGGGGCGCCGCCGGTCGCTACCTCTGGGTCAAGTCGCTCGAAGTGGTCGACTGAGATCCGGGCGCTGCCCCGGCGCGCGAGTCGTCCGCGATGAACTACCTCGCCCACGCCTATCTTGCCGGCCCGGTCGACAGCGATCGGGTGGGCGGTGTCGTGGGCGATTTCGTCAAGGGCCTGCTCGTGCCGCCGCCGGTGGGGCTGTCGCCGGCCTTGCTCGCCGGGGTCGCATTGCATCGCAGCATCGACAGCTTTGCCGACCGCCATCCGGCATTCCGGCGCAGCCGGGCGCGCATCAGCCCCGCGCGGCGGCGGGTCGGCGGCATCATGGTCGATCTGTTCTACGACCATTTCCTCGCGTTGCACTGGTCCAGGCTGCGCGGCCTGGCCGGATTGGAAATCGACCTGGCAGCGTTCACCAGCGGGACCTACACGCTGATCGCGGCGTACGGCGAAGGGTTGCCGCCGGGCTTCATGCCGGTGTTCGCGCGCATGGCCGCGGACGACTGGCTGGCGAGCTACCGTGATCCGGATTGCGTGGCGCTGGCGCTGGACCGGATGGCCGAGCATCGGCTGCGGCGGCCGAACCCGCTGGCCGGGGCGGGGGCGGAGTTGCTGCGCGACTATGCCGGTTTCGAGGCCGACTGCCTGGCCTTTCTGCCCGATGCGCTCGCATGGGTCGCGACGGTGCGTGCGGCGCGGTGAACCACGCCCTGGGGCGCGCACGATCGGCGGTGGCGGATGACGGACACCGATGCTGGGCGCGCGGGGCTGGCACAATGGCGAGTACGCATCGGCCTTGGGCCGCACCCGCCCGCCACCTGAAACCCGAAACCTGAAAACAGCGCCATCCCATGCACTCCATCGAAGTCGTTCTTGCCATGCTGCTGGCCGTCGTCGCCAGCGGCTATCTGGTCCGTGTCATACCGTCGTCCATTCCGGTGCCCTTGCCGTTGGTGCAGATCGCGCTCGGCGCGGTGATATCGGGGGTGTTCGGACAAGGCGTGACCCTGGAGCCGGAGATCTTCTTCCTGCTGTTCCTGCCGCCGCTGCTGTTCCTGGACGGTTGGCGCATTCCCAAGGTCGGGCTCTTCCGCGACAAGGCCGTCATCCTGGAGCTGGCTTTCGGCCTGGTGGTGTTCACCGTGATCGGGGCCGGCTACCTGATCCATTGGCTGATTCCGGCGATGCCGCTGGCGGTGGCCTTCGCCCTGGCCGCGATCGTCTCGCCGACCGATCCGGTGGCCGTGTCGTCGATCGCGGCGCGGGTACCGATCCCGAAGCGCTTGATGCACATCCTGGAGGGTGAATCGCTGCTCAACGATGCGTCCGGCCTGGTGTGCTTCAGCTTCGCCGTGGCGGCGGTCATGACCGGCTATTTTTCGCTGGCTTCCGCGTCGCGGACCTTTCTGTGGGTGGCGCTGGTCGGTCTGGCCATCGGCATCGGCGTGACGGCCTTGATCAGCGCGACCCAGAGCTGGCTGTCGCGCCACCTGGGCGAGGAGGCGGGTTCGCCCATCCTGATCAGCCTGCTGACGCCGTTCGGGGCCTACCTGGTCGCCGAGCACCTCGACGCGTCGGGCATTCTGGCCGCGGTCGCGGCGGGCATCACGATGAGCTACGTCGAGCTCAGCGGCCGCGCGCTGGCCACGACACGCGTGCAGCGCGCCGCGGTGTGGGACACCGTGCAGTTCTCGCTCAACGGCATCATGTTCGTGCTGCTGGGCGAGCAGTTGCCGGGCATCCTGGCACGCGCCGCCGTCTCGGTGGAGGAAACCGGACACCTCTCGCGCTGGTGGCTGCTTCTGTACGCGCTGGTGATCAGCGCCATCCTGGTGTCGCTGCGCTTCGGCTGGGTCTGGGTGTCGCTGCGCATCAACCTGTTCAAGGCCGGCGCGCGCGACGAGGCGCTGCGTCGTCCCGACTGGCGCATCGTGGCCGCCGTGTCGTTGGCCGGCGTGCGCGGCGCGATCACCCTCGCGGGGGTGTTGACGCTGCCGCTGCTGTTGCCCGACGGTAGTGAGTTCCCCGCCCGTGACCTGGTGATCTTTCTTGCGGCGGCGGTGATTCTCGTATCGCTGGTGCTGGCGAGCGTCGGCTTGCCGTGGCTGCTGCGCGACCTGGATTTTCCCGAGGAACCGGCCGAGCTGCGCGCCGAAGATGGCGCCCGCCGCGAAGCCGCCGCTGCCGCCATCGAAGCGGTGGAGCGGACGCGCCACGCCTTGTCGTCCGCCAGCGCGGCGGACGCCGATCTGTACACCAACGCGGCGGTGCGGGTGATGGCCGACTATCAGAAGCGGTTGGAGGGCAGCGCCGGCGGCGGTGTGGAAGCCGAGCGCCTGCGCGCCAACCGCTTCTGATAGATCG